>NZ_CDRVLZ010000007.1:0-123213 GCF_977072305.1 Adlercreutzia sp. CNCM I-6207
GCTGACGCACCTGGAGTCGCATCCCTTCCTGAGCCTGGCCAACCGCGTCAGCATCGGGGAGAGGTACGGCTATATGTCAATGGTGGTTTAACAGCGGGAAAGGGCCTTATAGTTGGTTGGATCTATCTCTAAGACTTTGTTTGCATATTCCTCAGCCTCTTTGCTGTTTCCGGAATCATATGCATTCCGCGATATAGATAAATAGTTGTCAATCAATTTCGTATTATCAAGTTTAACTGTTCCTTGAATATTAACGACACCATCGATCATCATCTTCTTAGCGTTTTCGGGAGTATACTTCATCCCACAACTTTGACATACAAAAAAATCGTCTTCCTTGACTATGTCCGTTCCTCCGCAAAGTTCGCATTGCATTGCCCTCATCGCGTACCTCCCATCTTTTTGTAATAAGCGGAATTATTGGGACGTTTCCCCATGAGTACGACACCAGGGATTTGTCCACTTTCAACTCGACTTTTGAAATTCCTCCCTATATTCAGTCTCTGGCCTATTTCAAACCTATTCCAAGCCACCCCATCAAAAAGATCCTTTACGACAAATTCCTCGCCGTCCCTCAAAGAGCCAACCTTTAACAACGCGGCAGTCATTTCTTCTTCATAGCTCATGCATTGATCTCCTATCACCTATTTCTTACAAATCCGATCACGCCGTTTAAGTTGTTCAGAGATTCGGTTCGTCATATCAGTTATGCTGCTGTTCGGTTCATCTTGGATAACTGCACTAAGGTTCTTTGCTGTTTCAAGTATGACTTCCTCTATTTCCTGCGAAGCATCGCAAGATCGCAAATTCGAGTATCGCGCAACGTCGATGACTTCCTCGATCTTCTTCTTGCGTTCGCCTTCTGTTCTATCCCGCATGGTCTCAAGCTCTAGCATCAAAGCATTTACGAAAGATGTCTGCTGTTCGGCGCTTTTGTCCACCTGCACGATATGCGACAATGTTGCTCGCGTTGCTAACAAGGCGCAGAGATAAACCGCAAGCAATGAAACATTAATTGCATAACACCAAGGTTCGCATGATCCTTGCAATCCCATGAAGAATAGGCTCGCAAGGATCTGGAGAACCAAATATACGCTCGCAAGGCAATAGAGGGGCAGATTGAAAACGAGTTTCTGATCTTCAGCGGATGTCATCGCTACCCCCGAAAGAAGAAATGCGATTAAGCTGAAGCAAATTTCCACCCAGAAGACAATATTTCTCTGAAAAACAATGGAGCAGATTAAAGCATATGCCATAAAAGCTATGCACAAAACTCCAATTGCAATGTTGTGCTTGCTTATCTCTTTAGACATTTAAGCCCTCTTCTTCCCACATTGAGGACAAAACTTTTCAGCGTCTTTAAACGCAAAGCCACACTCAGCGCAAAACCCCTCCGAAGAGCCTGATGGCTGCATTGCTGCCGAACGGCCCGTTGCGGCTGCACCAAAGGCGACCCCGCCCAAGACTTCCGTTACCGCACTCCCCACAATTCCACCCATGGGGCCTCCTACGCCAGCCATCATTCCGAGACCTATTCCCATATTCGCGAATTCTCCAGCAGCTTCGTTTTGAGCCATCTGTTCTGCAACATCGAAACCACGCTCTTGTTGATAGGTGTATCCCTCGACTTGACGTTTTTCAGCAATTCCTTTTGCCTCTATGACCGTTTGCTTTGCAATCGTCTCCTGATCTATGATTCCTACTTGTTGGTTGATTTGAGCATTTTTCACAGCAGCGTATTGACGAAAGTAGAGGTTTTTGAACTGTTCATAAATCGGGTCGCCTTCAGGCTTCACGATCGTAGTAACCATCATTTGGGTAAGCTCAAGCCCGTATTCCTTAAAATCAGATTGAAGGTGTGCTTTGACTTCATCTGAAAGCGTCGCAAGCTGTGCGTCCATCTGGAAGATTGACAGCTTGCGTTCGATAACAACCTGCGCGATCACGGTTTTTATTCTAGTTTGCAGGAAAGACTTAAAGTATTTGATGAGCTTTTCCTGCGACAAAAGCGCCTCCGTGCCGACTAGCTTTAAAAGCAGTTTTTTCGGTTCCCTAACCGCTAGCGCCATTTCTCCCGAAGCACCAATGGACAGCGGAAACATAAACTCAGGTTCCATAAACTGTATTTTGGAATTGGTTCCCCACGGTATACCCATCTGTTCAACAAGGTTGATGAAATACACTTCCGCGTGGAATGGGCTCTCACCACCTGATGGGATGTTTATTATTTTATTAAGTAGTGGGATATTCTGGGTTTCAAGTTCGTATCTTCCCGGGAGAAATGAATCAAGCGCCTGTCCGTTCAAAAAGAAAATCGCTTCTTGCGATTCATGAACGATCAGCTGAGAGCCCGTATTGAAATCCTCACGAGGATGCTTCCATACGAACGTCTGGTTATCCCCCTCGTATTTGATAACGTCAACAAGGCTCATGCTTGCCTCCTCTTAGAATAAACCTTTTGAAAAAGCATAGACGCGAACCACTAGAATTTGTTGCGCAACATTCCTTACATTCCGTCCGAACAACCACCTAGCAAGACCAGTGATGCGAAAGCTTACAAAACTTGTTCTGATCCCGTCGTTAGTCAGCCAATTTGGAGTGGAAAAGATTGAATGGGCCTAAGCTAAAAGCAAAATGCACACGATATAGTCCAGAAAAGAGAACGCCAGGACATACGGTTGTAAACATCAATAATGAGTGGCAGCGTCCGAAAGGCGCGAAACGACCGCATTGCCGCACTTGCGACAACGGCAAAACGGTTGAAATTACAATGAGGGACAGAATGACTACAACGTCATCAGTTAAATATCGCAGAAATCGAAAGCCTGTAGCGCTCCCGTACGGCTGCTTAGCCCGGGTAGCCCTCTATGAGGAGGAAGGTGGTGGAGGCGGCGAGGCGGAGTTGGTCTCCCGGGGCCACGGGCACAGGAGAGGCTTGCCAGCCATCGCGCTGGCCGCGGGGCGGCTCCACCACCGTCTCCTCGCCGGTGAGGCCGTTCACGAGCACCGTGCCGTGACGGGAATCGCATCCTTCTACCCACCACGCGCCCGCATCGTCGCGCCAGAGGCGCGCGTGGCAACCGGACACGTCAGGGCCGACTTCGCTTACCGCCCCCTCGGTTAGCACAAGCGCCCCCACCTCGGCACCCGTCGCTGTGGGTTCCACCCACTGGGGCTCACCGGCGACGACGCCGTCGACGATGCGCAGAAGTCCCAACCAGCGCGGGCGATCGTCGGCGCCGGTTGGGGCCGCCGCGCGCCCAGCGCCCTGAGGCACCGGCGCCAAGGGCGGTGTGGCAAGACCGCCTCCGTGCATCTTCTCGGAGAAAGCGCGCGCCTCGGCCACGGCGCGTCGCACATCGGCCGTGCAAGCAGCGGTCACCAGCAGCACCAGGGCCACTTCGGCGCGCTCGTCGGCCGTCAGCGATCCCTCGCAGGCGATGCGTTCCATCATGTTGCGGTACAGCGTGGGACTCTGGCCGCATGCCTTAAGGGCGTCGTCCATGGCCCGGCCGGCCTTTCCGCAGACGATATCGAGAATGGCCTCGCCCGTGAGAGCGCGCTTGCTGCGCGATTTCATGCGCGCCGCGAACCGGAGCGCGCCGACGGCGTAGTCGCAGAAGTAGCTGTCGGAGAGTGTTCCGGCCGGCGCGTGCACGATGAACCGCGACACCCAGGTACGGTCGTCCAGACGGCTCTGGGGGCTGCGCCCGTCGGAGAGGGGGCGCCCCGACAGCAGCAAGCCGGCCAGTTCCTTGTGGCTCACACCGCAATGGCGCTTCGCCAAATCGAACAGCACGGAAGTGGGTGTGGCATCGATGGGGGTCATATGCCCTCCTCATTGGACTCATCAGCTAGTTCGTAAGTTATCTCTGACATTGCCTCTAACGCCAAGGCCTCGCGGCTCGCAGCCGAGACGGCGCGATCCTCGGAAGGCACCGCGCCCCAGGGTAGTACCGGCCGCGCCAACGGGGCGGTGGAGGACGCAGACGACAACGGGGGCAGCGCCAAGGCCCAATCAGCGACCAATCCCGGTAAAGGAGCGACGACGGCGAGGAACAGCACCGCATAGAGAGCGTCCGAGACCGACTCGCTCGGCCATGCCGTGAGCGAGGCCAGAAGACCCGCTACCGCACCGCCCAGAAGCGACCCGAGAAGCCCTCGCGCGAAACCGAAACCGGTGTCTCTCTCGCTGCCGCGGGCGATAAGGGCACCCGCAAGGGGCAACAGAAGCGCCACGGAGACTGCAAGTCCCGGCATCGGCCCCGACCATAGCGGCTGACCGGCTGGAAAAGCCACCGTCATGTCCTGAGTGAGAAGCCCTGCGGTCGCAGCTCCTCCGACGGCCACAGCCGCCGAGAGCGCATCGGCGGCCACGCGTGCCGCGCGGCGCAAACGTCGACGGCGCCGGGCCTCCGTTGCCGCCGCCCCGCCCAAAGGACACGGTGCCAAGGGCTCGCCGCGCAGAGCGCGGGCCACGTTGTCGGCGTACTGGGAGCAGAACAGGGCGAGCGCCTCCCGCACCTCCCTCGCCCGGGGGCGTCGACTCTGCTCAGGGACGAGACAGGCCATGAGCACTTCTGCAAGCTGGTCGTCCACCGCAGACAAGGCCGCTCGAACGCGATGCGGCGCCGGGGCGCCATCCAACTCTGCCGCGGCACGCCCCACTGCCACGGCTACCTCGGGCTCCGAAGCGAGCACCGCGCGAACGTCCGCGGCGATCCCATGGGCACCGGCGGGCATTTCGGGCGAGAACTCCGTCTTGATGCGGTAGGCAGACCGACCTTCGCGCTGGCTGCGACCGGCAAAGCTGAGGTCGTAGGGCGAATGCCCCTCCATCAACTGGTACAGCACGCTGGCAGCCGCGTACACATCGACAGCGGGAGACCGGCGCCGAGCCACCGCCCCCGATACATCGTCGGTCAGCATCTCGGGGGCAGCGAAATCGGCTGTCGCCCCCAAGGGCGCCCCCCATCGCGCCGTCAGCGAGGGATCTGCGCTCTCCAGAGGAACGGCCGATCCGAAATCGACGAGAACGAGCTGGAAGGCGCCCTCCTCCACCTGATCGGCCACAGAAAGCTGTCCCGTATCGATCATGATATTGCGCGGGGCCACATCACGATGGGCCAGGCCGCCCTCAACATAGGCCATACGAGCCAGAAGATCGAACAGGTCGCGTCCGATGCGGGCCACCGTAAGCGGAGAGAGCCGCCCCTCGTCGTCCACGGCCAGAGCGCGGGCCGCCTCTTCGAGCGTGACCCCCTCCACCCATTCCATCACGATGACCGAATCCTCGCCGACGCGGCCGCGGCCATAGAGGCGCGGGAAGCCGCGCAACGGGGACAAGACGCGATGGGCGTCGTATTCGGCATCGAATGCGGCTCGACGGGCCTCGGCGAGCCCATCGTCCCCTCTCTCGCCATCGGACCGCCGCAAACGCTTGAGCGCGAACCGCTCGCCACGGGGATTGCGGGCATGAAGCACCTCCCCTACACCGCCTCGGCGGCGGGAGGCCTCGTCCACCAGCAGCGTGACGAAGCGTCGCTCGTAGGCGTCGCGATGCTCGGGGGCGACATAGACCGCAGGCTCGAACGCCTCCACCCGAAAAAGTCGCACGGAACCACTGCGGGTGTCATCGGCCAACGCGCCGCCAACGGGGCGCGCTTCCAGCACCGCCGTCACGGGCGCGCTCCGCCCACATGGGCCTCGTAGGCCTCCAGATACGCCATGCGTCCCGTCGCTGCGCTTCTCGTCACACGGCCCGACCAATAATCGGCATTCGCGGCGGGATCTTCGAAATAGCAATTCCCCGACCAGGCATTGTCCAACTCGTACAGCAGGTTGATCAGGTCGCCGTAGGACTGGTGCATCTGCGAGAAGTTTCCGCTATAGCGCGAAGCGCCGTACATGGCTCCGTCGTCGCGATTGCAAGCGTAGCCCACCTCCATCATCATATTGGAATCCGCCACTTGCACTTCGCGCAGCAGGTTCGAAACCGTCCGGGCCGCTTCGATGCGCGGCTGCTGCGGACGCGTCATGCAAAGGCGCTCGTAGTCATCGGCGCATTGGTACACCTTCGCGGCCTCTGCCTTGAGCACGTCGTGTTCGCTGCGCAAGGTATTGCATATGCGCTGCTCCATATCCTCGGGAACCGGGCCTCCCGCCTCAACGGGGATGGTCGGCTCAGGATCGGGCTCCGGGTCGCTCGGTGTCGGCGCAACAGCGTTGCCGCCCGAGGAGCCACCTGAAGACGAGCCGCCACCCGAAGATTCACCGGAGGCCGAACCTCCGCCCGAGGGATTCCCCGAAGAAGCGCCGGATCCTCCGTTCGTGGAACCAGAGCCGGTCGCGTTCGAGCCTGAAGTATTCGGATCACCCGAGGACGCCGGCGCCTCGACATGTGCCGAGTTCGAGGATCCGCCCTCAGCGCCCGCGCCCCTATTCGTCGGAGCAGCAAAACCGGAACCGCCGAGCAGCGACGCGCTCCGCCCTCCCAACAGCAGAAGATCCGCGGGGTCGGACAGCGCGCCCGCATCAGGTGCCAAAGCCGTACCGTCCGATGTGGTGCTCGTTGCCCCCGGGCCATTCGCGCCTCCGGCTCCGGAAGAAACGCCGCCGGTGCCGGAAAGGCCATGCGCGCCCATAAGCGGCGCATCGGGACCGAGCGCTCGCGCGCGATCGGCGCCCGCCCACTGTCGCACAAGAGGACTCTGTTCCGCCAGAGATGGAACGGCACCGGCGTACACGACGACGCCCACCGTCATAAGGGCGAGGGAGAAAGTGAGAAGGCCGCCCAGCAGAGGAGGAGCGGACGCGCGCCGGAAAGCGCGCCCCGCATAGGGCCAGCGATGAAGGGACAGTTCCACCGTTCGCGCTCCTTTTCGCCTAAGACCTGGTCTTATATGAAGAACCAGGACGATGACACAGTGTGGTGAAGCTCAGTATAGCACGCGCCATTGAAGGAGGTTTCAGCACTGTCAGGTTCGGCCCTACAGCAAGTCCACAGGGTCGATGTCGACGGCGGCGTTGACGGCGGGGTTCACTTTGCGGGCGCGGAACAGGCGCACCAGCGGGGCCGAGAGGTCGTCGCCCAAAGGCGCCTTCACGACGATGTGGTAGCGGTAGGTGTTGCGCAGCTTCGCCAGCACGCAGGGGACGGCGGGCAGCACCTGCCAGCGCTCCCCCACCTCGTTGCGGATAAGCTCGGCCAGCTGGGCGTGCAGAAGCTCGGCCTCGGTGGCCACGGCGTGCTCGTCGGCGCCCCACAGAAGCACGTTGGCCATGCGCACGTAGGGCGAGTAGCCTAGAAGCTTGCGCTTGGGCAGCTCGGCGCGCAGGAACATCCCGCGGTTGTAGGTGGCAGCGGCGCGGATGGCCACGTCGTCGGCCTCGTAGGTCTGCACCATGACCCGCCCGTCCAGCTCGGCGCGCCCGGCGCGGCCCGCCACCTGCTCGATGAGCTGGAAGGTTCGCTCGCCGGCGCGGTAGTCCGGCAGGTGCAGCTGGGTGTCGGCGTTGATGACGCCCACCAGCGTGACGTCGTCGAAATCGAGCCCCTTGGCGATCATCTGGGTGCCGAGCAGCACGGCGGCATCGGCGGCGGCGAACGATTCCAGCAGGGCCTGGTGGGCGCCTTTGGCCTGGGTGGTGTCGGCGTCCATGCGGATGATGGGAACGGTTGGCCCCACACCGGGCAGCCCGTCCAAGAGCTGGCGCAGCTCGGTTTCCACACGCTGGGTGCCGGCGCCGAACTTCTTCAGGTAGGGGCTGCCGCATTCGGGGCAGGTGGGAGGCGCGGCCACGGTGTAGCCGCAGTGGTGGCAGACGAGCTTGGCCCCCTGTTCGTGGTAGGTGAGCGACGTTGAGCAATGCGGGCACTCGGGCACAAAGCCGCAGTCGCGGCACAGAAGGAACTTCGCGAAGCCGCGCTGGTTCAGCAGAAGCACCGCCTTGCGACCCTGAGCGAGCTCCTCGCCCAGCGCCCGGGCGAGCCGTCCGGAGAACATGGCGCGGGAGCCGGAGGCGAACTCGGCGGCCATGTCCACCACCTCGATGGCGGGCATGGGCCGCCCGTTGGCGCGCTCGGGAAGCGCCGCCGCCGTCCAGCGCGGGTTCTTGTTCACCTGGTAGAGCGCCTCGATGGAAGGGGTGGCCGAGCCGAGCACCAGCGCGCCCCCGGCACGCGACATCATCCACTCGGCCACGTCGCGCGCGTGGTAGCGCGGCGAAGAGTCCTGCTTGTAGGAGCCCTCGTGCTCCTCGTCGATGACGATGAGCCCCACATTGGCGGCCGGCGTGAACAGCGCGCTGCGGGCGCCCACGACGACTTTGGCCGCGCCGCTTTTGATGAAATCCCACTGGTCGTAGCGCTCGCCGTCGCTCATGCGGGAGTGCATGACGGCCACCGCGTCGCCGAAGCGGCCGCGGAAACGGGCGACGGTCTGGGGGGTGAGGGAGATCTCCGGCACGAGCACGATGGCGCGGCGCCCCTCGGCGAGCGTGCGCTCGATGGCCTGCAGGTACACCTCGGTCTTGCCGGAGCCGGTGACGCCGTCCACGAGCACCACGCGCCCGTCGCCCGCGGCCCAGGCGGCCTCGATGGCGGCCACGGCCGCTTGCTGGCCCTCGGTGAGCTGCGGGGCCGCAGTGGGGGCCGGAGCAGCCGCCCCGCCGGCCGGCGCGCCCGCGCGCGAGGCCCCGTCTTCCATGCCGCGCATGCGCCGGCGCCGCTCCACCGTGACAGCCCCCTTGGCGGCCAGCGCCTTCAACGTGGAACCCACGGCGCCGAACTCCCGCGACAGCTCGGCCACGCGCACGTCGCCGGCGCCCACCGCAGCCAGCACCTCCTGCTGCTTCACGGCGTTCTTGCGGGGAACGAACGCGTCGAAGTCCGGCCCGCGCGTGACCCAGCGGTCGTCCACTTCCCCGATGGCCGGCTCCTCGACGCGCCAACGGCCGTCGCGGCCCCGCACGATGCGCGGCACGGCCCGCGGCGGCGTGAACAAGCGCGCGCATTCGGAAAGCGGCGCGGCGTAGCGTTCGGCGAGCCAGAGCGCGCAGGCCGCCCCCTCCTCGTCGAAAAACGGCGCCGAGAGCACCGCTTCCACCTGCTTGAGATCGGCCGCCGACTGGGGCGTCCCCCACAAGTCGGTGCCCTCGTCCGGAGAGGGAGCGACCTCTTCCAGGCCCACAATGTAGCCCACGGCCTTGCGGCCGCCGAGCGTCACGAGCACGGCGCAGCCCACCGCGGCCG
Organism: Adlercreutzia sp. CNCM I-6207; assembly: GCF_977072305.1. Lineage (NCBI taxonomy): Bacteria > Bacillati > Actinomycetota > Coriobacteriia > Eggerthellales > Eggerthellaceae > Adlercreutzia > Adlercreutzia sp. CNCM I-6207. The sequence continues at coordinate 9,254 of NZ_CDRVLZ010000007.1, forward strand.
GACGCCCCCCTTCCCCGACGAGCATCTCGTCGGGAACCGCGTAGGAATAGGGGGTGTCGAGAGCTTGGGTAGGAATGTCGACTATGACCGAGGCAATGTTCATGCCCGCCAGTATACCGCAAGCCTACACCGTGAGGTCGGCGTATTGGAAGGGGATGAGGCGGGCGAGGTCGTCGGGGTTCATGCGGATTTGGCAGCCCACCTTGCCGCCCGAGAAGTGAATCGTATCGAAGAGTTGGGCCGTCTCATCCACGAAGGTGGGAAAGCGCTTCTTCATGCCGATGGGCGAGCAGCCGCCGTGCACATAGCCGGTGAGCGGCAGAAGCTCGCGGGCCTTGATCATGGCGATGGCCTTCTCGCCGGCCGCCGCGGCCGCCTTCTTCAGGTCGAGCTCGGCGGCCACGGGCACGAGGAACACGTAGTAGCCGCCGGACTTGCCCTGGGTGACGAGGGTCTTGAAGACGACGTCGGGATCCTCCCCCTGCGAGCGCGCGATCTCCTCGCCGGTCATCGTGGGCTCGGCGTCGAAGAACAGCTCCTCGTGGGGAATGCCCGCCGCGTCCAGCTCGCGCAGGGCGTTGGTCTTGTGGTCCTTGGGGGCGCGCGCCATCAGCGACGGCCCTTCTTGCGGCGCTTCTTGGAGCGGGCGGCGTCGGCCGCGGCGGCCTCTTCCAGCTCGCGGTGCTGCACCTGGGCCTTCCACGCGAACAGGCAGCCGGCGGCGAAGCAGAGCAGCCCGACGCCGATGGCCGAGCCGACCCAGACCGCCCCCATGCCCATCCAGAAGTCGATCGGATACATGGAGATGAGCAGCGAGTCGTAATTGAACGTCCAGGTGCCGTCCACGAAGAACAGCGAGTGGAAGGCCGCGAACAGGCCGTTGAAGTCGATGACGCCCCACAGCCCCAGCACGACGAGCACCGCCAGAAGCAGCGCCGGCCCCATGCGCAGCATGAAGGCGAGCGCCGCGAACTGCTTGCGAAAACCGAGCACCAGCGCGATGATGAGCGCCGCCACGCCGATCATGCCCAGATAGGAGCTCAAGCCCGTGATGAGCCCGTTGCAGTCCTCCAAGTGGCTCACCGCATCGGCGTCCAGGGCGTAGCGGTCAGACACCTTCGCCAGCGCATCCATGGTCTCAAGCGCCGAACCGTCGCCAGCGGCCGCGCCATCGTCCGCGGCCACCGCGCCGCCCTCCCCTTCCGCATCGCCAAGAACCTGCTTGGCCTGCTGCGTCCACTGGGAGTACTTGGGAGCCCCCTCGGCCGAGGCCTCCCGCGCCGCCGCCACCACGTCGGCGGCCAAAGACTCGCGGGCCTCTTCCATGCTCGAGTGGGCGTCCACGGTGAACGCGCGGGTCTCCTGCGCCAGCGATACCAGCTGCTCGTGGGTGTAGGGCGAATCCGCCCCCGTGCTCACGGCGCCGGCAAGCGAGGCGGTGGTCACCGGCAAGCAGCAGGCGGCGAACCCGCACACGAGCAGGGTGACGGCGAGCACCGTGGCGCCAATGCCGGCGAGAATGCTATCGGATCCCATTTACAGCTCCAGCCCATCGGGCACGTCGCAATCGACCCAGATAGTGGCCGCGGTCATGCCGTCGTTGGTCTTCGAAATCGTGGGGTGCGGCCCCAGCCGGCTGAAGACGCCCTGGAAGTGGCCGTTATACAGGTACAGCCCGTTCAGATTGTTGTAAGGTACCGGCTCGCTTTCCACGGCGCCGTCGGGCGCCTCGTTGATGCCGCGGTCCGGCGGCAGCGTGTCGGTCTTGAAGGGGCGGATGTAGCGCTGCACAATGAAGGGGTAGCCGGCGCGCTCGTTGGCGAACTCGTCGATGACGCGCTCCCACTCCTCCTGACTCACCTCGCAGCCGGCGTACACGTTGTCGGCGCCGTAGTGGTCGGTGGGCTTGATGATCCACTCCTCGCGGTTGGCGCGGATCTGGTCGATGTTCACCTGATCGTCGTTGAGGAAGGCCGTCATGGGCACGGTCTCCTCCACAAACGCGATCTCCTCTTCGGTGAGGAAGGCCTGGGTCTCCGGCGCAAAGAGCACCTCGAACAGCTGCTTGTCGTGGACGATGTGCCCGGAGAACGCCCCGATGAGCGCCACCTTCCGCGCCCGCACGGCGTTGATGAGGTCCTGCGAGTCGTCCCAGAACTCCAGCACGTCGTTGGTGACCGAGCGCCGCCAGATGGCGTTCACGGGCAGCCCGTCGGGTGTCGTCAGCACCTCGCCGTCGAAGGACAACTCGCGCACGTCGGCCACGACGCATTCCACGCCGGCCTCGCGGAACTTCTCGGCGAAGATGTGGAACTCGTCCACCACGCCGTTCTCCAGATAGTCGCAGATGGCCACGCGGGGGTTCTCCACCTTGAAGCGGTAGGTGCCGTAGATGTCCATGAAGGCGCGCACCCAGGGCATGAACAAGTCGCAGCCCTGGACGGCGTGGTTCTCGGCGAAGGTGCGGAAGGTGTCGGAGCCCACGATGGAGTTCGTGATCTCGCGGTTCTCGTTCATGCCCGCGCTGCCGTCGCCGTTGAACTCGCAGAAGTGGATGCGGTAGTCGTTCTCGTTCAAGAACGTGTCCACGCGGGCGAAGGGCAGCACGGAATCGTAGTCGCGGGGCAGCAGTATGAGCTCCACGAGACGCTCGTCGAAATCGAACAGCTTGCGGTACTCCTCGTCAGCCCGGTAGCGCTCGATGACCTTGCAGAGGATGCGGTGGCTCGTCTCGGCCGTGCGCTTCATGACCTCGTAGGTTTTGCGGTTGAACAGGCGCGGCACGAAGGAGGAGGCCACCACCTGGTGGTGCACGATGGCCGTGGAGTCCTGCATGTAGTTGAACGCGGCGCGGCGGCTCTCGATGTCGCCGTCCAGCTCGTCGATGATCTGGAAGTACTCGCGGGTGTAATCGGCATTGCTTGGCATGAGGGCTCCGTCCCTTGGGCTTTTGTGCATTTGGATAAGTGTAGCACGACCTATGCGGGGCGCGGGCAACGCGTTGGAAAGCCGTTGGCGGGCAGCGCGCAACGCCCGCACAGGATGGGCCCGCGTGACCTCGAAGTTTGAAGCCACAGCGTTAGATGACATGCAAGCGACAACTTAGAAACGGCAAGCGATCAAGGCCGTGACAGTAATCATGACTCGAACGCTCACGGAATGCAATTTTGCCACAATGACGCTATGCCAAAGGAAGCCCGTGCAAAGGAGAAGCCCATGAAACCCACCGAGAGAGCGAAGCAAGCGCTGGCCTACAAGCTCGTCGATTATCTGTGCGACGACCCCGAGAACAACATGGCGAACATCATGGGCAAAATCGACGCCCTCGCTCCGGCCAGCCTGTTCGCCGAGCAGCGCGCCGCCTTCTCGGACGCCATCAAGAACAAGACGAATATGTACCAGCTCATCATGCGCGTCATGGACTTGAACCCCGAGGTGCGGGCCGATCTGCTGAAGACCTTCGTCATGGACGCGAACTTCCTCGCCTGGGGCAAGCAAGAGAAGATGCGCGAGCGCCATCAGTGCAACATCCCCTGGGCCATCCTGCTGGATCCGACGAGCGCCTGCAACCTCCACTGCACCGGCTGCTGGGCCGCCGAGTACGGGCACGCCCTGAACCTCGCCTACGACGAGATCGACTCCATCATCCGCCAGGGCAAGGAACTCGGCGTGCACGTGTACATCTATACTGGCGGCGAGCCCCTCGTGCGCAAGCGCGATCTCATTCGGCTGTGCGAGGCCCATCCGGACTGCGCGTTTCTGTGCTTCACGAACTCCACGCTCATCGACGAGGAGTTCTGCCAGGAGATGATCCGCGTGAAGAACTTCGTGCCGGCCATCTCCGCCGAGGGCGACGAAGCGGCCACCGACGGGCGGCGCGGCGCGGGCACCTACGCCAAGGTGGACGCGGCCATGGATCTTCTCGCGAGCCACGGGCTGCCCTTCGGCGTGTCCATCTGCTACACCCACGACAACGCGCACTCCGTGGCCTCCGACGCGTACTTCGACTGGCTCATCGACAAAGGGGCGCTCTTCGCCTGGATCTTCACCTACATGCCCGTGGGCAAGGGCGCGCCGACCGAGCTCATGCCCACGCCGGACGACCGCAAACTGCTCTACCATTTCAACCGCCGCGTGCGGGCGGAGAAGCCCATCCTGACGCTCGACTTCCAACACGACGGCGAGTTCGTCGGCGGCTGCATCGCCGGAGGCCGCCGCTATCTGCACATCAACGCGGCAGGCGATGTAGAGCCCTGCGTGTTCATCCACTACTCCAATGCCAACATCCGCGAGCAACCGCTGCTGGAATGCCTGAAGAGCCCGCTGTTCATGGCCTACTACGAGGGGCAGCCTTTCAACGACAACTTGCTGCGGCCCTGTCCGATGCTCGAGAATCCCGACCGCCTGGAGGAGATGGTCGAGAAGAGCGGCGCCCGCGGCACCGACCTCGTAGAAACGGAAAGCGCCCACGATCTGGCCGAGAAATGCCGCCCGGCGGCCCGGGCATGGGCGCCCGAGGCCGAGCGCCTGTGGACGAACGGCGCCGACAAGCGCGCACCCTACCGAGCACGCCAGTTCTGCGGCATGGCCGAAACCGACAAGGCGAAGTTTGCGCGGCTCGGCCGCACCATGCACGGGGCCTTCGATCCGGACCGCCCCGTGGACGAGATGGCACTGGAGCCGGCGCTGGCCGATGAGCTGAGATGCGCCCTAGACGAGGGAGCCCTGCTCTCCCAGGCCGACGCCGCCGTGGTGGAGCAGGCCGTGGATGGCGCCGCCGAGAGGGCCGAGAAGGCCGCCGATGAAGTTACCGCGTAGGCCGACTCCTCCCCTTGCGCCCGCTCCTTCGAACCGTTAGCATACTTGATCGCGCGCCCGCATCGGACGCGCGATCTGCATTATCCAGAGTCGGGGTAGAGAGTTGGCTCGATGATCCCGACACCAACCTGACGCGTCCCTCGCTATGAGCGCCAAGGTGGTCCGGCCAACACCGATAAGAGAGGACTCTTATGGCTGAAAAGCACTCATCGTACCTGTTCACGTCCGAATCCGTCACGGAAGGACACCCGGACAAGATCTGCGACCAGATTTCCGACGCCATTCTGGACGCCATCCTGGCCAAGGAGATCGCCCTGGCCGAGGAGGGCTACATCGCGCCAGACGGCAACCCGGCCGACCCGGCGAAGATGCGCTGCGCCTGCGAGACGCTCGTCACCACGGGCACCGTCTTCGTTACCGGCGAGATTCGCACCCAGGCCTACGTGGACGTGCAGTCCATCGCGCGCGACGTGGTGTGCTCCATCGGCTACGACCGCGCGAAGTACGGCTTCGACGGCAACACCTGCGCCGTCATGAGCTCCATCCACGAGCAGTCCTCCGACATCGCCCAGGGCGTGGACGAGTCCTTCGAGGCCCAGCGCGACGAGGCGGCCGCGGCCGACCCCTACGAGACCGTAGGCGCGGGCGACCAGGGCATGATGTTCGGCTATGCCTGCAACGAGACGAGCACGCTCATGCCCATGCCGATCTATTTGGCCCATCGCCTCTCCGAGCGACTCACGGAGGTGCGCAAGAACGGCACGCTGGAATTTCTGCGCCCCGACGGCAAGACCCAGGTATCGGTGCGCTACATCGACGGAGCGCCCACAGCGGTTGAGAAGGTGGTCGTGTCCACCCAGCACTCCGAGGACATCGAGCAGGACGCCCTGCGCGAGGCCGTCATCGAGACGGTCATCCGCCCGGTGTTCGAGGCCGAAGGGGTGGCGCTCGCCGACGACTGCGAGATCTACGTGAACCCCACGGGCCGCTTCGTCATCGGCGGCCCCATGGGCGACGCCGGTCTCACCGGCCGCAAGATCATCGTCGACACCTACGGCGGCATGGGCCGCCACGGCGGCGGGGCGTTCTCCGGCAAGGACTGCACCAAGGTGGACCGCTCGGCAGCCTATGCGGCGCGCTGGGTAGCCAAAAACGTCGTGGCCGCAGGACTGGCCGACCGCTGCGAGGTGCAGATCGCCTACGCCATCGGCGTGGCGAAGCCGGTGAGCGTCATGGTGGAGACCTTCGGCACGAACCATGTCCCGGAAGAGGATATCGAGCGCGCCGTGTCCGAGGTGTTCGATCTGCGCCCCGGCGCCATCATCGACGAACTGGACTTGCGCCGCCCCATCTACCAGAAGACAGCGGCCTACGGCCACTTCGGCCGCGAGCTGCCCGAGTTCACCTGGGAGAAGACCGACCGCGTCGACGCCCTGCGGGCGGCCTGCGGGGTCGAGTAACCTGGCTGCGGCTCTCCCGACGGGGAGACGCGCGGCATTCTGATTCGCTCAGACAGTCCTCGCTGGCCGCTCCTTCGGTAGGGGGCGACCTTGGTCGCCCCTCCCAACCCGGGAACGTCATTCCGCTCGAGAGGGCTGACCAAGGTCAGCCCCTACGGGTCGTCCAGCAAAACCCCATCTTTCATAAGCGAAAGGGCCCCGGTTGGGGCCCTTTCGCTGTCCTCACTCGCTTTCGCGAAAGACGGTGGTGGTGACGCGCGCTATGCGGCGCCCTGTGTCGTCGGTCACATCGGTGGTATAGAAGCCGAGGCGGCGGCCGGACTTGTCCGCGTTGCACGTCGCAATGAGGCAGGTGCCCTTCGAGGCGCTGAGATATTCGATGGTGCTCGATACCGACACGCTCGGGTTCCCGCCGGTATTGCTGGCAATGGCCAAGGCGAAATCGGCCAAGGTGAAGATGGCGCCGCCCATGACGTTGCCCAGCGCGTTGCGGTGGTGGTCCTGGATGTCCAGCTCGCACACGGCGTGATCGCGCGATCCTTTCACGATGCGGCAGCCCGCGTGCTCGGCGAACCGGTCGTGACCGAAGAAGTCTTTCAGCTCTTCCAACGTGGGGCGATCGCTTAGCTGCTTCGCCATAGGAATCCTTTCCTTCCGGTCAACCTTCGTAGGGGGCGACCTCGGTCGCCCCTCATCAGCAAGAAAAATCTCTCTGGTTGGAAGGGGCGACCAAGGTCGCCCCCTACGGATCTAATGCACTGGCGTCCACGCAGGTGGTTGCCCTTACCCCTGAGCGACGGGGGTGGCGGTGGCGGCGAAGAGTTCCAAGTACTGGCCGTTGCTGACCGTGACCGTCTGCTCGCCGCCGGGAATGACGTACTTGGTGTCCACAATGGAGTCGTCGTCGAAGTCGAGGTTCTTCATGACGAAGGCCGCCGAGTCCTCGTCGGTCTCGCCCTCGCCCACGGTAGCCGCAGTGATGGTGTAGCTGCCGGCGGGAATGTCGATGCCCACGCGGTAGCAGCCGTTGGTGTAGGGCGCCGTCGGATCCGTGGAGGTAGAGGGGGCCGGATACATGGTCGCCTCGTCGCCGGGATCGAACACGATGAGATCGCCCTCGTCCAAATCGACGAAGTAGTTGCCAAAGTACTGCACCGAGTCATCAACGGAATAGCGGCCGTCGTCCCCGTCGAACACGTAGTAGTGGGAGAGCTTCTCGTTGGAACCTTCCAAGTAATACAGGCCGGCGGGAATCTGGCCGGCGGGCCCTACGGTGTAAAAGCCCTTGGTGCAGACGTCACCCTCCCCCGGTTCGCCCTGGGAGATGCCGTCGGCCTCGAACACCGAGGCGATCTCGTCCAAGGTGAAGGTGCCGTAGGGCGAGGCGTCCTCGTCGGTGCCGTAGCTGTCCTCCGGAGCCCACATATCGGTGTCGCCGAAGTCGTAATCGTAGTTGTAGTCGTAGCCGTCATCGTAGCTGTTGTAGCTGTCGTAGCTGCTATCGTAGTCGGCCAGGGCCATGATCCCCACGCAGCTGGCGCAACCGCCCATGCCGACGACAAGTCCCACGGCCAGGCCCAGCAGAAACCACGGCCAGCGCCGCTTCTGGTTGGGGTTGGGCGGCTCGTAGCCCGGATAGATGTTCTGTGCGGGCGCCGGGGGCACCGGCGGCTGGCTGCCCGCGCCGTAGGAGCCGTAGCCGGCGCCGTCATAGGGCGCGTAGGTCGGCTGCTGGGCCGTAGCTTGAGTGTAGGCATACGACTGCCCAGCGCCGGCGGACTGTCCGTAGGGGGCGTAGGGCTGCTGGGCGGCTTGTGCCGCCGTGGCGTCGTAGTAGGGCTGCGTCGGCGCCGTGGGCGCGGGTTGCGCTATTTCAGGAGCCGGAGCGGCTGCGGCAGGCGCCGGCTGCACAGCATCGGAGGGCGCCGCGGGCGCAGGCTGAGAGCCGGGACCGGGCGCTCCGAAGGCAGCGAAGGGGTTCTCAGGCACGGCGCTTGGCGCCGGCTCCGGCGCCGGCTGCTGAGGCTCCGCGCCGGAAGCGCCTGGGATGTTGCTGTTCTCGTCCATGGTCTTCGACCTTTCTGGTTGACGCGGCCGCTAGTTGGCGCGCTCGCTGAACACGGTTTCGGTGACGCCGTCGATGCGGGCGACGATGTCGGCGGGATCCATCAGCATCATGGCCTCGAACAAAGGCGGCGACACCATGTTGCCGCACACGGCCACGCGCAAGGGCTGGAACAGAAGCTTCGGCTTGAGCCCGGCCTCCTCACCGGCGGCGCGGCAGAGCTCCTCGAGCGCCTCGGCGTCCCACGGGTTGTCGTCGTCGGCGAGGATGGCCCGACAAATGGCGAGCGCCTCGTCGGCTCGCGCGCCCTCCTTCAACAGCACCTTCTGGACGCTCTTCTCGTCGAGCACCACCGAGTCGCCCCAGAACAGAAACGCCAGCTTGGCGGGGATCTCGTCCAAATGCGCCAGCCGCTCGGCCACGAGCGGGTACATGGCCTCGTAGAACTCGCGATCGTCGTCCACGTCGGCCAGGCACGCCTCCCAGGTGTCGGCGTCCACGTCGGCTCCGGGAAGGCGCAACTCGCGGGCGGCCGCCTCCGCCTCCTCCTTGGTGGGCGTCGGCACGACGGTGATGCCGTCCGGCACGTTCGACCCGTCCAGGTTGGTCTGGGCGAGCCAGGGCTTGGCGGCGTCGACCCAGGCGGCAGCGCCCATATCGCGGATGTAGACGCCGTTCATCCAGTCGAGCTTCTTCTCGTCGAAGATGGAGTGCTTCTTCGTGATGCGATCGAGCGAGAACGTGCGGCACAGCTCCGCCGGCGGGATGATGGTGGTCTCGCCATCGAGCGACCAGCCGAGCAGCGCGAGGAAGTTCACGAGCGCGTCGGGCAGATACCCGCGGTCGCGGTACTCCTCCACGTTAGTGGCGCCGTGGCGCTTCGAGAGCTTCTTGCCATCGGGGCCGAGGATCATGGACAGGTGCGCGAACAGCGGCACCTCGGCGCCCAGGGCCTCGTAGATGAGCACCTGGCGCGGGGTGTTGGAGAGATGGTCGTCGCCGCGGATGACATGGGTGATGGCCATGTTCACGTCGTCGCAGACCACGGCGAAGTTGTAGGTGAAGGTGCCGTCGGTGCGGCGCAGGATCATGTCGTCCATCACATCGATGGGGAAGCTCATGTCGCCGTAGACGGCATCTTTGAACGTGACCGGACCGTGGTCGTCGGGCACTTTCAGGCGCCAGACATGGGGCTCGCCGGCCGCGACGCGCGCGGCGGCCTCGTCGGCCGGAATGGCGCGGCAGGTGCGGTCGTAGCCCGCGTAACCTCCCTCGGTTTTCTCGGCGGCCTCGCGCTTGGCATCCAGCTCCTCCTTGGTGCAGAAGCACGGGTAGGCGGCGCCGGCGTCGATGAGCTTCTGCAGCGCCGCCTCGTAGGTGGCGGTGCGCTGGGTTTGGAAGTAGGGGCCGCAGGGGCCGCCCACCTCGGGGCCCTCGTCCCAATCGAGTCCCATCCAGCGGAGGGCCCGCAGGATGATCTGGGTGTTCTCCTCGGTGGAGCGCTCCGGGTCGGTGTCCTCGATGCGCAGGACGAAGGTGCCGCCGGTAGCACGGGCGAAGGCCCAGTTGTAGATGGCGGTGCGGGCGCCGCCGATGTGCAGCTTGCCGGTGGGAGAAGGCGCGAAGCGGACGCGCACGGGCTTGGTCGTGGTCATGGGTTTCCTTCAGTCCTCGGGGTCGTTTCAGGTAATAGCGCCAGTATAGCACGGGGGCAGACCCATCATTCATTGACCACATCCGGCTCGGCGACGGTTCGGTGCAGGGCTCGTGTCCGCAGCGCAACGGTGCCGTGACGCTCCGTGACAGTTCGGCGGTGGGGCCGTATCGGTTGGACGGCAACCCGAAGAGAGGGCAACGGCGCGCCTAGACTGGAAGCGTCGCTGCAGGGGCTTCGCACGGCCATCCTCGAAGGGCGCGCCCGCCATGCCCCGTTCCGCACGCTCGCACGACGCCGTAAGAGAGGAAACCACCATGGCCCCGCACCGTTCCGTACACGCCTTCACCGCCCGCTTCTTTCCGCACTCGTCGGTGTCCCTCCGCTGGGCCGTTGCCGCGTTCGCCCTTCTCGCCGCTCTCTGCTGGGCGTCCCCGGCCTGGGCCGTGGACAGCGCTGTCTTCGCCTCGGGCGCGGGCACCGAGGCCGACCCCTACCTCATCGAGAATGCAAGTCAGCTAGCGGCCTTCCGCGATGCTGTGAACGCAGGCGACGACTATGACGGCAAATACGTGGCCCTCGGCGCCGACGTGGATCTCGAGGGCGCCGAGTGGACGCCCATCGGCGCCGGCACGCGCAAGAGCAGCGGCATCGCCGAGGGCAGCACACCTTTCGCTGGCACCTTCGACGGCGCGGGCCACACCGTGAGCGGCCTGAAGATCACTTCGACCCAGGGCGCCGACTACGCCATCGGGCTCTTCGGCATTCTGGACGGGGCCACTGCGAAGAACCTCACCGTGGCCGACACGAAGATCGCCGTGCCTCAAAGCGAGCTGGCGGGCATCCTCTGCGGCATGTTGGCGAACGATTCCACTGTATCCGGCGTAAGCGTCTCCGGATCCGTTTCCGGCAAGGCGGGCGTGGGCGGCATCGCGGGGCGCATGACGCTATCCGGCACCATCGAGAACTGCGAGAACAGCGCCTCGGTCACCGCCGCGGGCGGCGTGGGCAACGCCGGCGGCATCGTGGGCGCCGCCTACTACACCACCCACACCGGCCGCATGGCCATCACCGGATGCCGCAACAGCGGGAGCATTTCCGGCACCGACTGCATCGGCGGCATCGCCGGCCTCAGCGCGACCTTCGTGTCGAATTGCGAGAACAGCGGCGCCATTGCCGGCACGAGCTACTCTGTCGGCGGCATCGTCGGCGAGCAGAAGAACTACGGCGCCGTGAGCGGCTGCACCAATTCCGGGGCGGTTTCCACGAGTAACGCCAGTGCCTACGGCATCGGGGGCATCGTGGGATGGGCCCGCTACGACGGCGCCGCGCCCGCCTACGCCGCCAGCGCGCCCATCACGGTGACCGGCTGCGCCAACAGCGCCTCCGTGCAAGGCGGCAGCTGCGCCGGCGGCATCGTCGGCACGTTCTACAACGCGGGCACCGTAAGCGGAAACACCAATACGGCCGCGTCCATCACCAGCTCGAGCTTCGCCGGGGGCATCGTGGGCAACCTGCAGAACGCCGACATCTCGTCGCTGCCCTCCACGGTGCCCGAGGGCATCCTCGTGGAGAACAACGTGAGCGCCACCCCGCTCAATGCCATCACGGCTCCCTTGAAGGGCCCCTACGCCTACAACAACACGCCGAGCGATTTCACCGTGCGCGACAACGGGAGCGCCTGGGTGGCCCAGGCCGGAGCGACGCGCTACGCCACGCTCGCGGGCGCCTTCGCAACGGCCCCCGATCACAGCACCATCAAGCTCGTCAGCAGCGTGAGCGAACAGCCGACCCTCTCCGTTTCCGACGGCCGCGAGCTCACGCTGGATCTGGCCGGCTTCAACCTCTTCTTCGCCACGGACGGCGGCCTGTCCCTTCGGGATGGAGCCCTGACGGTAACCGGACAGGGCGACGTGGCGACCGCCGAGGGAGCCGACGGCAAGCCCGAGCCTTTGGCCACCGTGAGCGGCACGGGGTCACTCGCGCTTAAGGGCGGCAGTTACAACCAGGACGTAGCGCCCTATGTGGCCGATTCCTACGCCGAGTTCGTCCCCGCCGACGCTCACGCGACGGCCCCCTTTTCCGTCGTGCCCGCCTCAACGGCCAAGCACAACGCCCAGGCCGTCGTTCACGATGGAGGCAAGACCGTTTACTATGGTGACGCCGGCGCAGCCCGAACAGCAGCGGCCGCTGCCCCTGGCGCCACCGTGGAGGAGCTGAACGCCCCGAGCACGCCATCGGGCAACGAGGGCGGCGAGGGCAACCCGAGCGACGGACAGACGGGAACGGCAAACGACGGGCAGCCGAGCGGAGACGCCAACGCGAATGCCGGGGACAAGACAGATGGCAGCACCGCAGCCGACGACCAGACCGACGGCAACGGGACGAAGGGCGCGGACAAGGATGACGCCTCTAAGGCGACAGCCAAACCCAGCACATCCAGCGCGGCGTCTGGCACGCATACTTACCGCAGCAGCTCGATCGCCTACCGCGGCGTTCCACAGACTGGAGACGCGGCCACCGATGCGCTGCTCGCCGTGGGAGCTCTGGCCGTCGTCTCGGGCGGCGCCGCGGCCCTCGCCCGCGCCCGCATGAAGCGTGCCCGGGCCAAGTAGCGTAGCTCGGCATCGCCCGCACCGTAAGCCGCAATCGCCGTGGCTCCTCTTTACCTGAGAGCGCACATCGAGGCCGTCGCCCTGACCACTACCTCCTTGTCGGCCTCCTCACGGAAACGGGCAACTCCCGCAGGGCCTCCATTACCTCAGCGGCGGCTTCCTCGGCTTGCAACTGCCGAGGCATGTCGAGGCCCGCGCGCTCGAAGGCCTCGGCCAGCGCGGCAGCGTAGTCGCGCTTGTGGGCATCGTTGAGCGCCTTCCACGGAATGCCCTTGAACCAAGCGGCCACCTCCCCATTGAAGGGCACGCGTCCTTGCAGCATGAGCGCCATGATGACAGGGTATCCCGCATACCCCTGCCAGAACGTCGCGTTGTCGTTGGAGCGGTAGCGTCCCTCGTCGTCCCAGGTCACCCGGTACTCCTTCGACCCGTCCGACGATCGCACGATAAGCGCTTCCGGACTCAAATCGTAGCGATCGTCGACCAGCGCCGTCCACGCCTCGTACACTTTCTCAACCGGCGGCAATTTTTCCATTAGACACTCCTTTATCACGCTTCCTCGCTCTACCCATTATGACTCCACCGCTTCGGCACAACGCAAACTGCCACTCATCAGTTATGTTGCAAGCCTTCCAGTTGTGGTCATTTCATGTGTGCCTATTTACAAAGTGCCTGCTCATAGAGTTGTCCACAGCGAAAACGAGACACTGCCGCGACATAACTGCGGTTTGACGCTGCTACGATCCCCGCCCTACTTCGATCCATCTAAAAAACAAGGGGCACCATGGCGGTACTTTTAGCGGGCGCCTGAGCGCTTCCTTTTGCCTTCGGAATTCTGCCCGGAGAGGGAGACGAGGGCGATCATGGCGGCCATGAGGACAAGGCCGATCCAATCCCAGGCAGAGAACGGAGTGTGCAGCCACAAGGCAGCGATGACCATGGCACCGGCCGGCTCAGCCACGCCCAGAAGGCTCCCCTTCACCGAGCCCACGAGCGACACGCCGTAGAGGAACAGCCCGAAAGCAGCAAAGGTACCAAGAACGCCCACGCCACCGACAAGAGCGAGCCAGCCTGTAGCGTCCATGTCGGGAACGAAACTGCCGGCGGTGCCGAAAAGGTCGGCGAGAATCGAGCCCGCAGCGCCGAGGGCGACAGAAGGGGCGGCGAGCAGCGAAACGATCATCTCTCCGATGAGCCACACGAGAACGGCGACAATACCGCTAATGACCATCCCGCAGGCGATGATGGTGGGGCGATCCCATCGGCCGTAGAGCCGTTGGGGCGCCATGATGTAGAGCGTCTCGGACAAGGCGTTGGCAATGCCCCAAGCCAAGCCCGCCACCGGCAGCACGATGACGCCCCAGTCTCCCTGGGTGGCGATGAGCGTCGCGGCGGCCATCGCGCACATCAGCCCGACAAAGTCGGCGACGCGCGGCAGACGGCGCGCTCGGGCGCAGGTGATAAGCATGACGAACACCGTGCAGGTGGCCTGGAGCACCGTGGCCGTGCCGGCGTTGGTGAGGGCCACCGACACCGCATAGGTGATCTGCGAGAGGTACAGCCCCACGCCGAACAGAACGAGCGTCGGACGGGCGGCGGGGCTCCCCAGCAGCGAGAGCAGAGCCTCGCGACGCGTAACGAATACGAAGACGGCGAACAGCAGGGCCGCCACGCCGGCACGTACGGCGGAGATGAAGGCGGAGCTTACCTCGTAACTCTCCGCGAGAAACTGGATACAGGCTCCTGAGAATCCCCACAGCGTCGCACCCGCCAGGGCACATACCACCCCTCGCCAGAAGACCTTAGAAGCGTTCACCGCCGTCTCACCTCCGTGCAATCCATCGAAATCCGTTGCCGCAGAGGCAGCATACACCATCCCATGCACAAGGAGCCAGAGAGGACGCACCTTCGACCGCTGCGGGCAAAGCGACCTCCCTACTGCCGCCCTCGGCACTTGGCGGCGCGGGCGGCGCGGCTATCGCCCCTCTTCGCGCTTGGCGGCACGGGCGGCGCGCTTGGCGGCCAAACGCTCGCGGGCGGCATCGCCCTTGGCGAGGTTGTTGGCGCGCCGTTCGCTGCGCCCCGTGGGGCGAGTGGGAGCGGGAGCGGCTGACGCTGAGCCCTTGGCCGGGTCCTGGCCCAGGGCGGACCTCGGTCCGCCCCTGCGGGAATCGGTCGGGGCATTTTGCGAAACAGCCTTAGCAGAGCCTGTCCGAGCATTTTTGGAAACGCCCGCAGCGGGATCTGTTGCGATACCCCGGGGGACAGAAGAGGCAGGATCGGAGGCAGAGCCGGAAGCGCCGCCCTCCATCTCCGCGAAAGGAGCCCCCTCTTCGGCGTCGGTCTCGCCGAAGAGTTTCTCCAGGAAGTGCACGATAGCCGGAAGCAGGTTGTCGCGTTCCTCCTCCGAGAAGTAGCGCAAAGGCAGCGTCAGTTTGCGCTTGTCCGTCTGGTAGCGGCCGGCCGCGCGGCGCAGGGGCTTCATGGCAGCAGCGGGGATGTCGATGGGCTCCACGATGAGCTTGCCCGCCGCCACGGAGATGAGCTTGACCCCGTGCTCGTTGGCGAAGGCCTTCAGCCATGCGCGCTCGAAGAGGTTGGCCGCCGCCTCGGGCATCTCGGGGGCCTCCGCGAGCATATCCTCGCGGAGGGCGGCCACCTCCTCCACCGTGGAGGCCGAAGCCAGCTTGCGGTACCACAGCACCCGGGCGTCGGCGTCGGGAATGTACTCCTCGGGCAGGTAGGCGTGACCGGGGATGTTCACGGTGATGTCGGAAAGCGCCGGCGGCAGCTCGCCTGAGGCGCCCACGCCCTCGCGGGTCTCGTTCACGGCCTGGTTGAGCATCTGGGCGAACAGGTCGAAGCCCACGGCTGACATATTGCCGGACTGCTCGGCGCCCAGCATAGAACCGGCGCCGCGGATCTCCAGATCGCGCATGGCGATGCGCATGCCGCTGCCCAGATCCTGGTGCTCGTTGATGGCGGTGAGGCGCGCGGCGGCCTCCTCGGTCAAAGGCACGTTCTCGGGGAACATGAAGTAGGCGTAGGCCTGGGTGGACGAGCGGCCCACGCGGCCCTTCAGCTGGTACATCTGGGCGAGGCCCAGACGCTGGGCGTCCTCGATGATGAGCGTGTTGGTGTGGGGGTTGTCGATGCCGCTCTCGATGATGGTGGTGGCCACGAGCACGTCCAGCTCGCCGGCGGCGAACTCCTCCATCACCTGCTCCAGCTCCTCCTTGGTCATCTGCCCGTGGGCCACGCCGACCCGCGCCTCCCCGGCGGCGGCATGCACGCGGTCCACGGCCTCGTCGATGGAACGCACGCGGTTGGACACGTAGTACACCTGGCCGCCCCGCGCCAACTCGTAGCGGATGGCGGCCGATACGACGTCGGGATCCCACTCCCCCACGTGCACCTCTACGGGGCGCCGCTCGTCGGGCGGCGTTAGGATGAGCGACATATCGCGCACCCCCGACAGCGACATCTGCATGGTGCGCGGGATGGGGGTGGCCGACAACGTCAGCACGTCGATGGACTCGCGCAAGTTCTTCAGCTGCTCTTTGTGCTGCACGCCAAAGCGCTGCTCCTCGTCGATGATGACCAGTCCCAGATCGTGCGGGTTCACATCGCGCGAGAGCAGCCGGTGCGTGCCCACGAGCACCTGCACGTCGCCTTTGGCGAAGCCCTCCAGCGCTGCTTTCTGCTGCTCGGGCGTGCGGAAGCGCGAGAGCACTTCCACGGTGACGTCGAAGGGGTCGAAGCGGTCTTTGAAGGAGGTGTAGTGCTGCTGGGCCAGAATGGTGGTCGGACAGAGCACCATCACCTGCTTGCCGTCCTGAGTGGCCTTGAAGGCGGCGCGCAGGGCCACCTCGGTCTTGCCGAAGCCGACGTCTCCGCAGATGAGACGGTCCATCGGTCGCGGCGATTCCATGTCGTGCTTCACATCGGCGATGGCGGCGAGCTGGTCGCGGGTCTCGGTGTAGGGGAAGGCCTCCTCCATCTCGCGCTGCCAGGGGGTGTCCGGCGAGAAGCGGAAGCCCTGGGTGGCGGCGCGGCGGGCGTACACGTCCACGAGGTCGAAGGCGAGCTTCTTGGTGGCCTTGCGGGCGCGGTTCATGGCCCGAGCCCAGTCGCTCGTGTTCAGGCGGGTAAGACGGGGGCTGCCGCCTTCCGGCCCCACGTAACGGGTCACGCGGTCGAGCTGCTCCACGGGGACGAACAGCTTGTCGCCCTCGGCGTATTCCAGCTGCAGGTAGTCGCGCTCGGTGCCGTCCACCTCGCGGCGCACCAGATCGCGGAAAAAAGCGATGCCGTGGGCCGCGTGCACCACGTAGTCGCCGGGCTTGAACGGAAAGGTGACCTCGGTGGCATCCACGCGGGAGCGCACGCGGCGGCTGGCGGCGCGCGAACCCTGGGTGTCGGCGGCCGACACCAGCGCGAGATGCGCCTTCGGGATGATCATGCCGAGCGGGATGTCGTTGTCCACGATGTTGACGACCCCCCGCCGCAGGCGGCGTTTGGCCTGGGCCGGGGTGTCGGCCTCTGTGCTTTCGGGTTGCGACTCGCCATCGTCCAAATTTTCCGGTTGCACAATCTGGATGGGAATACCGTGATCGACGAAGGCGTGGCGCATGGTCTCGCGGGCGCGCAAGTTCGGAGCCGAGAAGACGATGGTGTAGCGGTCGGCGGCGAGGCTCTTCAGCTTGCCGAATATTTTGTCGGGCATCCCGGCCACATCGACGCGCTTCACCGGCAGCTCGTCGTCCAGCGCGCCGCCGACCCGCATGATGGAGACATAAGTGGCCCGCACCTCGCCCCCGAAGTCCAACGCCGCCGGCTCGGCGAACAGGCCCGCGAGCGCGATGTTGGTACCCCGGGCGCGCTCGGCGATGTCATCTGCGGCGTGGGCCGCATCATCGAAGAGCGAACGCGGCTCGATGAGGGCCGCACACGTGCCCGCTCCGGCGTAGGCGCCCAGCGTCACCGGCTTCTTGTACAGAAACGGCAGCACCACATCGGCGCCGTCGAAGCGAAGCCCCCCTTCCAGCTTCTCCAGCACATCGCGCAGAGCCGGGTTGGTGAGCGCCGGCTTTTCCAGGGCGCGCCGCGCGTCGGCCAGCGCCCGGGGGGAGGTGGGGAACTCAGAGACGGGGTAAATCTCCACGGAGGGCAGCGAAGAGATGGTCTGCCCCGTGGCGGGCACGATGCGGCGAATCTCGTCCAGCTCGTCGCCGAAGAAGTCGAGCCGCACCGGAAAGGACAGGTTGCCGGGGAACACATCCACGGTGCCGCCGCGCACGGCGAAGGTGCCCGGGCCGTCCAGCTCGCCGGTGTTGGCGTAGCCGGCGGCCTCCAGGGCGCGGGGCAGGTCGCCCAGCTCCTCGACGCCCTCGACGCCCATATCCTCGAGCTCCTCGCCGGCCGTAAGCGCGATCGGCCGCGCAGCATTCGCCTCTACCGGCGGCAACAGGCGCAGCAGCGCCCGGGCGCTCGCCACCACCACGACTTCGCGGCCGCTCTTGAGCGCCCAGGCGGCCTCCATGCGCTGGGCGATGACGCGACGATCGGCCGGCTTCGGGTCGAAGGGGTAATCGTCGCGCTCCGGGAAGCGCAGCACGCGCTCCTCCCCCACATAGGCGGCCACGTTGCGGGCGAAGGCGACGGCGGCGTCCTCGCCGGCCACGACGACGAGCGTGGGCTGGGGCGCATGGGCGAAGCGGGCCGCCACGAGGAAGGGCCGCGCCGAGGCGGCCACACCCAAGGTGGCGTCCTCGTCGGCATCGAGCTTTCCCCAGAACGTATCCAGACAGCCGGATTTCTCCAGCGTGAAGGCGAGCGAATCGATGAGCACAGCGGTCTCTTTTCCAGTAGGGCAAACGGCAAAAGCCGCCCGAGCGGGCGGTCGGCGCCCGGGATGAGCGCCTCGCACAGTGTAGCGCACTGGGGCGCGCAGCGACGCGAACGGGGGGCCAATAGTAGCAAAGAAGTAAACCGTCCCGCCGCGATTCCCCTAACTATTCCTCGAGAAGGAGCCCGCGCTGTGCGACAATAGCGAAAACGACACAGCGCCGACGCAGGCCGGCGCAAAAGGTAAGGAGGCAGCATGGCACGGGAATCCCTGGCGAGCAAGCGGGAGCGGGCGGCGGCCATCGAGGAGCGCATGTTCGAGCACTACGGCCCTGGGAAGGCGTCGCTCGACTATCGCACGCCCTTCGAGCTCACCGTGGCCGTGGTGCTGTCGGCCCAGTGCACCGACGCCGCCGTGAACAAGGTGACGCCGCGCCTGTTCGCGGCCTTCCCTACCCCAGCGGCCATGGCGGCCGCCTCATCGGACGAAGTGGCGGAGATCATCCACTCGCTGGGGTTCTTCCGAAGCAAGGCGAAGAACCTCGTGGCACTCGCACAAATGGTGACGGCGGATTTCGGCGGCGAGGTGCCCGCCGACGTAGATGAGCTGCAGAAGCTGCCCGGCGTGGGCCGCAAGACCGCCAACTGCGTCATGTGCGAAGCCTTCAAGGATCCCCAGGGCATCGCCGTGGACACCCACGTCTTCCGCATCGCCCACCGGCTGAAGCTGGCCGGGCCCTCAGCTGACACGCCGCAGAAGGTGGAGGACATCCTTCTGAAGGTGTACCCGCGCGAGCAGTGGCTGTTCATCAACCACCAGTGGGTGCATTTCGGCCGCGAGTTCTGCCGCGCCCGCAACCCCCGCTGCGCCGACTGCATCGTCGGCGATCTGTGCCCCACCCGAGGGCTTTGGGGGTAGGACCCTTCCCCCTTCCATAGCGGATAATCGCCGTCTCACCCCCGTAGGGGGCGACCTTGGTCGCCCCTCGCCACAAACATGGCCGTTGCTTGAAGAGCTACCGAAGTCGATCCTACAGGGTTTGGACAACTATAAACATAAACCTTAGCTGGGAAAAACTGAAATGGAGAAGAGCAACTACCAGCAAGCGCGATTACCATGGCTCTCGCTTTTCACCCTGAATAAACAACTTTCCCAAAGAAGTTCTTCTTAAAATTGCCCAATTGCTCTTGCGCGAATTCTATTCCATTATCAGCTGCTACAGAAAACAGTTCGTAGGCATAAGCTGGCTCGCTTTCGACAAAAGAAAAAGCATAGTAGGCCGCCAGATAACTTCCCCAACGGAGGCAGTTGGACGAATTGCACGCTTGAAGCTCTTCAAAATATCGCTTGGTTTGTCCTCGCAAGCGCTTCTCTAGAAACTTAATTGCTCTGTCTATCTTTTCGTCCTCTTTAGTGGCAATGTCTAAGTAAGCAGTCAGCATCTCGGATTTAAAGCCATTTACCGCCTCGTAACATCTATAGGCCTCGAAGCAAAACAAATTCGCCGTAGCTGCATCTTTGGATCTCTCGTGCAGATAAAGATCCCTGTATGAATTTCCCTGAATTAAGCGTAACTCTTCGCGCAACTTCTCAAACTGCTCCCTAGTCGATTCTCCAAGAGCAGAACTCGTACCCTTTAGTGCTGTCTCTTCCTTCTCGATTGCAAAGAGTTTCTCAATGCAGCGCATTCCCCTCTCTGCCACGAACACCGCCTCTTTTTCATCCCCCATCTCGAACATCATCTCAGCATACAAATTGGCGACTCCCGGCAACGCAGCCATCGCCCTTGTTGAGCCAAGCGAGGACGTCAAGTCAAGCCACTGAACCAACTCTCGAATTCTTCTTTCCTCATAGAGAACTGTAATGTATTTTCTTAATGTATACATATCTCTTTCCGCTACGGCATGCCATGCGATTGCTTCAAGAGGGGATCCATCAACCCCCTTTCCTTCGCGATAAGCTTCCTCGATAATTGAGGCAGCTTCGCTCTGCGGTGCATCCCCATGGAACATTGCAGCTTCAAGTCCTGTAATAGCAGCATAACGCTCGCCATCGCTCTTCGACTCCTCCCAAAGTTCCTGAGCATATTGAAAGAGCTTGTCACAGTCGCTCAATCCTTTAAGGTTTCGAGCTTCGTCCCTCAAGTTGACAACTTCCATAAAATCAGCCATGCCGTCACTCGTCTCTATATCAAGGAAGCCTGCCGAATGGCAGGCTTCCAACGTCCATTGCTCTATCGACCCACGCAGTACATCATGCACTTCGTCCCACAGGGGGTACCGCCGCCTGGCACCTCATAAGGGGAACAGATGGTCGAGCATGACGCATAGACCCCTCCGCTCTGGAGAGACGAAAGCCCGATAAAATCGCAGGCTCCATTCTCGGTAAGCGAAAATGCTTTCCTTAAAACTACCATCAGTATTCCTTTCTCTACATGTTTCTTTCTATCAAATACGAAGCAGCATCAAATACTGCCTCGTAAATGAACTTGATATACGGACAGCGACCATACCCGAAGCCCATCTTTTCACCGGCGTAGCAGCCAGTTTGACAAGTTGGCAGAAAGACGCATTCACGACATTGATCAGGTATGGACGTTTGCGCCCAAAAAGCAGCTGATCCATTGAAAGCAACGCCTTCGCTTAAGCTGCCGATTCGGTCTCCAGGATCGCCGATCAAGTGGTCGCACTTCGAGATGAAACCTTCTGGCGAAATACAAAAGTTGTTAATTCCTTGCGCGCAACAACTCGCATTATTGAAATTTAGCGGCAGTCCATTCAACGACCTAATAAGGCCAGCATCAATCATCGCACGCAAGATCGGCTTGTAAGCTTCAGCCAGCTCTTCTGACTCATAACAGGAATTGTCGGCAGAAAGACTATACAGAGGAGCCACATGGGCGGAAAAGAAGTCATTCTGAGCGAATCGAGCACCTAGTAAAGGAATAAGGCTCAGCAAATCCTCGTGGTTTCTTTTATCCATATTGAGTCTGACGGATACGGCTATCTCATTGTCTAGCAGCCTCTCTATACTTCCTAAAACATCGTCAAGGGTAATAGAGGAATCTAGGTAGTTTTTTCTCCTCTGATATTCTTCGTTTGTGCCATCAAGAGTTATTTGAGCGTTCCCAACTCGGCAGCGTTTCAGCAACTTGGCAACTTCGTCTGTCACCAACGATCCGTTGGTGATAACGTCTCCTTCAAAAGTAATTCCCCTCGAATCCGCGCTTTCCATTAACCTCATCGATACACGTTCGATGAAGTCGGGCCGCAAAAGAGGCTCGCCTCCGAACCAAGTAATGTGAAGCTTTTGGGCTGCTTGCATAGTCCGCTCGATAAAAGCAACGAGCTCGTTCTCATGCTTTTCATCAAATGCGCAAGGATTGAAACCTTCTTCGTAGCAGTAGAAGCAGCGTGCATTGCACAACGTTGTTGGAAGAATCTGAAAGCTAACTTGACTTGAGGAAAAGTTATTCGCATTGCGTAACGCTACGACTTTAGCCAGCTCGTCTTCGTCTTCCGCAACATAAAAACCATTCGCGCTAAGTACTTCTTCCTCTTCCTTCGTTACTGACATCGCATTAAGGCGATTGTAATCATCACGAGACATGTTCAAAACGGCCGATGTCAGGAAATTGACTGCGAGCACAGTTCCATTGGTCAAATGACCAGCATAATTGTATCGTGAAGGCTTCAATATTTTATTTGCCATGACGACTCCTCTTGGAATTTTGAGCAGCATCAGAATACGGAGTAGCGGCATAGCCTTTGTTTCTCAGTGAACGCACGAAAACGTCGAGCGTCTGCCGAACAGGATTTCTAAACAAGGCGCAAGTGCCGAACCTTTTCACGACAGATGGACTGACGGCATAGTAAATCCTCACCAAGGAGTGACCTATCACACTCTTTTCGAGGTATTGATCCCTGAAACGCCGAAGAACCCACACCTCTGGACAGTCATAGGAGCCATAGACGCAAGTGGCTACATAGCAGCCCCCTTTTTCCTGCTCACTACAATAACTGGGCTCGACTTTCGCAATTGCGTTCTGAGCACGCTGCTTTACTGTCTTGATTTTCTCAATCGTAGCATCATCGGCCTTAAACGCCTTCTGTCCCATCATTTTTTCTTTCGAAGAAGCCGGATAATTAGGGGCAAGCGTGTAAGTGGTACCATCTCCTTCAAGCATAAGGCTGCAAGCTTTGACGAGATCTTTTCGAGCCGCCAGGACAATGTCTTCCGAACCAGCACCCCTCGCAGAGCCACAAAGCGCCACCAACTCCTGCAGCAAGTTCATAAGGGCGATGAGACCATTGAAATAGCTTGTCGGCGAAATGCGATGCTCTGCTTTCGTATACTCAGGCTCAGCATGCGAAAACCGATCAACGTACCGACCGAGGGTAGTTTCAACGACGCCCAAAAGGCTCATTGCCCATTCGTCTTTTCCTTCGTCATCTAAAGTTGCCTCAGAAATGATCCCGTAGACTCCGCTCACACATGGCTTCAATCTGTCCTTGACGAGTTCTGGCAAATACCCGTCCTCATTGCTGAAAGCGAGCGCAGCAACATAAACAAGACCCTCCTCAGAACTTAAGGAACCGTCAGCAGAAGCGTCCTTTTCTATAAGAGCAACAGCTTGACGCGCCTTCTCGAATGCGGCTACCCGATCTTCTTCTATAAAAGGCGCCAGCAACCAATGATCCTGCGATTCTCCAACCAGCTCTTTGGCACGCTCGTAATTTGTTGCCATTCAAACCCTCGCTTTCTCATCCAATCAATGAAAGGTAACGTGTGCGTACTTCGTCGCAATAACCCAAAGGAACCTGATACATAGTCTTGTCGTTCGATTTAATGGGCTCTGCTTTTGCTGCGCACATCTCACATAGTATTTGCGCTTCACATCCCGAACACCCAACCAAAGACGCTTCCTTTTCACGGTCGACGAAGTCGTGAAGCAGGCGAAGCGCATTGCGAACTCCCTCCTGTCTCATGTCCCAGAGAAGAGGGTAATCGCAGCACAAGCCCAGCATGAACTCAGGAGAAACATAGGCTCCATATTTCGCAGCCGCACAGCCTAAAGCTTTTCGAGCATGTGACTCTAAGGAGCTTCTATCTAAGGAGACAGTTCCCATCTGATCCTTCTCTAGAGCAATCAGGGTTGGCTCTTCCAGAGAAAGAACTTGTGCATCGATACCGTTATCGCCATTAAATAGTCTCCCATCAAGACGAAGATCAACTTGATGCCTTTAGAGGCCGTGGACGAAGAGCGGCTGGACGCCTCGCTGCGCCAGGCGGGGAGCAGCGACGAGACCACCCGAGCTGCAGCCGCAAGCGACGCCAAAGCCTCCTTCCGCGTCCTTGTCGCCGCCGCCGGCGAGGGCTGCGCGCTGGCCATCACCCTGTACTACGGGGAGGGCTACAGCACCGCCGAGATCGCCGAGCTTTTGGACACGACCGCCGAGAACGTGCGCCAGCGGCTCTCCCGCGGCCGCAAGCGCATCGCGCGCGCCTTGGGCTGCGACCCTCGCGGCGTCGCAGCGAATGAAGAGCCGGACGGCCCGCGACGAATATCCGAGCGGGGCTGCCGTCCGAGGGCTCCCGCCGAGACCGACGCGCCCCTCATGCAGGCCGCCAACCCCGCCTGAGCACGGAGGGCCCTTCTCGCGATCCATCACCCCGGAAGCCGACGAGGACGCCTCCTCCGAACCGCAATCCCTTTTCACCTACGACCCTTCGATGCCACCGTGCGAAAGCGAAGCAGCTTCGCGGCCGCCTACCTGCTGCGCGGGCGCTACACACGCCTTCCGAATTCGTGGCACGATGAGAGGAACCGACACGACCAACGACAATCTTGATCGCAGCATCCGCGCCATTGTGGGCGATGCGCGACCGACGCCTGAAGCCGAGGCGGCCATGGATGACGCCTTCGCCGCCATCGCCCAGGAGGCCGCCGCCCGCAGCCCCGCGCCCTCTACGAGCCGCCGTCGCCCGGCGCCGGTGCTTGTGCCGCGCTGGGCCCGGGCGGCCGCCGTGGCCTGCGCCGTGTGCCTGGGCGTGGGAGGCACCGCCTACGCCGCCGACGCCCTGGGGCTCATCAACCTGCAGCAATCCGGCGACTACCAGACTTTGATGGCCGTGGATGCCGGCGAGGTCGCCGCACCGGCGACGGGCCCCGTGGCCGACTACCGCCTGGAGTTCGCGAACCTGCCCGAGGGGGCGGCCGCCTTCGACCGCGACAACCACCTCGCCAAATACGACTGGGCCGACCACGAGAAGGGCTTCTCCGCCTTCTTGTTCTATCTAGATTCCAGCGAGCCTCTGCCCGTGTCGTTCACGACCGGCGCCACCCCGGTGTCCGTGAACGGCGCCGAGGGCGTCGTCTTCGAGAAGCCGGGCATCGCCCAGGGCGATCACAGCCTGGACATGTACCTCGTCTTCCCCGACGAGCAGCGCGTCCTGTGGCTGTGGACCGACTCGCTCACCTCCGACGAGCTGACCCGCATCGCCGAGGCCGCGTGCCTTATTCCCACAGGCACCAAGGTCATCCCTGGCAGCGACGGGACCCTCCGCGCCTGGTCCGAGGAGATCGCCCAGGCGAGGGGCGCCGGCGAGGAGACCGAAACCGCAGAGTTCAAGCTTGATGCTAGCGCTGAAGAGATGAGCGCCCTGCACGCCGTGGGCGCCACGCCCGGCGAGGCGGCCACGGTGCAGCTCGCCTGGATCGTGCCCGCCGATGAGCTGGACAAACTGCTGCTGAACCTGTCCGGAGATGGCACCTATGCCAGCTTCGACGAATCCGACCTGGCCCTGGGCTACGTGGATATGCGTCAGTAAAAGCGACGCGCAGAGGGCGGGAACCGCTCAGTATCGAACCCGTAGGGGGCGACCTCGGTCGCCCCTTCGCAGCAGGAGGCTTCATTCCGGTTGGAAGGGCTGGCCAAGGCCAGCCCCTACGGGATCTTCTGGCAAAAACCCCTTCGCAGAAAGCGACTTCGGTCGCTTCTTCTTATTTCTTTCGCAGAGGGAACCCGCGGCGGTGCAGCTCGGCCACGACGGTTTCAACTAGCAAAGGCAGCGCAGCGGAGCATTCGGGGGTGAGGCCCACGACAAACTGCTCCGGGGAGGGGTTGCCCACCTGCATGCCCAGGCAGAAGCCCTCGGCCTCGTAGCCCATGAGCGATGCGGCGTCGAACAGGTCGACGAGCTTCAAATCGTGCAGCGACGCCTCGGGGCCGAAATGGCGCGCCATGGCATCCGGCTCAAACCGGTACACGGTGCCCGGCGCGTCGCCCGTGCCGTCCACGGCGTCCACCGTGAGGATAAGGTCGCAACGTTCCACGTAGGGCAGCATGTCCAGCGACATGCAGCCGACGTCCACCAGCGTCACGTTCTCGGGGATGTCATAGCCGGCAAGTATCTCGTCGTAGGCCGCCGGCCCCACGCCATCGTCCAGCATGAGTCGGTTCCCGACGAAGAACACCGCCGCCGTGCGCTCGCTCGCTTCCATGCCTTCTCCTTAGGCCCAGGTATCCAGCGTCGGGCGCAGATCCAAGTTGTACCAGGTGGCAAACGCCACGATGGCCACGGCGATGATCGCGCCAACAACGGCCCAGATGCGCTGCCGCCGCAGGTAGGTCTCGCGACTCACCCCCATGTTCTCGGCCCGATGCGCCGCGAAAGGCTGCGCCACGATGGCGAACACCGCGGTTGCGCCCACCAGCCCCGCGGCCATGAGAATGGCCAGCACCACGTTCATCGCTGTCGGCTCCACCGTGGCCGCGTAAATCACGTTGTCCGCGAACAGCCACGCGACGAAGAAGAGGAACGCCGCCCACATCCCATGGGCCGGCCCCCACACGGGTGCCAAAAACAGCGCCCCCAGGTTCACCCGGGGCAGCCCCGCGAGAAACTTCTCCTCTTCAGCAATCTGCTCGTCGGTCAATGGCTCGCCCATGTCGCCTATCTTTCCTCTCTTTGATCGGCGGCACGTCGGGTGGCCCCTTCGTGTGCTCGCCGTTATTTCCAACCCCGCCCTATCATTGGCAGGACGTCCCATCCAGGTCCCAGTTTCATTCAACAAGACCATCTCGATTCTCGTTTTCCAATTTTCGGGGATAAATGCCACTTCAACCCCGAAATGGTCGATTTTTCGGCAACATACCAGAGTTTTTTCGACCATTTCGCCCTTCAACTGGCATTTGGCTTGCCATTTCGGGGTCAAAGTGGCATTCACTGCCAAAAAGGGAAGCATGGGGGATGGGGGTCGGATACGGTCGCGCAGCGCGCGCTAGCTGATGAGCTTCGAGCTCTCCACCTTTTCCACGTACCATTCCATGAACTTCTCCAGGGGCTTGCGAAGCACGAGGCCCAAAAGCGCCGCCGGGATGAGGAACAGGGCGAGCGTGCCCATCTGCACCC
Organism: Adlercreutzia sp. CNCM I-6207; assembly: GCF_977072305.1. NCBI lineage: Bacteria > Bacillati > Actinomycetota > Coriobacteriia > Eggerthellales > Eggerthellaceae > Adlercreutzia > Adlercreutzia sp. CNCM I-6207. The sequence goes on from NZ_CDRVLZ010000007.1 coordinate 36,129, forward strand.
AGAAGTCGTTGCCGTAGGTGCCCATCATGGCGCTTCGCATGGCGTTCACCACGTGGGTGGCGGGAAGCCACGGCGAGAGGACCTGCACGAAATCGGGCATGATCTGCAGCGGGAACGAGCCGCCGCAGCCGGTCACCTGCACGATGAGCAGAAGCACGGCGATGGCCTTGCCGAGGTTGGCGAAGGACACCACCAGCGCGTAGATGATGAAGGTGAACACAAGTCCCGCGCCCCAGAAACACACCATGAACAGCCATGGCGAGGTCACCTGCACATCGAGGAAGAACAAATTGCCCAGCGCCATGACCGTCGACTGGGCCAGCGACACCACGGCCATGACGGCGAAGCGACCGAAGAACAGCTGCCGCGGCTTCGGATTCACAAGCCCCGCCTCCTTCTGGATGCGTAGGCCCGCCTTCGGCTTGAACACCACGAGGATGAGCAGCGACCCGATGAACAGGGCCAGCGTCGTGTAAAGGGGGGCCATGGCGCTGCCGAAGTTCTCCACGGGGAACACCGGGATGCGCTCGACGCCGACGGGCGCGGACAGCGCCTTCGAAAGGGCCGATACATCGGAGCCGAGCACGGCGCGCAGGGCGTCGCGGTCGCCCGAGGCGATGGCGCCGTCGATATCGGAGGCCATCTCCCGCAGCCCCGAGGAGACGCCCTTGAGCTTCTCGGTGGTCTCGGCTATCTTGTCGGCGGTGCCGGCCATGACATCGGCCGCCGAGGTGGCCGAGGCGGACAGCTCGCCGCCGACGCCCTTCAGGTCGTCGGAAACGCCGGAGAGCGCATCGGCCATGGAGGCGGCCTGCTCTGCCAGCGAGGCGAGCCCCGGCGCCACATTCGCCTCGTAATCGTCCTTGATGGAATTGATGGAGGCGGCGGCCTCGGCCGCCTTGGCCTTGGCGGCATCGCGCTCGGCGGAAAGATCGGTGTCGCCCGCCTCCAGCTTATCGGCGGCCGTCCGCAGGCTCGCGGCCATGGAATCCGCCTGGGACGCCACCGCTCTCGCACGGCCGGCCAGGGCGGTCACTTGGGGCCGGAGGCTCTCGGGCAGCGACGGGGCGGCGCCTTCCAAGCTGTCGGCCACCTGGCGGTACACCGTCGCATGGGACGCAAGCGCATCGGCCTGGGCGCGCAGATCCTTGGCAATGCCCTGACTGTCCCCGGAAGCCGCATCGAACAGTGCGTCGACGGAATCGGATACCGCCCCGAAGGCGGCGGCGCTGTCGGCCAGCGAGCTCTTGAGCGTATCCGCCGAGCTCTTCAGAGCGTCCACCGTGGCCGGCACCGCGTCGGCCCGCCCCGTCGCGGCGGACAGCGTCTCGTCCAGAGCCGTGGAGGCCTGGGTGGCCAGGTCGGCCGAATGGCGCGAGAGATCCTCGCAGGAGCGAGCGAGCGAGCCGTAGAGCGAAAGCACCCCGGACGCGTCGTCGAAGGCATCGGCCATCTCGCGCACATGATCGGCCACCACCGCGATGCGGCCGTCCCAGTCGTCCTCGTCGGCGAAGCTGGAAAGCGATTCGGCCAGCGAGAGCGACACCTCGGAGAGCGTCTGGGCGAACACGGCATTCACCTGATAGGACACCGTGTCGGCTCCCTGATCGGTGATCTTCGGCGCGATGGCGCTCTTCTTCTCGTTGGCGTAGTAGACGATATCGGCGTGGCCCGCGTCGCCCGTGTAGAAGGTGAGCATGTCGCGGCTGAAGCTCTTCGGGATCACCACGGCGGCGTAGTAGCGCCCCGACTTCGCGCCGTCGATGGCGTCCTCCTCGTCGGTGATGTGCCAATCGATCTGGTCGTTGGCCCGCAGGGCGGAGACCACCTGGTCGCCGATGTTGATGCGCAGCGGGATGAGGTCGCTCTGGTAGCCCTCGTCGGTGTTGGCCACGGCCACCGTGAGGTTGCCCGTGTTGTCGAAGACGTTCCAGCAGGCGATGATGTTGTACCAGGCGAACAGCGAGGGCACGAGAACGAGGCCCAGCGTGATGATGATGGACATGACGTTGGCCTTCAAGCGGCCCAGATCGAAGCGGAACAGGCGCCAGACGTTATTCATGACGGGCCTCCTCCCCTTCCGCACCGTCGCGCGCGGCATCGCGAGCGCACGCGCGCTCTCGATCGCCGAAGCCCGCGTCGCGCGCATCCATGCAGGCGGCCCGCTCCACGTCCGCCGTGGCGCCGTACAGGTCGATCAGGCTCGCGTCGGAGAGGCTCTCCAGCTTCAGCTGCCGCTCGAAGCTGAAGCGCAGGCTCTCGATGACCACGAGCGCCACGAAAATGACGATGATCCAAATGAGCCAGCCCGTGAGCAGCCACACCTTCTCGGTCGGCGTCAGGGCGAAGATGACCGCAAGGACCACCGGCACCGCCACGCCCAAAACGAGCGCGCCCTTCATGAGCCGCGGGTACCAGCGGTTGAACGTCGCGTAGCGCTGCTGCAGGGCCGTGGCGTAGGTGTCCTTGTCGGAGAGCGCCCGCATGATCTGGGAGATGCGGTAGGGGCGCACGGGGATATCGACGTCCTCGCCGTTGAACAGGCCGCCGTCGCGCACCTGGCGGGCCACCATGCGGTTCACGTTCGCCATGAGCGGGCGGATGAGGAGCCCGAGCGCCATGAACAGCACGAGGAACAGCGCGAGCACGAGCAGGTCGGAGACGTACTGGCCGCCGTAGAAGCCGCAGATGGCCTCGCGCATGGCCCCGATGCCGTAGGTGAAGGGGAACAGCGGGTAGATGGATTGGAAGAACGGCGAGGTCATCTCGATCGGATAGAGGCCCGTGGCACCGGGGATCTGGGCGAACACGAGAACGACGCAGATGCCCTTGCCGATATGCTGCAGCGTGACGGAGAAGGCGTAGATGATGGAGAGGTAGGCAAGCGACGCCAGCGCCGCGGCGAAGATGAGCGCCGGCGCCGAGACGGTTTGCACGCCGAGCGCGAGCACCCCGACACAGCAGATGACCGCCTGCATCACGGCGATGGCCGCAAGGAACAAATACCGGCCCCAATAGCGCTGGGCCAGGGTCAGGCCGGGGATGCCCTCGCCGTCCGCCTCCTGGCGCATGATGACGAGCAGCATGAAGGCGCCGATCCAGAACGTGAGGTTCATGAACAAGGGCGCCATGGCGCTGCCGTAGGCGTTCAGCGGATAGAGCTGCTCGGTGACCACCTCGGTGGGCGACGCCATAAACGCCGCGATCTTGTCGGCGTCAAGACCGCCCTCGCCTACGAGCCGGGAAAGCGCGTCGGAGGTGCCGAAGGCGAGCACGTCGTTGTAGACGATGCCCAGCTCGCTTTCCAGGCCGGCGAAGAGCCGGTCGGTCTCGGCCACCGTTGAGGCGGCCGTGTCCATGGTGGCGTCCAGCTGGTCGATGACGAGCCCGGTCTGGGCCACGAGGAGCCGCTGGGTCTCAAGGGCCCCGGAAAGGGCCGACGAAGTTTCGGCCAGCGCGTCCAGCGCGTCGTTCACGGCGGGTAGCGTGGTGCCGAACAACGTCGTGGAATAGGCCGACGCGCCGCTGGTCGCCTGGCGCACCGCGCCATCGAGGGCCGATGCCGCGTCGGAGAGCGCGGCCGCCGAGGACTGCGCGCGGTCGTTGGCGACCGTCAGCGCGTCCAGGGCCGTCGAGGCCGCCCGGGTCCGCTCGTCCAGGGAGTCGGCCAGAGCCTCCAGGGCGGCGCGCTCGCTGCTGCCGGAGGGAAGGGAGGCCGCCGCCGCGCGCACGGAGGACGCCAGCTGGCCGCTCTCCTGCACGGCGGCGCCTCCCTGGGCCAGCGCCGCCTGGATGCCTCCCTGGGCCTCGCCGAAGGCGGCGGTGAGGCGCGCGGCGGCCGAGGTGGCGTCGTTCGACGCCTGGGTGATGTCGTCGAGGCCGGCGGTGACGGCCGGCAGCACGAAGGCGGAGAAGTCGCTCAAGGTCTTCTGCATGGTCGTCGCGGTCTCCCCCATCTGGCCCAAGGACTCATCGGCCGCGTCGATGCCGGCGCTCGCTTTGGAGAGCGTCTCTTTGGCCGAGGCGGCCTTGTCCTTGGCCGCCTTCGACGCATCCCCCAAATCGGCGAGCACGCGGCGCACCTCGCCGGTGGCGGCGACGGCCTCCGATATCTTCTGCGCGGCCTTCGACTGCATCTCCTTGGTGCTCTCACGCCCCTCGTTCACCTTCTCGTCGATGGTCTTGACGACCACGTCGCTTACGGTGGCGACGAAGGTGGAGTTGATGGTCTCGTCCAAGGTTGTGGCGCCCGTGTCGGTGATCTTGGGCGCCACCGGGCCCGATTTCTCGTTCACGTAGTACTCGATCTTGGGCTGCGTGAAACTTCCGGTGGTGATGGTGAGCAGATCGGCGGTGAAATGCTCGGGAATGACATAGGCCGCGTAGGCGCGTCCGCCCTTCAGCTCGTTCATGGCCGCGTCGTAGTCGGTGAATTCCCAGTGCAGCTGGTTGTTCTCATGCAGCTGGTCCACGATGCGCTCCCCCACGTTCAGCTCGCCGGTGAGCTCGGAGGAACCGCCCGCATCCTGGTTCACCACGCAGACCGTGAGGTTGCCGGTGTTGTCGTAGGGGTTCCAGAACCCGACGACGTTGTACCAGGTGTACAGCGAGGGAATCACCATGAGGGCGAACACGACCACGAGCGCCTGCGGCGTTTTCAAAAGACGCAGAAGATCGCGCTTGAGTATCTTCAGAACATTCCGCACGAAACGGGTCCTTTCCGCCTGCAGTCGGTAAGTGAACAGAGTTGCCGATAATCATAACGCAACCCCGGCAAGTTTGCTTCCTCTTGTTGACGGTTCGGAACGTTTGGTCAAGCACGTGAGAGCCCAGAGGAGACGTCGGGTGTTCTGACCGAGCGAGTTCCGCAGATGGTATCGAAGGCGCAGTGGGAACGGAATGGGGCAATCTCGTCGCCTTCGATACCAGCGAGGACTGTTTGAGCGAATCAGAATACCCGACGGCTCCTCCCCGGGAGACGCGCAACAAAAAGGGCGGCCCCTTGCGAGACCGCCCTTTCGACTTCGGCGCGCGCGACCCTTAGTGGAGGTCGGCGTCCTCCCCAACGATGTTGTGCAGGTCGGGGTCGTACACCAGGCCGCCATGCTCCTTGCGGATGAACATGAGCTTGGTGGGGGCGAAGCCCTCAACATTGGCCAGGTAGATATGGATGAACATGAAGATGATGAACACGTACATGCCGAAGTAGTGGATGATGCGCATGGACATGAGACCGCCCACGAGGTTCGTCGTCGCGGCGAACGCGGGAACGTTCATGGTCACGCCCCACAGGCAGAGCCCCGTCCAGAACATCAGCACGATGAGGATCGGGATCAAGAGGTAGCTGATCTTCTGCGGCACGCCGAGCTTGGCGCCCAGGGGATGATCCTTCTTCAGGAACAGGTAGTACTTGATCCACTCCAGGGCCTGATGACGGTTGTCCTTCTGGGGCAGCCAGGTCTTGAAGTCGGTCACCTGCTGGCGCGTGCCGCCGGTCGGCGCGGTCTTCACGAAGAAGGCCATGATGACGCGGGCCACACAGTTGATGAACAGCACGAAACCGAAGAACAGATGGCAGCCGCGGGCGATGCCCGTGAGGAACGGCAGCACCGGGAAGTGGATGATGATGCCCGACAGGATGAGCATGATCATGGCGATCAGGTTGATCCAGTGGGTCACCACGAAGATAAGAGGATGGGCCTCTTTGTAGTGAGCGAGATGGGCCATCTTACTTCACCCCCCAAGGGCTGGTGACGGTCTCGAAGTGCTTGCCGGTACCGCGCTCCGTGACGTGCACGGCGCAAGCGGTGCAGGGGTCGAAGGAGTGAACCGTGCGCAGGGCGTTGATGGGCTTCTCGATGTCGGCCACCGGAACGCCGATGAGCGCCTGCTCGAGCGGGCCGTGCTCGCCGTCGCCGTTGATGGGAGCCAGGTTCCACGTGGACGGGATGATGATCTGGTAGCCCTCGATCTTGCCGTCAACCACCTTCTCGGAGTGGTAGAGCGCGCCGCGGGGGGCCTCCCAGAAGCCCGTGCCCTCGCCGGTGAGGCGGGCAGGCTCGCGGAAGTACTCGGAGTCGCCGCCCTTGATGGCCTCGGCGAGCTCGTTGACCCATTCCACCATGAGGTTGGCGATGTAGATGGTCTCGATCTGGCGGATGGCGGTGCGTCCCAGGGTGGACTGGAAGGCGGCCAGGTCGCCCGGCTTGGCGCCGAGGATGCCGAGAACGGCGTCGACCTGCTCCTTGATGAAGGGCACGCCGCGCACGTAGGCCGCGAAGATGCGGGCCATGGAGCCGGCCTCCATGGGCTTGCCGTCGTAGGCGGGGGCCTTCACCCAGCTGTAGCGGTCGTCGACGTTGTACTCGGTGAAGTCCGGATCGGTGACGAAGTACGGCGAGGTGTAGGTCTCGCTGCCCTTGTACCAGGAGCGGCCCATGTACTCGGTGATGAGGTTCTCCTGCACGTCCGACGCCTGGAACTGCTCGTCCAGGACGGCCATGGGCAGGTAGCGGTTGAGCATCTGCTCGGTGTAGTTGTCGCCGTAGGGCCAGTCGGGGCCTTCGAAGACGCCCCAGGCGATGTAGCGGCCGCAGCCCTTGCCGAAGGTGAGCACCTCGGGATAGAGCTTGGCGAGCATCACGGTGTCGGCGAGAACGGTGTCGTTGACCCAGTCGCGGACCTCGGTGGCCATGGCGAGCAGATCGTCGAGCTTGCTCTCGGTGGGCACCCACATGTTGCCGCCGGGAATGGAGGTCATGACGTGGGGCATCTTGCCGCCGAGCAGCGCCGCCATCTCGGAGGAGCGGGCCTGCATCTTCAGGGCCTCCAGGTAATGGGAGGTGAGGATCAGGTTCGCCTCAGGGTTGTCGACGTAGGCCTCGCCGCCGTCGGCATCGAACCAGTTGCCCGAGAAGATGGACAGCTGGCCGTTGTCGGCAAAGGCCGCCAGCTTCTCGTAGAGCTGGTTGAGGTCGGAGTGCAGCGCCAGGCCGTTCTCCAGGGCCACAGCGTAGGCGTCGTCGACGTTGGCCTGAAGCGCATTCAGCGGGTTCACGTAATCGAGAGCCGCCAGGTTGTACAGCCACAGGATATGGCTGTGCAGGAACTGAGCGCCCTCCAGCAGGTTACGCACGATACGGGCGTTGTTCGAAATGGTGATGCCGTAGGCCTTGTCACCGGCGATCGAGGAGGCATGCGCGTGCGAAACGGGGCACACGCCGCAGATACGCTCGACGATTTGGGCCGCATCCTCGGGGGTGCGGTTCTGCACGACGAGCTCCATGCCGCGGAAGCAGCCGCCGGACACCCAGGCGTCGGCGACCACGCCGTTCTCGACCTCCATCTCGACGCGGAGATGGCCCTCGATACGGGTAATGGGATCAATAACAGAACGTGTCAAGTCAGCTCACCTCCTTCTTAATCGTTGTTACGGGGTTCGGCGTTCTTCTGCAGCAGCTCGTCGTCGAGAACCGGGCCGCCGGCGACCGGGTCGGCGTAGGTGCCGATCTCCTGGTCGGGATGCTTGGCATCCCACTTGCGGATCTTCTCGAACGGAGCGCCGCCGTCCATGCGGCCGGAGAGCTTCATGCCGAAGCCGTGCACCACGAGCGCCGCCGCCACGATGCCGGTGATGGTCACGGCGATGGTGGTGGGCTGCAGGCTCAGAGGACCGATGCGCAGGTCGCGCATGCGCTTGTAGAACGGGGTGTTCACCTCGGCCCAGTTGTCGCCCGGGTTGTTCGGGTTGGCCTCGCAGCAGCCGATGCAGGGGGCGCCGGACTGCACGCACCAGCTGCGGCGGTTGTTCCACAGCGTGACGCCGCACAGGGCACGGGTCTGCGGGCCCTTGCAGCCGACGGGATACAGGCAGTAGCCCATCTCCTCTTCCTTCGAGCCGAATTCGTAGACGAACTCGCCATTCTCGAAGTGGCCGCGACGCTCGCAGTTGTCATGGATGGTCTGGTTGAACAGATCGCCCGGCATGTTGAACTCGTTCAGACGGTTCACCAGCAGGCCCATGTCCTTCATGACCACGACGTCCACGAGCACGGACATGACCCACTCGGGGTTCACGGGGCAGCCCGGAACGTTGACGACCGGCGTGGCGACGCCGACCTTCTTCAGGTACTGCTGGACGCCAAGGGCCTGGGCCGGGTTGGGGGCAGCGGCCATCCAGCCGCCGTTCACGGCGCAGGAGCCGACCGCCACAACGGCGTTGGCCGACTCGGCAGCCTCCACAAGGGCCGTGATGCCGGTCTCGCCGGCCACGCGCAGAGCGTTGCCGTCGAAGGCCTCGAGCACGGCGCCCTCGTAGATGAGAATGTAGTTGCCTGCCGCGATGGTCTGGGCCTTGGCCTCCTCCATGGAGTGGCCAGCGGCGGCCGACAGGGTCTCCGAGTAGTTCAGGGAGATCATGTCGAGCACGACCGATGCGACATCGGGAGTCTCCACCTGGGCGAAGGACTCCGTGCAACCGGTGCAGGAAGCACCCTCGATCCAGATGACCGGATACAGGTTGCCGGACGTCGCGCCGATAACAGACTCTTCCAGAGCTTGCGCCACGCGCGGAACCGCGAGCTGGGAGAGCCCGGCTGCGGCGGCGATGCCGGCGCACAGCTTCATGAAGCTGCGACGGGTAACGCCACGCGAGGCAAGGATGCTGTCAAAGTCTGACATCGTTGCCTGATTTTCCATGCGTACACCTCCTTATAGGTGTCTCGTCTCTCTTACATGCAGGGGTTAGATTATCCGTTCGATCGCCACAAAAGCTGCACAATGGGTCACAAACGGTCAAATCATCTACCAGCGGCGAGAAAATGTTACGCGCTCCCCTGCTGGTAACAAGGCATTTTCGGCGCCGCGCCGTTCGCGCCCGATTTGCGCCGTCGGCGGGAAGGCCCTGCTCGCGCGGCCCTGGCGAGCTGTCGGCCGCAATCCCCTTGCATGCCCGAATTCGCCAGCGGCGGCAGACGACTGCGCGACCAACACATGCCGCTTGCGATAGCGCCCTCAGCCGCAACTCCGCTTTGCCGCACGAAAGAATCGCGGGTCGCCCGCTCTCTCGTCTTCGGTATTTGCCGCGTAGATGCCACTTCGACCCAGAAATGGTCGACGGGCCAAAGAAAAAGCACGCGAAAATGCCACTTCGACCTAGAAATGGCCAAAAAGGAAGGTGGGCTCCCGTCCATTTCGGGGTCGAAGTGGCATCTACCGACCACTTGCTCGAAACAGAGAGCAGGGAACGGCCGCTACTCCACCGGATAGCTACCGAACACCTTAACCTCACGCAACTTCAGCCGCAGGCAATCGAGGGCAGTCTGAACGTCGATATCATGCATTGACCCGTCAAGCTCAACGAAGAACATGTAATCTCCCAGCTGCTTTTTTGTCGGACGCGACTGCAGCATCGTCAGGTTGATGCCCGCGTAGGCGAATTCGGAAAGAATCATCTGTAGGGCACCGGGCTTGTCCGCGCGCAAAAAGAGCGCCAGCGACGTCTTGTAGCGCGAACCCCGCAAAAGCTCGGCATCGACCAGGCGACCCACCAATGCGAAAGCGGTCTGGTTCTCGGGGTTGTCCTGTATCGACTCCGCGACCACGCGCGCGCCGTGCAACCGAGCGGCAAGGGGGTTGCAGATACCCGCCGTGGCAGGATCGCCGGCCGCCATCCGCGCGCTTTCGGCCGTTGAGGCCACGGAAAGCGTTGAAACGCCCTTAAAATGCTCCGCCAGAAAGCGGCGGCACTGCGCGATGCCCTGCGGATGGGAGGCGATCCTGCGAATGTCGGATCGAGCGGCCTCGGGATGCATCGCCAGACAATGGCGCACATCGATCACCTCCTCGGCCAGGATAACCGAGTCGGTGCGGAAGGCGAAGTTGTCGAGCGTCGCCGTGACGGGACCTTCCAGCGAATTCTCCTTGCCGACGACGCCGAAGCGCACCGTCCCATCGTCGACGCAATCGAAAACCTCGTCGAAAGAAGCGCACTCCACCAGATCGGGGTCGTCGATGCCGAGACGGGCGGCGAAACGCAAAGCCGCTTCGTTGCAGTACGTTCCGGCAGGACCCAAAAAAGCGATGGAGTTCTCGTAGCTCATGTTAAACCAATCTGTTGTGCGTCATTTGCGATGTCGCGCGCCAATCACTGCGCCACTAATCGCGAGCCGCGTCGCACGTCGCTCGCGATGCTGCATGCCAGAACGCGACGTCGCGTGTTGTCTGCGATCATCATAGCGCGTCGGCGCCCGAACGGCTTTGAAACAGCCCCGTTCCGATCTCTTTCACGTGCTCTTCGGTTGCTGAGCCTTGGGCGAACACGACAGCATCAACAAAGCGTTTCCGGGATGCTTTTCCGGCAAAGCATCCTTCAGGGTACGTTATCCACCATCTCGAAACGACTTTCCACTCTTTCGTCATCTCGTCTACTCTCATTCTCGCCAAATTCGCGTTGAAACCGCATTGATGTCTTGTTAAATTCCCGATTTACCAAGAGTTTTGCACATTATTTCAAATCGTATTGACACGGAATTGAGACCTGGTATCGTGGGCTCATGGAATGCACGCTAGCACATAAAAGCTCCCTTGAACTATGGTCACATATGGCCGAAACCAATGCTGCGCCCACATGCTACGACCGGACGCTCAAGTCCAAGAAGGGCGCCGTCGGCGTTGCGGCGAAGGACGTTGATTTCTGGCTGAATCGAGGAAGCTTCTTCACCGAACCGCTTCACATTGCCGTCGGGTCTCCATCCGAGCGCTGCCGCGTCTTGCGCTGCGTTTCCCACATCGATCGCCAACTCGGCAACAAAGGCACGGTATGGGGAATTGCCCCTAAGCTTGCCACAGTTTCACCGGCAATGTGCCTGGCGCAGTTCGCCGGCGAGCTGCCTCTCGCGCAACTCACTGAGCTCGCATGCGCCCTGAGCGGCAACTACCGCTTCGCCTCCAAACCCGAAGACGTTGTCACCTCGGCAGTACCGCTCACATCGTTGCGAGAGATGCGTGCGTTCCTTCACGCTCATCAACAAATTCGTGGAGCATCGAAGGCGCTCAGGGCCATCGATCTCGCCATCGACCACCTAGGCTCCCCCTATGAGACCATTCTCTACCTGTTTCTCTGCCTGCCCCGCAAGCTTGGAGGCTACGGCCTCCCCAAGCCCGTTGCCAACCAACCGATCGCGCCCAAGTCCCGCGAAGCGCACCTTGTCGCCCAGCACAATTTCTACCCGGATTTATTCTGGCCCGACAAGCAGCTCATCGTCGAATACGACAGCTTCAAGCACCACAGCACGCCGAAAAAGACAGAGCATGACGCCCGGAGGCGTAACGATCTCGAGTCCATCGGCTATCGCGTCATGATCGCCAATCGTTCCATCGTTTCTTCCGCCGCACTGTTTTCCCAATTCGCAGATAACGTCCGCCGTGAACTTGGCGTGCGAAGCCGTCCGGAGACGGCGCATTGCCGAGATAGCCGAATGCAGCTTCGCAGGTTGCTTCTTGCACCCGATTCGATTGCGGAGTTCTGGAGGTAAGTTTCGGAATTCGACAAGTATGCATCGCGTCAATCGCCGAGAACGAATGCAAGCGGGTACGTATCGGAAACATGGCAGGTAGATGCCACTTCGACCCCGAAATGGCTCATCCCCCTCCTATCTTTCTGGCCATTTCTAGGTTAAAGTGGCATTTTCGAGGGATTTCCCCTCAGCAAGTCGACCATTTCGGAGTCGAAGCGGCATTCACCTGCGGATTTTAAAAAGTGCAGGATCGGACGCGTCGGCTGGTGAGGGCAATTGGGCGACTGCGGGGATCGGACGGCTGCGAGAGCGCACCGGTCGGCTAGGGACGCGGCACGCAGGGACGCGTTAGCCGGCGAGGTGCTCGATGAGGATTTTCAGGCCGATGAGGATGAGGACGATGCCGCCGGCGATGGTGGCGGGCTTCTCGAAACGCGAGCCGAACTGGTTGCCGACCACTACGCCGACAAGCGACAGCGCGAAAGTGGTGACACCGATGATCGCGATGGCGACCCAAATGTTCACTCCGAGGAAGGCAAACGTGATGCCCACAGCCAAGGCATCGATGCTCGTGGCGATGGCGAGCATGACAAGCTCGCGATAATCGAGGGGCGGGGCGATCGGCGCCTGCCGCGCCGCCTCGGGATCGTCGCAATCGGCGCCTCCGCGGCGTTGGCACGTCGCGCAATCACGCCCGCACACGCACGGGGAGTCCTCCTCGTGGAAGGCGTCCCAGAGCATCTTGCCGCCGATGAAGGCGAGAAGCCCGAAAGCAATCCAGTGATCGACGGCGGTGATGGTGCTGGCGAACAGCGAGCCTGCGGCCCAACCGATAAGCGGCATGAGCGCCTGAAAGCCCCCGAAGAACAGGGCGATCACCAGCGCATCGCGCCAACGTATCTTCCGCATGCCGAGGCCTTTGCAGATGGCCACGGCGAACGCGTCCATGGAAAGCCCGACGCCCGTCAGGAACAACTCGATGAAACCCACAGCGAACCCTTTCTCCCTCAGGGGGTCAACGTATCGTTTTCCTCGCGGAAGAAGCCCTCGGCGAGGAGATCGGCGACGATGGAATCGAAGAGCGGAGGCTCCACCTCGGGACGACCGGCAGCGAGCTCAGCCGTGTTCAGGTCGGCGAGCACGGCCGCGCGGGAAACGCCCTCGGGAGCGGCGAGCACGCGGCGGATGATCCAGGCCCGCTTCTGACGGCGCGAGCCCTCGAAAGCCGACTGGCGGCTGTGGCCCGCACTGCGCCGAGAGGGGTTCGGCACCGTGGCCTTCAGGTGAGCGCCGTAGTCGAGCAGCCCGTAGTACCAGCGGCGCGGATCGGCTGCGGCGGCGGGATGGAAGGCGGCGGCCTCAACCAGGGGCAAAAGCACCTTGTCGCTTACGGCCTCCTCTTCGGGAAAGAGCTCGTGCAAAAACACCGAGCGCACGTTGGTCTCCAGATAGACGGCCGGCCGCTGATAGGCGAAGGCCACCACCCCCGCCGCCGTAGCCGGACCGATGCCGGGCAGCGCCAGCATCCCCTCGTAGGTTTCCGGAAGGCGGCCGGCCCCCTCGGCGGCACAGGTATCGGCCGTACGCTTAAGCGCCAGGGCGCGGCGGTTGTAGCCGAGGCCCTGCCACAGCTCGAGCACATCGGGCACCGCGGCGGACGCCAGGGCATCCACCGTGGGAAACGCCGACAGGAACCGTTCCCAGAAGCGACCGACGCGCGCCACCTGGGTCTGCTGCAGCATGATCTCCGAGACGAGCACCGCGTAAGGATCGTCCACATGGCGCCAAGGCAAATCGCGGTACAGCTCGTCTCCCCTGGCGAGCATCGAGGTCACAAAGTCATCGAGGGCCGGCCCCTCGCAGGGCCAATCTATCGGTTCTGCATTCTCACGGCGAACCACAGATCCCGTCCTCCTTCATCGGTCGTCTTCACACGGAAGCAGAGCTCCCGACAGAAAACGGGCGGGTTCGCGCCCGCCCGTTCAATTCGGCAAATAACCACCGGCTATCCCACCAAGTCGTTCAAATCGCCCAAGGAGGCGGAGAAGTCGGAGACGACGAGGCGCTCGAGCTCGGCGTACTCGGCGGAATCGAGCGGCTGGTAGGCGGCGAGCTTGTCGAAGAGGTTCTCGCGGGACACCGGGATGTAGCGGCGTTCCACAAGGCCCTGCTTGTAGGCTTCCTCGATGGCCTCGCGGGCCGCCATGTAGATGTCGTAGCGCGGCAGGTTCGCCGAAAGGCGCACCAGCTCGTCGCGGCCCACCGATCGGATGGAGGGGTGGTCGCGGGCGATATCCATCCAAATGTCGGCGCGCTCCTCAGCGGTGGGATAGTCGATATCGACGCAGGTGAGGGGGAACAGAAGCTCCGCGAAGAACGGATCGATGGCCTCGAGCGACGAAGCGGAGGCCAGCACGTAGACGTCGGGGTTCTCCACTGCCTGGCGGATGAGGTTCACCGCCTCGCGCGCACCCCGGGACATGGCGGCCATGAAGAAGCCCGCCATGTCGTCGGCGGCATCGATGACCGGCGCTCCCCACAGATCGAGATCCTCCAGCACCAGGATGCCCGGGCCCGCAAAGCCGTGGCGCAGGCTAGCGAGCTTCTCGGCATCGGTGGCCTGGGCGCTGACGCAGAGCATGGGCACGCCTTGGAAGGTCTCCTCCATGCGCATGCGGATAGCCGGTAGTCCCAGCTCCCCCACCGTGGCCAGCATGAAGCGGCTCGCATCCTCCCGGGCCGGCGAGCAGAACAGAAGGCTGTCGACGACTGGCATGGCGTCCAGCCCGTGGCGGGAGTTCAGCATCGCGACGAAATCGTCGAACTCGGGAGTGCCGGCCAGGCCCACGCCCAAAGAGCGCATGCGCGCCACGGCGGCGCCGTAGCCGGAGATGCTGTCGTAGGAGAAGATATCGACGGACTGGGAGGCCTCCTCTCCCGCCGGAGCGGCCCCCGACGGCGCTGCCAGCGCCTCGGCCTGGGCCATGGCCGCGTCCTCGCCGTGAACGGCGGCGGCCATCATCGGCCCCACCATTTCCATGAAGTCGCCGGAAAGGGCCTCCGTCATTTCCATGAGATCATCGCCGGAAAGACCGATGCCCTCGAGGCGCTCCATGGCGAGCACCTGCAGCTGCTCCACGCAGGCCTGCACCTCGTCATCGGACAGGTAGGGCTCGAGCCGCTCGAAAATGTACTCGGCCAGAGCGCGCTCCTTGGTGGAGCAGGCCACGCGCCATGCCTGCTTGAGACCCATGATAGCGTCCTCGGAGGGGGCGTCGCTTTGCTCGGCGGCCTGCTCGAAGGCGGCCAGGTACAGATGGAGCCCGAGGCGCGCGTCGCCGGCCTCGCAGGCGGCCACCGCGCGGGACAGGTAGTTTTCCGGAGTGCCCGCGCCGTCGTCGCGGGAATTAGGGGATGTGTTGATATTCTCTAACATGGCCGTTACCTCTCAAATGCTGGGGGCTTTCAGGGCCCCGATCGTGTTCTGCCGCCATTTTATCGTACATAAGTACGATTGCCAAGAATATTTTCGTATTTCGCGGGAGAAAATTTATCGGCCGCCGCGCCACCATTGCGCCCTGCTACCGCGCGCCGCCGCCGCTGCCGCCGCGCGACCGCTGCCATCGCCACTTCGCAACTATCCTCGCGCGCCCTACCATTCCAAAATATCGTAGCCCTGGGCGTTGGCCGTGCGCGTAAGGGGCCGATCCGGCGTGACCGCGTAGGCGCTCTTCGCAGCGGCCAGCATGGCCCTATCGGAATGATGGTCGCCGTAGGCCCAGGCGAGCTCCCAGCCGTCCGCGCCGAACAGCTCGTCGCACAGGCGACGGAGCACCACCACCTTCTCGGGGCCCTCGATGGGCTCGCCCTCCACCTCGTCGGTGTAGTTGCCCTGGAAGTCGACCCTCATGCGCGTGGCGATGGCGTACTGGATGGGGCGGCGCTCCATGGCCGCGGCGATGATGGGCTCGAAGGTGGCCGACACGCACACCACGGCATGCCCCGCCTCCTCGTGGGCCGTCATCTCGGCCTCGGCATCGGCGCGGAAACGCCAGTCGATAACCTGGTCGTAGAAGTCGCGCAGAAACCCGTTCACCTCCGCGACCGGCCGCCCCGCGAACGCGCGAAACACCAGCCCCCGCACCCATGCCTCGTTCTGGGGCAGGCGCGTCTTGTAGGCGAAGGCCCAGCTGAGAATGCGGGCCACCACCGAGGGTGACAGCATGCGCCGGCGCACCAGGTAGCGGACGAGCATGACCGGCGAGTTGCCCTGGATGCACGTGCCGTCGAAATCGAAGGCCGCCACCTGGACTTTTCCCTCAGCGTTGCGCGCAATCGGCCCGTCCATGAGTCGGATGGCGCCCAAGGCGTCGGGGGTCACGCGGCGCACCCCGGCGGGAAGTGGCCCGGTCTCGCCGCGAAAAGCCGCGTCGTCGGGAATTCTCACATAGGTGCTCGCCTGGGGCATAATCACTCGCTCGTCCTCCAGCTGTGCGGTCAGGTTCGTCAAAATTTGCCTCGCCTATGATAGCCGACCCGGCACGACCCCGCCCGTCCTGCGACGTTTCTGCAGGAAACTTTTACGGAATTGAAGGAATGGAGCCGCCTCGCCGAAGAACAGCTTCGCGCCTGTTCCCGCAAGAGGCGACCTTGATCGTTCCTGTTCAGGTGCGGTGGCCTCGCTTGAGGAGGGCAGACCAAGGTCTGCCCCTACGGATGGGCCGGCGTCTACGAAGAGATTACGGGAGGAAAGAGAGGCTACTCCTCGAAGCGGTCGTTGCAGGAGGCGAATTGGGAGTTGTACAGCTCGGCGTAGAAGCCGCCCGCGGCGAGCAGCTCCTCGTGGCTGCCCTGCTCCACGATGTCGCCGTCGCGCATAACCAAGATGAGATCGGCCGCACGGATGGTGGAGAGCCTATGCGCGATGACGAAGGACGTGCGTCCCGCCATGAGCCGGTCCATGGCCTCTTGGATGCGCAGCTCGGTGCGCGTGTCCACCGAGGAGGTGGCCTCGTCCAGAATGAGCATGCGGCGGTCGGCCAGAAGAGCCCGGGCGATGGTGATGAGCTGGCGTTGGCCCTGGCTCAAGTTGCTCGCGTCCTCGTTGATCTCGAAGTCGTAACCGCCGGACAGCATGCGGATGAAATGGTCAGCGCAGGCCTCGCGCGCGGCCGCTTCCACGTCCCCATCGGTGGCATTAAGCCGCCCGTAGCGGATGTTCTCGCGCACGGTGCCGGAGAACAGCCACGTATCCTGCAGCACCATGGCAAACAGATTCCGCACATCGGGGCGGGAAAGCTCGCGGATGTCGGCGCCGCCGATGCGGATGGCGCCCGCGTCCACGTCGTAGAAGCGCATGAGCAGCTTCACCATGGTGGTCTTGCCGGCGCCCGTGGGGCCGACGATGGCCACGGTTTGCCCGGCAGCCACGCGAGCGGAGAAGTTGCGGATGACGGGCGCATCGGGCGTGTAGCCAAAGCGCACGCCGTCGAATTCCACGTCGGTGGAAAGCGCCGCGGGATCCACGGCGGAGGCCTCTTTCGGCACCTCGGGCAGATCGAGGAAGGCGAAGATGCGCTCGGCCGCCGCGGCCAGGGACTGCAGCACGTTGGAGATCTGGGCCAGCTGGGTGATGGGCTGCGTGAAGTTTTTCACGTACTGGACGAAGGCCTGGATGTCGCCCACGGTGATGGTGCCTGCCACGGCGAAGAACGCCCCGGTGACGGCGACGGCCACGTACCCCAGATTCCCCACGAACCCGAGCACCGGCATCATGAGGCCCGAGAGAAACTGCGCCTTCCAGCCGGCGTTGTACAGCGCCTCGTTGTCGGCCTCGTAGGCGCGCACGGTCTCGTCCTCCCGCCCGAAGGCGCGCACGACGGCATGGCCCGAGAACGTCTCCTCCACGCGGCCGTTCAGCACGCCGAGCAGGCGCTGCTGGGCCACGAAGTGCTTCTGGGAGAGCCTCACCACCACCGCCACGAGCGCCATGGAGACCGGCACCATGACCAGGGCCACGAGCGTCATGATCCAGTTGATGGAGAGCATCATGACAAGCACGCCCACCACCGTGACTGCCGACGTGATGGCCTGGGTGATGCCCTGGTTGAGGCTCTGGCCCAGGGTGTCCACGTCGTTGGTGATGCGCGAGAGGGTGTCGCCGGTGGAGGTCTTCTCGAAATATCCGAAGGGCACACGGTCGATCTTTTTCGCAATGGCGTCGCGCAGCCGGTAGCACGTCTGCTGCGAGATGTAGCTCATGACCCAGGACTGCACCCACGAGCACGCCGCCGACAGCAGGTACAGGGCCAACGTCGCCAGAAGGATGCGGCCGATGGCGTCGAAATCGATCGAGCCGGTGCCGGCTGCGGAGGCCACAGCGCCGTCGAAGAGCACCGTGGTGGCCTCGGAGAGCACCTTGGGCCCCACGATGGAAAACGCGGTGGAAGCGATGGCGAACAGGAGCACGAGCAGAAGCCGGCCCTTGAACTGCCCCATGAAGGCGAGCATCCGCTTCATGGTGGGGCCGAAGGCCAGCGCCTTCTCGCCGCCCATCATGCGGGCCGCCGGGCCATGGCCGCCGGGGCCGTGCCCGTGGCCGTGGCCGCCGGGGCTCCGCCGAGAGCCGCTGCCGGCCTTGGGAATGAAGGAGGGATGCCCGCTCATCGCGCACCCCCTTCGGCAAGTTCTTCCTCGGAAAGCTGCGACAGGGCGATTTCGCGGTACTCGGGGCAACTCTCCATAAGCTCGGCATGGGTGCCCACGCCGGCGACGCGCCCCTCGTCGAGCACCACGATGCGATCGGCCGCAAGCACCGTGGAGATGCGCTGGGCCACGAGGATCACGGTGGAACCGGCGGCCCAGGCGGGCAGCGCGGCGCGCACGCGGGCGTCCGTGGCGTAGTCGAGCGCCGAGAAGCAGTCGTCGAACAGGTAGGCGCGCGGCCGCCGCACGAGGGCGCGGGCCATGGAAAGCCGCTGGCGCTGGCCGCCGGAGACGTTGTCGCCTCCCTGGGCAATGGGAGCGGAAAGGCCTCCCTCGCGCGCTTCCACGAAATCCAGGGCGCAGGCCACCTCAAGGGCGCCGCGGATGGCCGCCTCGTCGGCGCTCTCGTCTCCGTAGGCGATGTTGCTTTCCACCGTGCCCTCGAACAGGAAGGCCTTCTGGGGCACATAGCCGAAGCACGCCCGCAGGTCGGCCTGGGAAAGCGCGCGCAGATCGGCGCCGTCGAGGGTGACGGAGCCCTCCGTCGGGTCGTAGAAGCGCTCGATGAGCTTCACGATGGTGGATTTGCCCGAACCGGTGGGGCCTACGATGGCCAGCGTGGTGCCGGGCTCGGCCGTAAACGACACATGGGAGAGCGCCGGGTCGCCGTCGTCGGTGTAGCGGAAGGAGACGTCGTCGAAAGTGATGCGCGCGCCCGCTGCGGCATCGGATCGCACGCGAGTCGGCGCCTCGGGATCGCGGACGGTGGGCTCGGTCGCGAGCACCTCGCTCAGGCGCTGGGCGGCCACGTCGGCGCGGGGCAGCATGATGGACACCATCCCCATGATGAGGCAGCCCATGATGATGACCATGGCGTAGGTGATGAACGCGATGAGATCGCCGGTCTGCATCGTGTCCGCGGCCACGCCCTGAGCGCCGAACCACACGATGGCCACCGAGGTGAGGTTCATCACAAGCATCATGGTGGGCATCATGAAGGCCATGGCGCGGTTGGTGAACAGCTGGGTATCACGCAGCTTGCGCGAGGCGGCGTCGAAGCGGTTCTCCTCGAAGCCCTCGCGGTTGAAGGCGCGCACCACCGACAGGCCGTTCAGCATCTCGCGAGCCACGAGGTTCACGCGATCGATGAGCGTCTGCATGATTTTGAACCGCGGCAGCGTGAAGCGGAACAGAACGGCGATGACCGCGAAGACCATGGCCACGGCGAGCACGACGATCCACCCCAACTGGGGGTTGGTGACCATGACCATGACCACGCCGCCGATGGCGAGGATGGGGGCGTAGAGCACCATGCGCATCACCATGGTGCACACGTTCTGGATGAGGGTGACATCGTTGGTGCCGCGCGTGATGAGCGAGGCCGCCGAGAACTGGTTGATCTCGGCATCGGAGAAGGCCACCACCCGCGCGAACAGGCGCCGGCGCAAGTCGCGGCCGATCTTGGCGCCGGTGCGGGCCGACACGAAGCCGGCGGCCACATCGAGCACCATGGAGCCGGCGGCGGCGAGCAGCATGAGGCCGCCGATGCGCAGGAGATAGGCCATCTGAATGGGGAACAGATCGACGCCGGCCGCCTTGTAGCCCGCAAGAACGTCGAGATCCTCCACGCCCGACTGGGCGATGCCCACATCGACGATCTGCGAGGTGAGCACCGGGATGGCCAGCTCGCAACCGGCCTTCAGGAGCAGAAGCAGCATAACGAGCGCCACCGCCCCCTTGTGCTGCCCGAGAAACCGGATCACGCCCAAGGCTGCCCCTCCCCTACACAGCGAAGAAGGCGAGCGCCGCGTAAACGGCCACGCCAGCCACGGCGGTCCACAGAAGCGACTTGGTCTTCACGGCCACGAGCGCCGATGCCACAGCGGCCACGAGCGGGATGGCCGCCGGCCACACGCCCGCGTCGAACATGCCGGGGTTCAGAAGGTCGTTGGCCACAAGCGCCGCGAACGCCGCGGGCGGGATGAAGCCGAGGGCCTGGGCGAGGCGCGGGGGCAGCTCGCGGCCCTTCAGCAGAAACAGCGGGATGACGCGACAGGCCCACATGGCCAGCACGCACCCGATGAGAACGAACCAGAACTGCTCCCAGCTCATCGGCGCTCACCGCCCTCATCAGGCGAGGAGTCCCCACTCGAGGAGGGGCGACCAAGGTCGCCCCCTACGGGATCAGTACCGGGAGCGCTTGCCGTGACGGGACGGCGCGGGAACAGCGCCGAGAACGCCAGGGCGCACACGACACCGGCAACAGCGCCGATGAGAATGGCCGGCCCGGTAAGCCCGAGCGCCTTGCACAGGTACACGCCGAGCATCGCCACAATCATGGCGACGATATTGGCGGAGGTGAACTTCTGGGTGACGAGCAGGCAGATGAAGATGGCCGTCATGGCGAAGGCGGCGATGGGCACGGGGATGTCGACGGCCGCCCCCACCGCGCAGCCCACGATGTTCGAGATCGTCCAGGAGCTTTGGGAGAACAGGTTCACCATGAGCGCCCGATCCACCGACCAGTTGCCCTCGGCGAAGCGCGCCGTGTTCACGCCGTAGGACTCGTCAGTCACCGATGCGGCGAACAGGGCCGCAAGCCAACGGGGGCTTGCAGCGCACTGGGGCGCGAAGGAGGCGGCGTAGAGCATCTGGCGCGTGTTCACGAGGGACACCGACGCCGTGATGGCCGCCACCGAAGAGCCGGCGAGGAGCATGTTGGGAATCATGAACTGGCCGGCGCCCGAGTACAGAA
Organism: Adlercreutzia sp. CNCM I-6207; assembly: GCF_977072305.1. Taxonomy (NCBI): domain Bacteria; kingdom Bacillati; phylum Actinomycetota; class Coriobacteriia; order Eggerthellales; family Eggerthellaceae; genus Adlercreutzia; species Adlercreutzia sp. CNCM I-6207. Next base: position 57,105 of record NZ_CDRVLZ010000007.1, read on the forward strand.
GGATGGACAGAAGCGCCACCTGCAAGGGATTCAGCCCGATGGTGTTCCCCAAAATGCCGCAGGGAAGGCCAATGGCCACATAGCCCAGCATGATGGGAACGGCGGCGGAGAACGCCGAAAGTATGTGCTCGCGAGAAAACATGACGCCTATGATAATCGACTCGCAGATTTTTGAAAGACCCTTCCCCCGATTTCACAACCCCTAAATAGCAGGTGGCCCCGCGGGTAATCAGGATTCCGCGGGGCCGTCTGCTTCATCGGAGATGGCATATATGATGTGCCGGCTGCCGCCGCGCGCATAAGCGGCGGCAGCCGGCGGGCTTCGGCAGGTGACTTCGCGGGTAATCAGGGTTCCGCGAAGCAGTCTGCCTACTCGGAAAGGTCTCAGGTGCCGGGGCGGAGGGCGCTCCGTCCGCCCCGGCGGTCTCCCCTACTCCTCAGGGGTCTCTTCTTCCTCCTCGTCGTCATCGTCGCGCCGGCGGGCGGCCACGGCGAGAACGAGGCCGAGGGCCGCGACCAGGGCCAGCCCCACCATCCACGGCAGGAGCTCGTCGCCGGTCTGCGGGAGCTTCACGTAGAACAGGCGGGTGCCCCACGGCGTCGTGAACACGAGGGTGCGCCACGCGTCGGCGTCGCCGGTCATGCCGAGGTCGACCGACCGTCCGTCCTCCGGCACCCAGTTGTAGGGAACCAGCAGGTTGAACTTCTGGCCGTAGGCGTTGGGCGTCGTGCGCACCGTTTGGAACGCGCCGAGCACCGACATGGCCGGCGTGATGCCGACCCGGCCGCCGGCGCCGACCACGGAGTTGGCCGCCTCGCCCCAGTCGGAGTCGTTGTTCTCGTCGGAGCCGACGTTGATGGCCACCCACTCCTTGCCGTCGGGCATGTAGGAGCGCACCCGGTACAGGTAGGGCTTGTCGTTGCCGTCCACCATGGGCAGGCCGTCGAAGCGGTAGGCGCCGTCGACGTCGGTCTCCATGGAGGCCACCTCGGCCCAGCCGTCCTCGGAGCGCACCTTCTGGCCCTCTATGGCCGCAAGGGCCGTCGGGGCGTAGGAGGCGCCGTTGAAGCCGACGGCGTCCACGTCGATGACCATGCGGTCGAGGTAGACCTTCTGCCCGGGCACCGCCACGGCCGTCTCGCCCTGCAGGCCGTCGGCCTCGGGATCGTCGAAGACCACGCCGGCGATGGCCGCGAGCGCGTAGGGCACCAGGCCCGTGTCGTTGTAGTCGGAATCCTCGGACAGCGAGATCACCCACACGGTGCCATTCGGCCCCAGGATGTAGGCGGCGCCGTTGCCCACCAGATCGCGACGGTCGGAGGGCTGGGCCAGCACGATGAGGCCGCCCTGCGGATCGCCCGGCTCGATGAGCTTGGTGTCCTCGTTCAGGTCGGAGTCGGTGGTGGCGGTTCCGCGGTTCATATGGGTGACGCCGTAACCCTTCGGCAGGTCGTCCACCGTCACCTCGAAGCCGTAGAGCACCGTGGTCTCCTTGCCGTTCACCATGCGCTTGCCGGCGACGTCCAGGTTGTCGAAGATCCAGTGGCCCTGGCCATCGGAGGTAGTAGTCTGGTTGAACGTCTCGTCCAGATGCCAGCCGGTGCCGGTCGCGTCGGTGCCGAACCAGTAGCGCTTCAGGCTCACCGGCACATTCGGGATGCGCACGTTCTCGCCGGCATCCTGGATGCCGTTGTAGTTTTCGTCCTGCCACACCACACCGGCGATGTGCGCCTGGGCGATGCGGAACAGGCCATAACCGTGGGCCAGGGAGCTGAACCAGTTCAGGTCGGACCACTGGTTGTCGCCGACCAGCGACGCCACGCGGGCCTGGTAGGCCTCGTAGAGGCGCTGGCTGCCGGTGTTGTCGTAGTAGGGCAGGTTCGGCTCGCCGGTGGTGACGTTGGTCTCGTTGGTGACGACCTTCTCCACCTCCTTGCCGTTCTCGATCGTCGTCTCCAGGTACAGCAGGTTGCCGGCGGCGTCCTTCTGGTGCTTGCCGAAGATGGCGTCGTGGCGCTGCTGATCCATGTTGTCCAGATCGTCCTGGGTGGCTGTGGCGATCCAGGCGAGCATCTCGGTCACGTAGTCGTCGCTGTAGATGCCGTTGCCGGTGTTGGTGTTGGTATCGGCCCGAGCGTCAACCGCGCTGGCAGCCATGACCCGCGTGGTGAAGGTCTCGACCTCGCCGCCGTCGCCCTCGCTCGGCTGAGTGGTGTCCCCGCCCTCGGGCTTGGTGACGTCGATGACCGGCGTATCGCCCTCGTCGCCGTCGCCGTCGCCCTCGTCCTCGCCGGGCTCGGTCGGCGTCGCCGTGCCGCAGCACTCCATGCCGATATGCTGGCATCCCTCAACCGTGCACAGACCGTTCTCGTCCTTCTCGTGCAGGCACAGGCCGCACTTGTCGCACAGGCCGTCGGCCGCCGTCGTGGCGGTGTCCTCATCCACGTGCTCGCACTCCACGTCCTCGGAACCGCCCGGCTGGGAGGCGTAGGTGGCGTAGGCGCCGGAGGTCGTGGAGGACTCGCTTTCGTCGGCCAAACGCGTCAGCACGATGAGGTCGCCGGCCTTGCGCATGGCCTCGTTCAGGTTGTCCGTGGCCGGCAAGGTGTAGTCGCCGGCATGGCTGGCGGCATCCTCCACGTTCGGCTTCAGGGCCTGGGTCTCGTCGTCGAAGTCGGAGTTGATCCAGTCGTTGACCGTCTTGCCGATATGCTGCAGCGTGGGCGCCCAGACATCCTCGTCCGGGTAGCTCACGATCTCGGCGCGATAGGAGAACAGCACCTTGAAGGCCGCCGAGTCGCTGGAGGCCTGATGGGTGCCGGTGCCGTAGGCCAGGAACTGCCAGTGGCCGTTCTCGTCGGTCCTATCGAAACCGGCGCCGGGCACGTACTCGTAGCCGTTCTGGTCGAAGAACTTCTCGTCGTCGTCGGCAACCGCCAGGGCCTCGTCGGCCGTCAGCGGCAGGTACGGATAGTTCGTGCCCAGACCGTCCTTGGACAGATCGTGGCGACCGGTGAGGTCTTCCAGCATATCCTGGGTGAAGGTCCAGTCGCGGCGCCACACGCCCTTCTCCTCCTCGGGCGTCTCGGCACCCACGAGGACGGTCAGGTCGCGGTTGGCGTTGGCCCAGGCGCTGTAGATCACGAGCTCCTCGACGCCGGCCGGTTCGGTGGTCTCACCGTCGCCGGCAACGTCGCCCTCGGCCTGGGCCGCCGGCTCTCCGCCCGTGCCGACGTCGCCAGCATCCTCGTCCTCGCCGGGAACGACTTCCATGTAGCTGGTGAGGAACTCGGTGTGGTTGTGGTACAGCACGTTCAGCTTCATCAGGTTCTTCGTGGCGGCCTCGGCGCGCGCCGCGCCCTCGGGCATGGCGGCCACAGACGCGTACAGCTCGTTGATGTAGGCCGTCATGGCGTCGGCCGCGGCCTTCTGCTCCTCGGAGGTCATGGTCTCGCCCTCGTCCGGCTTGAACGGGTCGGCCATGGCGACGATCTCGTCGTACTCCTCGCGGGTGAGTCCGGAGTTCTCGAAGCTGCCGTCGCCGCCGGGGGTCTGGCCGGGCACCTGCTCCCAGTAGCCGATGCCGGTCTCGTCGTACCAGTAGCGCACGAGCCGCACGACGGCGCCCTCGATGCGCTCCTCTTCCTCGTCCATGAGGCCGTCGGAGTTCACATCGTTCCACACGTTGCCGTCGATGAGCACCGGCAGCTGCTTGGTGAGGCCGGCGTCGAAGGCGCGCTTGTAGTACATGCGGTTGGCCAGGTCGTAGTTGGTCTTCAGGTAGCGGACCGCGTACGCGCTCGACAGGATGCCGCCGGTGAGGTCGGCGTCGTCGGCGATCTTCTCGGCCACGACGGCGTACACCTCGTTGACCTTCTCGTTCTCGGCGTTGACGTTGTCGGTCAGCGAGGACTCGAAGGAGGTGAGGTCGGAGTTGTCGCCGGTGCCGGCGCCCTCCACATGGAAGCGGCTGGCCACGTACTCGCCGGAGTCGTCCACCACCTTGATGGCGTAGCCGGTCAGGTACGGGGTGGCCGACGTGAAGGCCGGATCGCTGGTGGCGAGCTCGGTCTGGCGCGCCTCATAGGCGGCCATCATGTCGGCATCGGCCTTGATGGCTTCCACCTGGCTGGCGGACAGCGAGACGATCTCGGAGGCCGAGAGCTGGCGGATCATGCCGACCGACACGGGGCGCTTCTGCAGGGCCACCAGGTCGGAGGTGGAAAGCGCCGTGCCGTTGGCGTTGGCCACGCCGTAGGGCTGGAACACCTTGTCGATGTCCTCGCCCGGAGCGGCCGGATGGTCGACCTCGCTGCTCACGAGCACGTAGCCCGGCAGGTTGTCGAAGTCATAGACACCCTCGGCGTCGGTGTAGGTCCACAGCTGGTGATCCTCGATAATGAGGCCGCCGCAGACATCGCAGCGCCCGTCGGGGCCTTCCGTGCCGGCCTCGTCGTTGTGCTTGGCGTCCACATGGGCCGCCGTGCTCGTCTGCTTGCCGCAGATCTTGCAAACAGAGGTATGGGTGTTGTCGAAGTTGTCCTTCCACTCAAGCTCGGTGTGCTTGCACACATCGGCGCCGCAGCCGTCGCACATGCCGTTGCCGTTGGCGTCGGCATGGGGCTCCTCGCCCAGCACCTCGTTGCAGTCGGCGCAGGTGACGGTGTGGACGTCGGCATCCTTGTAGGTGTAGGTGCGGTCGTGCAGGTGCAGGCAGTCGCCGCAGCCGTCGCAGCGGCCGTCGCCATCGCCGTCGGAGCAGGCCTCGTTGGTCGCCGAGGCGGTGCATCCCTCGGCGTCGCACGTCCAGTCGTGGGTGCCGTTCTTGTTGCCCGTATAGGTCTTGTTCTCGTGGGTGCAGGTCTCCTCACCCGGGTCGGTCACCTCGGTGCTCTCGCCGTCGGCGAAGCCCTCGGTCTCCTCGGTGGCGGCCAGTGCCATCCGCGCCAGCGAGAAGCTGCGCATGGCCGGCTCGGCCACGATGCGGATGCCCGCATCCTCGCCGGTACCCGGCTCCACGGGGCTCGGGTTCTCGGGATCGGTCGTCTCGCCCGGGTTCTCCGGGTCGGTCGGGTTCGGATTCTCCGGCTCGACCGGGGTCTCGGGCACCTCGACGTCCTCGCCGTCCTTGTACTGGCGGCCGCCGTTGAGGTTGGTGTTCTCCACCCAGTAGCCGGAGTCCTTCAGCTCGCGCACGCCGGCCTTGTACAGGGCGTCGTAGTCGTAGGTGCGGCCGGAGCGAACCAGGTACACCTTGTCGTCGGCGCCGGACACCACGTTGCCGCCGCGCGACTCCACCAGATGCAGCTGGCCGTCCGGGTAGTCGTCGTTGGCCCGGTCGCGGTCGAGGAAGAAGACGTTGTTGTCCTCGTCTTCCAGCAGCTGGTTGCCGTGGTTGTCGTAGGTGGGCACGAAGTAGTACTGGGTCAGGATGACGCGCAGGCCCTCGACGCCCTGCTCGGTCTTGTCGCGGTCGTCGGTGTCGATGCGGTCGTCGGAAGTGTCGGAATCGTTCTTGCCGTCGTAGTCCTCGTCGTACCACGCCTGGCCCACCAGGCTCGAGCGGTCGGGCGGCACGAAGCCGGCGTTCATGGCGTTCTGGTTCTGGCCGATGGCGAAGTCGTAATCGAAGGTGCCGGTCACCGTCTCCGTCGTCGGACGGCCGTTGGCGTCGACAGCCTCGTGCTTCTCGGACCAGCCGTAGGCGGTGCGCTGGTTCGCCCAGCTGGCGCCATCGACCAAGCCGGCCAGCACGATGCGCCAGGCGGCGTTGTTCTTCGAGATCTCGCCCTCGACGGTCTCGCACTCCTTGATGGTGCACGATCCATCGGAGTGCGTCGCATCGGCGGTCTGGATGTTCTGCTCGTCCAGGAACACCGGGTAGTTGTTGGTCTCGTAGCGGCTCCACACCTCGGCCATGCCGTCGGTGTTGGTGTCCTCGTGCTGCTCCTCGGCCGTCACCATGGGCTGGACGCGGGAGTTCACCACGTCGTGGGCGGTCGTCTCGGCCTCGAAGGTGGTCACAAGCAGCGAGGACATGCCGTCGGCGGCTTTCTCGCCGTTCACTTCCACCGTATAGGAGGCAAGCGCGTACTCGTACTTCTTCGCCGTCGAGTTCCAGGTGCGCACGGCCGTGGGCAGCTGATCGAACAGGTAGTAGCCGGACACGTCGTGCAGCTCGGTCGTACCGTCCTTGGCGAGCGCCTTCAGGTTCTCGTTGTCACCGGTCAGCACGGCCACCTTGCCGCCGCCCAGGTAGGTGGAGTTCGGCACCGTGAAGGTGAGGCGCTCGGCCGGGGAGGCGTCCACCATCTGGCCCGCCTCGTTGCGCACCTTGTAGGTGCCAGAGGTCGGGTTCAGCGTGTCGGTCTTCGCCTCGGTCACGCCGTCGGCCACCTTCTCGGCCATGACGTTGCCGTCGTTGCCGAAGTGCGGGTTGAGCTTCCAGGTTCCGTCGGCGCCGAGCACGTACTGCTTCAGGATGACCTGCTTGTCGTTGTAGCCGTACTCGAGGTAGTCGGCCTCGGTCTTGGTGCCGTCCTTCTCGGTGGTCACGCGCGTCTCGGTGTTGTAGTTGTACAGGCCGTCGTAGTCGGCGTCCTCCCAGACGTAGCCGTCGATGGCGTAGGCGGGAGGCTTAATGAGGCCGCCGTCGTTGTGGTCGCGGCTCGCGCCCATCATGAGGTCGTAGGCCACGAGCGTCTTGCCACCGACGGTGGCGGTCATCGGGTCCTTCACTTGCACCTTGCCGTCGGCATCCAGCACCGGGTTTCCGTTCTCGTCCAGCACCAGATTCGGCGTCTGGTCGTCGTTGTTCGACGCCGGCGCGTAGACGATGTTCGACTCGTGGGACACCAAGCCATCGGGCGTGGTGCCGTCGTCGGCCACCGTCTCCAGAAGGATGATGTACTCGTCGGGCTCCACCAGCTTGTTGTCGCCGGCAAGGTCGGAGTTCTCGCGATAGCCGGCGCCGGTCAGGTGGTACTTCGCGCGGAAGAGCTCGTTTTCGGTGACGCGCGGATCGCTCACGCGCACCTTGTAGCCGTAGGCCACCCACGTGTCGGTGCCGTTCACGTTGCGCAGGCCCGCCGTCTCGAGATTGTCGAAGCGGTAGGTGCCCGAGCGGTACAGATCGGGCGTGCCGGTCAGCGCGCCGTCGATGTCCTCGCCGAGCTCGGTGGGCTTCGTCTTGTCGGTATCGCGCTCGATGAGCACACGATCGGTCGTGGTCACGGCTGCAGACGCCGTGTTGCCGGCAGCCCACTTCGTGGTGTCGGGCACCCAGTTCGCGCCATCGAAGTAGTAGCGCTCGAGCGTGACCTCGTAGCCGTCGAGAGCCTCTTCCTCCTCGACGACGTTGCCGTTCTCGTCGAAGGTCACGTCCTGGATGCCGTTGTTGTTCTCATCGTTCCACAGCACGCCGGAGATGGACTGCAGGGTGGGGTGCACCATGCCCATGTCGCCGCCCTGGACAACCTTGGGCAGCGGCACCTTATGCTCCCACGCGCCGCCGTTGCCGTCGGGAATGGAATCCACCACGACCGTTTCCATGTCCACCGTGAGCCAGTCGTAGGCCGCCACGCCGTACAGCGGCGCGTCCGGACGAACCAGCTGCTCGGTGCTCACGCGGGCAAAGTCGCTCGCGTGAGCAAGCTTTGTCTTATTCTCTCCCTCGGTCACGCCCTCGCTGGCCACCACGATGCGTCCGCCGTGCTCCTCTCCGTCCACATCGCCCACCGAGGTGCGCGTGCCAGCGATCTCAAGGCCGCCCTCGGCCGCAATGACGGTGCGGTCGGTAACGGTGCGGCCCAGGCGCACGGTCTTGCCGTCGCCCTCGTATTTTGCGAAGTTCACCACGCCGAAGCGGTCGGTAGAGGCCACGTCGGACTCCACCTCATCGGCCTTGCCGGCGTGGTAGCGGGTGAGCATCCAGCTGGTGCCGTTGGCCTCGACGTCGGAGCCGTCGTGGGCCAGGCCGTCCACTTCCACCTCGTAGCTGGCCAGCGAATAGGTATCGCCGTACATCGGGGCCGAGCCGGCCGGGTAGTCGGTGGCCTTATCGGCGTTCACCAGCGTGGTGCCGGCATCCGCGGCGTCCGCCTTGCCGACGTAGCGCGGCGCGAGCTCGATCTCCTTGTGAACCTCGTCGCCGCAGCCCACCCAGCTGGTGGGCAGGTTGTAGAAGGCGTAGGTGCCCGGATCCAGGTCGTCTACCACATTGCCCAGGTAGTCGAGGCCCAGAGGACCGGTAGTCACCGTGCGGTCGCCGTCGCCGTTGATGACATACTGGACTTTCCCGTCGCGTACTGTTTCGGTCTTAGTCGGATTGTAGGTGACCACGCGCTCCCAATCGGGATTCTCGGCGGTGCCGTTGTTCTTCCAGGTGACATCGCCGCCAAAGGCGCGGGTGCGCACCCAGAAGCCCAGGGAACCCTCGTCGCCGCGAGCCGCGCGCACATCGCCCGCCGCGCCCTGCTCGGCGCGGTCGTACAGCAGCTGCCACGCGAGCTCGAGCGTCGCGTCGGTGGACTTGTCGATGGTCTTCATGGCCTCGATGGGATCCATCTTGTCGATGCCCAGCTTCTCAAGATCCTCCTTGGTCAGCAGGTTGTAGACCAGATGGGCATGGCGCAACGCGAAGCTCTTCCACAGGTCGTGGGTCACGTAGTGCCACTGGGTCAGCGCCACGGTGCGACCGGGCAGGCCGTTCTCGAAGGCAGGCTGGTAGATGCCGTCGTAGGAGCGCTCGCGCTCGGCGCGGTCGAGCACCGGGTTGCTGGCGGCCCACTGGTCGCTGTAGGAGTCGTCCCACACCACATCGGTGACGGAGGTCTCGGGAATCTTTATGAAGCCGCCGTCGCCGCCCTGCTGCACCTGAACGTTCTCGTCGGTGTCGTAGGTGACGCCCTTGTACTTCTTCCGGGTCCTACTGTTGGTGGAGCTTTCCACCGCCTCGTGGGCTACGATGACCATGCCGTCGGCGCGGCCGGCCGGCACGCGGTTCTTGAAGGCCGCGTTCGTGTCGGTATCGCCCATCGCCGGCACGGAGTCCTGCATATCGATGAAGCGGTTCACCAGGCCGAAGGCCTTGGTGGTGCTGTCGAGGGCGTCCAGGCCCTCGGAGGTGTAGTAGCGGAAGGCATCGGACTCGGTGCGCATGCCCTCGGCGTCACCCGCCGCCACCACGTCGTCCAGGTCGCCCGCGACGTGCGGACGGGTCAGGGTGTAGCCGGCGATGGCCTCGTTAGGCACCTGCTGGTAGAGGTCGGCCGGGTTGGTGTCGGCCACGGCTACGGTGTAGCCGCACAGATACTCGCGGTCGCTCGCCTCGCCCAGCTTCTGGGCATCGGGCTTCTTGAAGCTCGTGGGCACAAGGTCGGTGCGGTACTGGCCCAGCTCCAGATCCTCCTCAGGGTCGGTGCCGTAGGAGGTGGTGAAGGGATAGTACGGGTCGAGCACACGGTTGCCGTCCTCGTCGAGGCTGTAGGTGCGCTTCCACGTGCCGTCCGGGCCGCCGGTCTTGTCCGTGTCGTCCAGGTAGTACTTGGTCAGGCGGATGCGCACGCCGCCGATGCCGCGCTCGCCCTCGGAGACGAGGTTGCCGTCCTTATCGTAGACATCCTCCTGGCGGATGCCGTCGTAGTTGGCATCCTCCCAGATGTAGCCCTCAATGGGAGCGGAGGGCGGCACGATGTAGCCGCCGTTCATGCGGGTCTCGTTCTTGCCGAAGGCCAGATCGAACGAGGCCAGCGGCGCGTCGCCGTTCTTTTCGGCGGAGTTCACCACATACGGCGTGCTGCCCGTGCGGGCGCCCTTGGCATCGGCGGTGGTGGAGCCGGCCAGCACGATGACGGAGTCCATGGTATGGATGTCGCCGTTGGAGCTGAACTTCTGGCTGCGGACGAGCGGGAAGGTCTCGGGGCCGTAGCGGTAGGCAAACGACGAGGTGCCGCGCACGTTGGCCTTGCCCTTGGAGCTCCACTGATCAACCAGGTAGTTCGGGGCAGCAAGTTTGTTCTTCACCGGGTAGTCGGAGGTCTGCACCTCGTAGTTGCCCGGCTTGAAGTCGGCGTTGCCGCGGATGGCCACGGTGTAGCCGGCCAGGTACTCCTTGCCGTTGGTGAACACGCGCACGGGCAGGTCGTCGAACTGGTAGTAGCTGTCCGCTTCCTTGCCGGTAACGCTCTTGTTGCGGGTGGTCACCGTCTTGTAGTAGAAGGGCGCCTTGGTCGTCTCGGTCGGGCTCCAGTCGCGATCGTTGCCGTACTCCGTGAACGCGCCCTGGGGCACCGGGAACCAGTGGTCGGCCGGGGCGTCCGCCTCGGGGTTCGCGTTGCCGCCGTTGGTGCGGTCGGGATCGTAGTACCACTGGCGCAGGTACAGCCTCGTCGGGCGATCGGGCACCGGCTGCTTCTCGGGGTTCTTCAGCTCGATGGTCATGCCAGTGTTGACCATATCCTCGTAAGTGCCGGGAATAAGGTTGTAGATGCCGTCCTTGTAGTCGTTGTCCTTCCACACGTAGCCGCCGATGGCGCGGTAGGCCGGAGCGATCTCGCCCACGTCGCCGGCCACCTCGGTCACTACCGGATGCGTCCACTGGTAGGTGGCCGCATCGGCGGTGTCCATGGCGTTGGATACCGGGATGTCGGCGAAGCTGGCCTGGATGCCATCAGTCTTGCCGTTGTTCACCTCGGCCAGGATGACCTGGCCGTCGTTGGCGCGCACCGAGCCGTCTGCCGCGTAGCGGTGCTGGATGGGCCAGCTCTGGTACAGGGCCTTGATGGCGCCATCGGTGATGTCGAGCTCATCGGCGTTGCCGGCCACGCCCGCCTTGGTGCCGGGCACGTCGGAGTCGACGGCGAGCCCTTTGGCGGTCGCGTCAGCGTCGGCGAAGCTTACGGGTTGATGCGGCGTGGTGATGTGCCAGGGGTCCCGCTCGCCCTTCACGTAGCCGCTCTTCAGGTAGTTCTTGGGGGCCGCCAGCTCCACGCGGTAGGCGGCAAGGAAGTACTCGTCGATGCCGCTGTTGGCGTCGAGCACCACCACGGCCGTGGGCAGGTTGTCGAAGACGTACTCGCCGTCGACCACGTCCACCAGCTTGTAGCCGGCGGCCTCCTTCGCGTCGGCCACGACCTTCTGGGCACCTCCGGCCGCATAGGTCTTCACGGCCACCACGCCCATCTTGTTGCGGGCATCGGCACGGTTCTCGCCGTTGCTCACAACCGGGATGCAGACGACCTTGCCCTGGTCGGTGATGTCGGTCGGATCCTTGACGATGGTGGCCTTGGTGGTCACCCAGTCGGAACCGAAGCCGATGTTCTGCACCCAGGCACCCACGGCAGACGCCTTGGCCGTATCGTCGGTGGACTTGGTGCCGTCAGCGGCGACCCATTCCACGAGACCAGCGTCATCGCCGGTCTTGATCTGGGCGAAGGCCGCGGCGCCCTTGGGCACGTAGTGCCACTGGGTGGCAAGCACCGTTTCGCCGACAAGCCCTTGCTCGTCATCGGCGCGGACGCCATCGGGAGCCGTGTTGTCGTCGGATTCGGTGTCGTCCCACACGATGCCGGTGATCTGGGAGGTAGGCGCCTTGAAGAGACCCGTGTTCACGTGCTCGCGCTTGAACACCTGGTTGGCCACGTCGTAGGCCACGCCTTCCATAGAGAAGGTGTAGGGGGTGTTGGCGGCCGGCGTGGAGGAGTTGGCGGTCACGATGAAGCCAGTCTTCTCGGCCAGGCCCTTGCCGTCCTGCTCCACAGGCTTGCCATCGGCGCCGGTGATGGCGCCGTTCTTGTCGGTAGCGGCGAACTGCGGGTAGCTCGTCACGATGGCCGTGTCGTAGCCGTCCACCATGGCCGAGCGGTGGATGTCGCGCTTGGCATCCGAGTCGGCGTTGGTGGCCCACACCGGCGAGGAGCTCTTGTCGCCGTTGTGGAACACCGTGAGCACGTGGCCCTCGGGCAGGTTCGGCTCGGGCAGGCGGTAGGACGCCATGGCCAGGGTGTCGTCGGTAGCCGCGGCATCGCCGGCCGCCACCGGGTTGTCGTTGGTGTCGAACTGCACGTAGGGCAGAAGCCCGGCGGTGTTGTCGTCGTTGAAGGCGAAGGCGCCATCGGCGTCGGTCTTCATGGTGTAGAAGCCGGTATGCCCGGTGACCACGGTGGCCGTGGTGCCGGAGGCCTCGTCGGTCACAGTCTCGGTGACCTTGTCGCCGAAGGCCGGGTTCTTGATCCAGGCGCCCACGACCGCGTTCGCGTCGTCGCGCACCAGCTCGATCTCGTAGTACTCCTCGCCGGTGAACGTCTTGGCGGGACGCAGCTCGGTGCCCTTGTTGTTCACAACGTTGGCAGCGGTGAAAGTCACCTTGCTGTAGGTGCGCTTCGCCTCGCCTTCGCCCTCGGTCACCTCGGCCACGGTACCCGTGCCCTCAAGGTAGAACCACTGGGCGAGCTCAACGTCCTGGCCCTTGCTAGGTAACAGAGGAGAAACTTCGGAAAAATTTTTTCGTCGAGGAGATTTCCGTGCAAAAAACCCGACCAACGGACTCAGCATTCGAATCCGTTGGTCGGGTGCTTCAACCTTGGCGCAAACGAAGCGATCCGCCCCTCTTTTCAATCGAGGGCGAGCGGTTTTACTTCATGAGCTTTTGGTGAGCGCCTCGCAGGCCGCGACTGCCGCCTGAAGGTCGGACTTGTGGCTCTCCCAGTACTCGTCAAGGGCCTGGCGCATAACCTCGGCTCGCGTGATCTTCATGACCGACGCCAAAAGGTCGGCGTGTTCTCTCTGCTCGGCCGTCATGGGCACCCGCACCTGAGCGGTCATACGTCCGCTCGTCCCCTCTCCGGCTTGGACCGGCGGCTCGGCCTCAACGCTTTTCTTGCGCGGCTTGCGCGTACGGGCAGCGGCCCTAGACGCGCCGGCGGCCCGGGAAGGCGCGTCCGCATCCTCCACCGCAGCAGCCGCCGCATCGGCGGTCTCAGTTGTCCCCGCCGCACCGGCGATTTCGGCCGTCCCCGCCGCACCGGCGACCTCGACCATCCCCGCCGTATCGGCGGCCTCGACCATCCCCGCCGCATCGGCGGCCTCGGCCGTCCCCGCCGCGTCAGATGCCGCTAGCACTGAGGCGATGCCGTAGGAGACCGATGGGATTGCCTCGCACCGAGGCTCTTCCGTATAGTCCTCGGCGAAAAAATCGGGCATCGCGGCGGCCTGGGTCACATCAAGGGAGGCGCTTCTCACCTCATGGGTTCGCGACCGTCTCGGCGCCGCCTTCGCGCCGTCCTTCTCGGACGATCTCGCCGAGCTGCCCGAAGGGGAGATCCCCCTCTCGGGCGCCGCCAGATCCTCCTGGGCGGCGCCGATGTAGGCGGCTGCCGCGCGCGCCGCATCCATCTGGGCGCGCAGATCCTTCTTAGCCATTGATGTCCTCCAGCAGCTCCTCGATGAAGAACCGGTAGTCGTAGGCCACCTTCGCCGAGGGGGCGTACGCGAAAAGTGACTGTTTCACCGCTTGGGACTCCTTGATGACGGTGGCCTCGCGAATCCAGGCGCGGAACACCTTGGTATCGAGTTCGGCCGCCATCGCCTCGGCGTCCTCACGGATGATCTTCGATATGGGCGTGCGCGGGTTGTAGCGCATCAGCAGGATGCCGGCTATCTTGAGATCGGGATTGGTGTACTCGCGGATGGCCTGGATGGTGGCCGCCAAATCGGTGACGCCGTCCAGGGAATAGGCATCGGCCTGAGCGGGTATGACTACCCAGGAGGCCGCCGTGAGCGCGTTCACCGTGAGCGTGTCGAGCGCCGGCGGCGTGTCGAGGATCGCGAAGTCATAGCGATCGGAGACGGCCTCCAGCGCCTTGCGCAAGCGGTAGTCCTTCCCCACCGAGGGCATGAGGTCGTCGGCCTTCCCGTTCAGGCGGCTGGCCGGCACGGCATCGTAGCCATCGATGGTCTGCGCCGCAGCGGCCACGCCCGCCTCGCCCGTGAGCACGTCAAGCGACGACAGAACGCCGCCTGTCTGAGCCTTCAGCGTGGTGGAGAGGTTCATCTGGGGGTCGAGGTCGATATAGAGCACCCGCGCCCCGTCTTCGACCAGCTTCGCCCCGATGGCCAAGTTGGTCGTCGCCTTCGCAACGCCGCCCTTTTGAGAGGCGGCCGCCAGTGTGATCATAGCCTTCCCTTACTGCCGCGACGAGGCCTCGCCCCACTGCGCCGTTCTCTATGGGACGTACTATTACATATAATGTTATGTTGTCTATAGGGTTCTAGAGTTCAAGGGGCTTCCAAATCCCATCTTCGGTAATGATGGCCGTGACGAGGGCGTAGGGCGTCACATCGAAAGCCGGGTTGCGCACCGTAACGCCGAAGAGGGGTTCGGCGAGCACCTCGGACGAATCGCGCTCCTCAATGGAGATGTCGTCGCCTGTCTTCGTTATGCAATCGATGGTGCTTCTTGGGGCAGCCACATAAAACGGAATTTGGAAATGACGAGCCATGATCGCCAGCCCCAAGGTGCCCACCTTGTTGGCCGTATCCCCGTTGGCGGCGATGCGGTCGGCCCCGACGATCACGGCATCCACCTTCCCCTCGGCCATAAGCGACGCCGCCATATCGTCGCACTGCAGCGTCACCGGCACCCCAGCGCGCGCCAACTCCCACGCCGTCAGGCGCGCCCCCTGGTTCACCGGGCGCGTCTCGTCGGCATAGACGCGGTTGATAAGCCCTTCTTGCGCAGCCGCATAAACAACGCCGAGCGCCGTGCCGTAGAAAGCCGTCGCCAAGCTGCCCGCGTTGCAGTGCGTGAGGATGTTGAGACCCTGCCGCCGAACAGGTGCGGCCACGCGCGAAGAGCCGTCGATGCCATGGGAGGCCTCCGGGGCGTCTCCCCTCCCGTCCCGTTTATCCGCAATCTCGCGCAGCAGCATGGCCCCATGGGCGCCGATACGGCGGTTCACCGCCTCGTCCTCGGCAATGAGGGCCCCTGCGAGCCCGTAGAGCGCCTCGGCCGCCTCTGCGGCCGTCTTGCCGGCGCTGCGGGCCTCCTGGGCCGCCTCCACGGCCCTGCGCACGCCCCAGGACAAGTTGACCGCCGTCGGCCGCGCCCCGGTGATCACGCGGGCAGCCTCTTCCAAGCGACGGTCGAAATCGGCACGAGCGCCCTCCCTCCCGAAACCGCCACCTGCCTCCGGATCGCCTTGCCTCACGAGGTTGGCGGCGCTCTCGTCCGCCGCGCACTCGAAGGCGGCCAGCATCACCGCCGCCGCCCCCGCCACGCCGATAGCCGGCGCGCCGCGAACGGCCAGCGTCTTCACGGCATCCACGACCTCGCGCCAGTCCGCGGTGCGCACAAGAGCCAGATCATCTGGCAGAAGCCGCTGGTCCACGAACCCCACCACGGGCCCTCCCTCGCTCTTCTCAACCCAGATCGTCCGCGGCAGGTTCCCCAAATCAAGATTCATGTCATATCTTTCATATTAGCACTTTCGTGCATGATACTATTGTGCTATATTAATCGTGGCAGGTGGTGTGGTCGCCTCTTCTTCGGAAGGAGCTACCATGGTTTCTTTGCAAGAGCTATTCGCGTTCTGCTTAATAGTAATTGAGCTCATACGCTTGACGGTAGACCTTTTGAGTCGAAGAAAAGAGTAGAAGAGCCGTCCCACCAGCAGCGGAACGGCCCCTCTTCACGTAATGTGACAATGAGAGGCGGCCGTCCTACCCAAGGTGTCCACCTGCCATTTCAGTTGCGATTATAGCGCCCTCGTTCGCGCTGTCAAGCAAAAGAGGACCGCCCCGTCGTGCGGAGCGGCCCTCGGGACTCAAGCTTGTTCAGCAGACGCCTAGCGCTGCTTGATGGCTGCCTGGGCAGCGGCCAGACGGGCCACCGGCACGCGATAGGGCGAGCAGCTCACGTAGTCCAGACCGATGCGGTTGAACGTGTGGATGCTCTCCGGGTCGCCGCCGTGCTCGCCGCAGACGCCGCAGACGAGATCGGGGTTGCCCTCATGCCCCAGCGCCACACCCATTTCCACGAGCTTCGCCACACCGGCGTCAATCGTGGCGAAGGGGTTGTACGGCAGCAGGTGCTCGTTGAGGTACTGCGGGACGAACTCGCCCTCCACGTCGTCGCGGCTGAAGCCGAAGGTGGTCTGGGTGAGGTCGTTGGTGCCGAAGGAGAAGAAGTCGGCCTCGGTGGCGATCTCGTTGGCGGTGACGGCCGCGCGCGGCAGCTCGATCATCGTGCCAACGGGGATATCCAGCTCGACGCCCTCCGCAGCGGACACGTCAGCGATGACGGCCTCGGCCACGCCGCGCAGCTTCGCGAGCTCGGGCAGCACGGACACGAGCGGGATCATGATCTCGGGCTTCGGCGAGAAGCCTTCCTTCTGTAGACGAGCGCAGGCCGTGGCGATGGCGCGCACCTGCATCTCGGGGAGGATGGGGTACACGATGCCCAGACGGCAGCCGCGCATGCCGAGCATCGGGTTCTGCTCCGCGAAGCCGTCGATCTTCTCGAGCAGGTCGCGCTTCTCGGCGATGGCGTCGGGGGCGGCGCCGGTCGCCTCCATCTTGGCGATCTCAACAGCCAGCTCGCGCGGGCTCTCCAAAAACTCGTGCAGCGGCGGGTCGAGCAGGCGCACGATCACCGGCAGGCCGTCCATGGCCTTGAACATGCCGTAGAAGTCGCCCACCTGAGCCTCGAACAGATCGGCGACGGCCTTCTCGCGGATGAGCTCGTCGTCGTTCAGAATGAAGGTCTGGATGATCTGCTTGCGATCGCCCAGGAACATGTGCTCGGTGCGGCAAAGGCCGATGCCCTCGGCGCCGAAGTCGCGGGAGAGCTGGGCGTCCTCGGGGTTGTCGGCGTTGGCGCGCACGCCCAGGGTGCGAACCTCGTCGGCCCACTCCAGGATGGTGTCCAAGTCGCCGGTGAGCTCGGGCATGACCAGATCCACCGCGCCCAAGACCACGATGCCCGTGGTGCCGTCAATGGAGATCATGTCGCCCTCGCGGATGACCAGATCAGTGCCGGCGATGGCGGCCTCCTTCTTGGCCGCGTCGATCTTCAGCGCTTCCACGCCGCACACGCACGGCGCACCCATGCCGCGGGCGATGACGGCTGCATGGCTGGTCTTGCCGCCATGGGAGGTGAGGATGCCCTCGGCGGCGATCATGCCGGCGAGGTCGTCGGGGTTGGTCTCCCAGCGCACGAGCACGCACTTACGGCCGGCCTCGGCGGCGGCCACGGCGTCGGCGGCGGAGAAGACGGCCTCGCCCACCGCGGCGCCCGGGGAGGCGTTCAGGCCGCGGGCCACCACGTCGTAGGTGGCGTTCTTGTCGAACTGCGGGTGCAGCAGCTGGTCGAGCTGGTCGGGGGCCACGCGCATGATGGCCTCTTCCTTGGTGATGAGGCCTTCCTTCTCCATCTCGATGGCGATGCGCAGGGCGGCCGCTGCGGTGCGCTTGCCGGCGCGCGTCTGCAGCATCCACAGCTTGCCCTGCTCGATGGTGAACTCGATGTCGCACATATCGCGGAAGTGGTTTTCCAGCACGTCGAAGATCTCCTCGAGCTGGGCGCCGGCCTCTTCCAAGCCCTCGACGGTCTTCAGATCGGCGATGGGGCTCGTGTTGCGGATGCCGGCCACGACGTCCTCGCCCTGGGCGTTCACCAGGTAGTCGCCGTAGAACTCGCGCTCGCCGTTGGCGGGGTTGCGGGTGAAGGCCACGCCCGTGGCGGATGTGTCGCCCTTGTTGCCGAACACCATGGACTGCACGTTGACGGCGGTGCCCAGATCGTCGGCGATCTTCTCCTTCTGGCGGTAGAGGACCGCGCGCGGGTTGTTCCAAGAACCGAAGACGGCCTCGATGGCCAGCTGCAGCTGCACCATGGGATCCTGCGGGAAGGCAACGGCGCCATCGACGACGAGCGACGGGTAGGCCTCGCCGTCGACGTTCTCGGCGAAGATGGCCTTGAACTCGTCGACGAGCTCCTGCAGATCCTCGGCGGTCAGATCGGTGTCGGAGGCGACGCCGCGGTCGTTCTTCATGGCGACGATGGCGTTCTCGAACAGATCGCCGTCGAGGCCCATCACGACGTTGGAGAACATCTGGATGAAGCGGCGATAGGAGTCCCAAGCGAAGCGCGGGTTGTCGGTCTGCTTGATGAGGCCGTTGATGGACTCGTCGTTAAGGCCGAGGTTCAGCACGGTGTCCATCATGCCGGGCATGGAGAAGGGGGCGCCGGAGCGAACGGACACGAGCAGCGGATCCTCGGCGTCACCGAGGCGCTTGCCCATGCGCTCCTCCAGGTCGGCGCGGTACTCGGCGATGGTGTCGAGCGCGCCTTCCGGCCAAACGTTGCCGGCGTTGGCGTACTCCATGCAGGTTTGGCACGTGATGGTGAATCCGGGAGGCACCGGCAGCCCGATGTTGGCCATCTCGGCGAGGTTCGCGCCCTTGCCGCCGAGCACCCATTTCATCTCGGTGTTGCCCTCGGTCACATTGTTCCCGTTGGCGTCCTTGCCGAAGGCGTAGACGCGCTTCACTGCTTCTGTCACCTTACTTCTCCTTAAAGCTTAAGCGACGCCCCTTATGCGCGCCGCGATTGCCTTTCCCGCGCTTTTGCGCGCGCCCCGCCGGCCCCCTCGCCGCCGCCCCTTTCGGGTGCGATGAGCGCGAGGAGCGACGTGCGCGCGAATGGACGCGGTTGCCTTTCCCGCCATGCCAGCCGAGCCGGACAAGGCGCCCCGCTCCGTTTCGAGCTTAGCCGCAGGCACATCGCGGGCATCCCGAACATCGCGGGCATCCCCGAACGTCGCGGGCATCCCCGAATCGCGGGCATCCCTGTTGCCTGAGCACCGAAACGAAACAAGTTGGCTTCAATTATAAGGGATAATCTCGCCTATTTCGCGATTCCCCTCCCCCATCAGGCCGCAGTACCCCAAAATCTCACAAGCGGTCGTTTGCAACCCCAACTCTCCCCGCTCATCTGCCGATGGTGCATCATTCGCCCGAGACGATAGCGCTCAAGAAACGCAGCAGGAAAAACACTCTGGAGAACGAGCACAGCGGCACACGACAGTCTGGACAGTCTAGGAAATAGACACAGTGGCATACAGCCGCATTTCGATGCAAGCCCTCCACGGCCAGAAAATCGGCGTTAACTGCATCACGGGCCAAAAAAGTGGCACTGACTGCATTTTGGCAAGCCATCTTCGTGGGTTTTGGCCAAAAAGCATTCCTCAGCTGCAAAAGCGACGCGCAAATCGCATCTCCGTCCTCTACCACAAGCCCGTGACCTGGCCTTTTGATAACCCTTCTTTTCCCAGCTGAAGACAGTGGTCAATTTTCCCGTCTTAACTGCCAGTTCGCAATGCTTTTTTGTCCAGAAAGTGCCCGAGCAACGCTAGCGATCAGAACCCGTGGCTGGGCACCCCCGCTAAAACACCTCTGCGTTCAGCGCGCTTGACCGACAGCAAGACCGCTGCGCCGCAACCCACCCCTCGTCGAGATAATCGTCCATGGACCATCTCAGCTGATAGAGTCGTTTTTGCCTTAATGCAAAGTTCTTGCAGCGCAAGCGTAATCGCGTGCCTCGTCTTGCGTGCGCCTCCTGGGCGACGTGGCGCATAGCCGAAGCGCTGGCCAACTGCGAAGTTGTAACGGTGATTACCTTCAGGCCGTCACTTTCCAGCGCCATGCGCTTTGTCGCGTCAAGCGTCGCCTGGCGCGCCGTAAGATGCTCGGCATTCGAATCGAATTCAATGTCGAGCTTGCAGTCCGGCAAATACAGGTCTGGAACCAAGCTCTCCCGTCCAGCAAGCGCTTTTGCCCGCTTTGAAGGCTTAATGCGCTTGTTCATCACCGACCCGCTCAATCCGAAACCGCCCAACCGCGCTGGGAGTCCGAGCACAAGCCGCATGAACACTTCAGGCGGCGATGCTGCCTCAGCGCAGACAAACCGCAGAGCCTCCCGCACGCGTGTAAGGCCATCGTGACCTGGGCAACGCTCGAGATAGGCGCCGATGCGTCGAGGGCTCGTCAACGGGGTCCGCCCCATAAGCCCCGACGGCACCGAGGGATCGAGGCCGAAAGTCGCGCACAGAAAGCATCCCGCTTGAATCAACGGGAGAAGATCGAGGCTCTGGGCCAGCTGAAGAAAGCATAATTCGGGACACGGAACAATAACGCCATGATCGATGCGCAAAAAGGATCCCGATCGATAGGGATACGACGAACCATGCAGATGCACATCATCGAGGGAGCAGCGCTCCCACTTAGGAACCAAGCAATGCACGGGGCGCGTAAGGTAAGGCATTCGCTCACGCACATAGTCCAGGGTAGCCTGCGTAGGGTAGCAGGATTTATCAAGGACGCTGGGGGGCGCCACCGCAGAAGGCGCATCGCCCGCAACGAGATAGTAGGCGAATGCCGACTCGCCGTAGAGAGCAACGCGCATGAACCTCCCCTTCCCATCGTTTGAACAACCGCCTCTCGCTTCGTTTCGCCTCCGCAGCGCGCAGCTTGAGCGATCCGACGCAACGGGCGAGAGGAAAGTGTTCCGCGTACTCTATGCCAGAAGCAGGCAATTGACTAGGGGTGCATTTTGCCGTCATCCCCGGCGCCAGTCGGGACTCCATCGGGAATGAAACGAGACATTGCGTTGAAGTTTTCAAAGCACGAGGTCACATGAGGGGAGTTATCAACAACCACGCAAGCCGATCGTCGTGCCGTTCCCAAAACGCAAAATACTTCAGGAACAAATTTCTCGTTGCTCTTCTTCGGCGAGCACTCACTGCACAAGATCCGCACATTCACGGCATTCCACGCAATTGCTCTGAAAGATATCTGGATCCGCAGCGGGGTGCGCTCGACGAAGCTTGCGGCGCGGCGCGAGCAGCAAGGCGCGCAGGGCTCGACGAGACACAAGAGGAGCGCGCCCGGCAATATATGCAGCAGAGCGCGACCGACAAATCAGGATCCTCTGGTGCGCCTCATGAATTCTTTTGGCCAAAAATGCCACGCTAGCTGGCAGCTATCGCCCTTATTTTGCCCACTACCTTGTTTTTTCGAAAAGAGCTCTATAGCAGATTGGAGTTTTCCCTGTTCAGGAGCGCGCAATTAGTACTCCGATTGAGCCCAGCGTGAAGCTGATGCAGCCAGCGGCTCCTTTTTGGCCAGAACCTGCCCCCAAGCCTCCGCAAAAGCAGTTTCCGCCACTTTTTTGACCAGCATTGGGAACAAAGTCGAGCAGCCGGCCGGGGGCGGAACCGCTGCAGCTAGTCGATGATGTCGGTGTTGGAGGGGTGGCTGCGCTCGTAGTAGCGCAGGATCTCCTGGGCCGTCTCCTCCACGGCGCGGCCCTCAGTGTGCACGACGATGCAGCCCAAACGGCGCATGAGGGCGCGGCTGGCCTCCAAGTCGCGGTAGATGTACTCCGGATCGGCGTAGTTTTTCGCGAGCATGGCGAACTGGCCGCCGCCGGCCTTGCCCGCCGCCTTCTTGATGCGCTTGCGCCGAATATCGAGCAGCACCTCCGGCGTGATCATGAGACCGAAGAGGCGCGTGCGGTCCACATCGAAGATCTGCGACGGCGGCTCGGTGGTAGGATCCAGGGGCACGTTGGCGACGCGCAGCCCCTGCTGAGCCAGGTAGATGGAAAGCGGCGTCTTCGAGGAGCGGGACACACCCAAAAGCACGATGTCGGCCTTCGTGAGATCCTCGGGGTTCTGCCCGTCGTCATGAGCGATAGTGAACTCCAAGGCGCCAATGCGCTTGAAGTAGTTGTGGTCGACCACGCGCAGCATGCCGGGCTTGCCCACTGGCTCCATGCCGCTCATCTCCGAGACGGCGGCAACGGCGGAGGTGAGCACGTCGACGGCCACGATGTTGGGATGCTCGGCCAGAAAGACCTGCAAGGGCTCGCGGATCTCGGCGTTCACGAGGGTGTACATGACGAGCATGCGATCGTCGCCGAGCACCTCGGCGTGGTGACGCGCGTGGCCGAGGAGGTAGCCGCGCACCTCCTCGAAGCTTCTCACTTTCGAGAATATCTCCAGGTGGGGATTGGTGACGCCGAACTGGGCGGCGGCGGCCCGCGCCACCACCTGGGCCGTCTCGCCGATGGAATCGGAGATGATGTGGATGGTGGGCACGCGAGCCGCGCGCTCAGCCGGCGTCTTGTTGTGCATTACTTTTTCGCCATCTGGGAGAAGTCGGCGACATGGGCGAACACGTTGGCGAAGCGGTTCAGAAGCTTCAGGCGGTTCGCGCGCACGTCCAGATCCTCGTCCATGACCATCGTGGTGTCGAAGAACTCGTCCACCGGCGCGCGCAGGGCCGCCAGGGCAACGAGGGCGTCGGCGTAACGGTCGTCGGCGAGAGCGGCGGCCACATTGCCCTCGGCAGTGGCCACGGCCTCGGCGAGCGCCGTTTCCACCGCGGTGAGCTCGGCCTTCTTGTAGCCGGTGCCCAGACCGATCTCGCGCAGGTTGTTCGCGCGGGCAAAGGCGGTGGCCAAGTCGTCGAAGACCTGCGGATTCTCGGTGCGGGCGGCCTCCAGAGCCCGAGCGCGGCGGGCAAGCACGATCGGCTCCTCGATGCCGCAGGCGAGCACGGCGTCGATGGTGTCGGCCTTCACGCCGGCATCGCGCAGGGCCACCTTCTCGCGGGTGATGAAGAAGTCGATGATCTCGCGGCGCACCTCGGCGTTGTCGAACTGAAGCCCGGCCTCGCGGTAGATGATGAGCGAGCCGTCGATGGTCTCCACCAGGCTGATCGGCAGGCCCGTCTCCTCCAGGATGGCCAGCACGCCCAGGGCGGCGCGGCGCAGGGCGAAGGGATCGGAGGAGCCGGTGGGCGCCTGGCCCACGGCGAACAGGCCGCAGATGGTGTCGATCTTGTCGGAGAGCGCCACCACTTGTCCGACGATGTCGGCGGGGATGGCGTCGCCGGAAAAGCGCGGGCGGTAGTGCTCGGCGATGGCGCGGGCCACGCGAGGCGCCTCGCCGGCGGCGGTGGCGTAGTAGCTGCCCATGATGCCCTGGACGCTCGTGAACTCGATGACGGCGCTCGTCACCAGGTCGGCCTTGGCCAGGTAGGCCGATCGCGCGATGTCGCGCATCTCGGCGGCCTCGATGCCGGCGGCCGACGTGATGCGGGCCGACAGCTTCACCACGCGGGCGGTCTTGTCGCGCATGGTGCCCAGCGCCTCCTGGAAGACCACTTCATCGAGGCGATCGACGTAGGCATCCAGCGGCAGCTTCAAGTCCTCGTCGTAGAAGAACTTCGCGTCGTAGAGGCGGGCGGCCACCACGCGCTCGTTGCCGTCGACGATGGTGTCCTCGTGGGCCGGGTCGCCGTTGGAGACGATGATGAACTTGTTGGTGAGCTTGCCATCGGCGTCGTACAGCGGGAAGTAGCGCTGGTGCATGAGCATGGCGTCGACGATGATCTCCTCGGGAACCTTCAGGAACTCCTCGTCGAAGGTGCCCACCATGGGGGTGGGATACTCGGAGAGGTTGATGACCTCGGTGAGCGTCTTGGCCGGCAAATCGGCGGTGAAGCCGGTGGCCGCCTCGATGGCCGCCACGCCCTTGCGGATGACCGCCTCGCGGGCCTCTTGGGTGGGCACGACGAAGGCGCCCTCCACCACGGACACGAGGTCGTCGGCCGAGGCCACGGTGTGCGGGCCGGGGGCCAGGAAGCGATGGCCGCGCGTCTCGCGATCGGCAACGAGCCCCGCGTACTCCACGGGAATCACCGTGTTACCCAGAAGCGCCACCAGCCAGCGCACCGGGCGCGAGAACATCTCGGTCGTGGTGCCCCAGCGGCAGGACTTCGGCCAGGAGATGCCGTCGATGACGCCGCGCAGCACCTCGGGCAGCAGGGCCGCCACATCCTGGGAGGGAACCTGGCGCACGGCGTAGACGTACTCGGTGCCGTTCTCGTCGCGGCGCTCGAGCGCGTCCACGTCGAGCCCCTTGCCGCGGGCGAAGCCGATGGCGGCCTTGGTGGGGTTGCCCGCCTCGTCGAAGGCGATCTTGGCGGCGGGCCCGCGGAAGACCTCTTCCAAAGCCTCGGTTCGGGCGGCCACGTCGGTCACGATGGCGATGAGGCGGCGCGGGCTCGTGTAGATGGCCACCTCTCCATGGGGGATGCGCACGGCATCCAGAGCCGCGGGCACGAGCTCGGCCAGCTGCTCGGTGGCGCGCTTCAAATCGAAGGCGGGGATCTCCTCGGTGCCGATCTCGAAGGCGAGGGTTGCGGTATCGGACATCTTCTAGGCCTCCTTCTCGGACGGATCGGACGACTCGGACGGGGCGGAGACGGCGTCCTCGGCGATGGTCACGAACTCGAAGGCGCGCTCGGAGCGATCGCCCGCAGCGGCCGCGGCGCCGGGGCACCCGCCGCCAGAGGCGGGCTCGGGGCACGCCGGCACGACGTCGGCGGCTTCCTCGACAGCCGGCTTCGCCAGCGGGTCGGGCACGTCGGCGAGCAGGGCGTCCAAATCGGAGGTGTCCACGTCCATTCCCACGACGTTCTTCATGTAGGACGCGCAGCAAGCTTTGGCGAGCGTGCGCACGCGCAGGATGTAGGCCATGCGCTCGGTGGCGGAGATGACGCCGCGGGCATCGAGCAGGTTGAAGGCGTGGCAGCACTTCAGCACCGAGTCGTAGGCCGGCAGCGGGAGCGACGCCTTCAGGGTGCGCAGGCACTCCACCTCGCGATCGGCGAACTCCTGGAAGAGGAACTCGGTGTCGGCCACCTCGAAGTTGAACGCGGAGTACTCGCGCTCGTTCTCCAGGTACACGTCGCCGTAGGTGAACACCACGCCGTCGTCGCCGCGGGCCCACACGATGTCGTACATGTTGTCGACGCCCTGGACGAACATGGTGAGGCGCTCCAGGCCGTAGGCGATCTCCACGGGCACCGGGTCGCACTCGAAGCCGCCCACCTGCTGGAAGTAGGTGAACTGGGTCACTTCCATGCCGTCGATCCAGATCTCCCAGCCCAGGCCCCAGGCGCCCAGCGTCGGGCTCTCCCAGTCGTCTTCCACGAAGCGCACGTCGTGGGCCGAGATATCGATGCCGATGGCCTCAAGAGAGCCCAGATACAGATCCTGGATGTTGTCCGGCGAGGGCTTGATGAGCACCTGGAACTGGTAGTAGAACTGCCCGCGGTTGGGGTTCTCGCCGTAGCGGCCGTCGGTGGGACGGCGGCAGCCCTGCACGTAGCAGGTGCGCCAGGTGTCGGGCCCCAGCGAGCGCAGCGTGGTGGCCGGGGCGTTCGTGCCGGCGCCCACCTCGTTGTCGTAGGGCTGCAGCACCACGCAACCGGTGCTCGCCCAGTAGCGCTGCAGGTTCATGATGACGTCTTGGAAGGTGGGGGGCGTCGCCTTCCCGACCTTCTCGGCAGTGTCTGGTGCCATGGGTCTCCTTTGCTCGAATTACAGCGGGCCGACGTCGGTCAGCGGCCAGTAGATGAATATCGCCTTTCCCGTGACGCTCGACTCCTTGATGGCGCCGAAGTAACGGGAATCCTGGGAATTGGTGCGGTTGTCCCCCATGACCCACAGGCCGCCTTCGGGCACCGTGTAGGGGTAGTCGATGGTAAGCCCGTAGTAGGGCGTCAGCGGGTAGGACGGCTCGCCGCGGGTGTAGGGCTCGTCCTGCAGCACGCCATCTACATAGACGCGGCCGTCGCGCAGATCGACGGTCTGGCCGCCCACAGCGATGACGCGCTTGATGAGGATGCGGCCGCCCTGCTCCGGATCGGGGTCTTGGAAGGTGACGATGTCGCCGGGCGCCGGGTCGCTGCCGTAGTAGGTGATCTTCTCGGAGAAGACCATGTCGCCGGGCATGATGGTCTCCTCCATGGAGCCGGAGGGGATTTCGTAGGCTTGGAAGACGAAGGTGCGCAGCCCCCAGGAGAGCAGCACCACGAGAACCACGAGCACGAGCACGGAGAGCACCGTGCGCAGAAAGCTCGAGGCGCGCGAGGGACGGGGCTGGGGCTGCGGCTGGTAGCCGTAAGGGTCGGTCCCATAGCCGTTGTCGTACATCTTCGCGATGCCCCTTCCACGTTTGCTCTCACAATTGTCGGAAACGCTATGATACCCCTTCGGCCGCGCCCGTCGGCGCTGGTTCCAACAACTTCAAAAATTTCTGGTCAGCGGGGGTAAGGCGGCCCGCGGCCTCGGCGGCGGCGATGAGGTCGGGGCGGGCGGCGGCCGTGCGGGCGAGGGACTGCTCGCGGCGCCAACGCGCGATGGCGGCGTGGTTGCCGCTCGTGAGCACCTCGGGGACCCTCATGCCGCGAAAGTCGGCGGGGCGTGTGTACTGGGGATATTCCAGAAGGCCGCTGGTGAAGGACTCGTCCACGGGGCCTTCGGCCGCCCCTAGCACGCCGGGCAGCTTGCGCACCGCGGCATCGATGACCACCATGGAGGCCAGCTCGCCGGAGGTGAGCACGTAGTCCCCCAGCGAGATAACGTGGTCGGCCAGGGTGTAGACGCGCTCGTCGATGCCCTCGTAGTGGCCGCAGATGAACAGCAGGTGGTCGGCGGCGGCGAGCTTATCGGCGTAGGCGTCGTCGAAGGGGCGGCCCTGGGGGGCTAGGAAGACGATTTGAGGGGCTGCGGAAGAACGTTGTTGCGACTCCCCCTGGGGCGGAGCTGCAGCAAGTTTCGCTTCCACGAACTCTTTTCCCAGAATGGCTTCTACCGCCTCGAAGATGGGGTCGCACTTCATGACGAGGCCGGCGCCGCCGCCGTAGGGGTCGTCGTCGGTGGTGCGGTGGCGGTCGTGAGTCCAGTCGCGCAGGTCGTGGGCGCGAAATTCCAAGATGCCCTTCTCCTGGGCGCGCTTCATCATGGACTCGCCCATGACCGAGTCGTACATATGCGGGAACGTGGAGAGGGTTTCGATGAGCATAGGATCCCCTGTCGATGGGTGGCGCGGACGGGCGGAAAGAAGACGACGCGCGGGGCGTCCTACAGATCGAGCAGGCCGGCGGGCAGGGACACATCGATGCGGCGGTCGTCCTCGTCCACATCGACGATGAACTCGTCCACCAGCGGGATGAGCGCCTCTCCCCCCTCGGCGCGGCGCACCGTGAGCAAAGGCTGGGTCGCGCGCTCGGCGACTTCCACGACCTCGCCCACGTATCCCGCGCGCTCGTCGTGCACCGACCAGCCCTCCCAGGCGGGCAGCGCCTCGGCCTCTTCCAACACCGAGGCGTCGATGTCCTCCTCGCGAGCCAGAAGCTCGCAGCCGGCAAGAAGCTCGGCACTGCTCAGATCGGACACCTCGTCGAAGAAAACGAGCGCCTCGTTCTCGGCCCGTTCCGTCACCTCACTCACGGTGAGCGTGCGGGGCGCGTCCAGCTGAGGCGGCACGACGGCCAGCGTGAGACCGGGGTGCAGCACAAAGGGAAGGCCCGACGCACCTCGTGCGACGAGCCCTCCGTTCAAATTCTTCGGTTTCGCCAGATAGGCGATGGACATCCAGCCGCGCATTTAGTCGATGAGCTCCACATCGACCAGCTTGCCCGACTTCGACGCGGCGGCGCGGGCCAGGGTGCGGATGGACTTGATGACCCGGCCCTGACGGCCGATGACCTTGCCGGCATCGTCGGCGGCCACGCGGATCTCCACCATGATGTTGCCGTCCTCGGTCTCGGCGGCCGTGATGTCCAGGGCATCGGGCTCGTCGATGAGCGGACGGACGATGGCGTCGGTAAGGCCGGCGAGGTCTTCCGTGAGATCGGCCATGGTGCTAGGCGTTCTCGCGGGCGATCGTCAGCAGCTTCGCGACGCGATCGGTGGGCTGGGCGCCGTCGGCGATCCAGCGGTCGACCTTCTCCATGTCGAACTGGATCAGGTGCGGATGGGTGCAGGGGTTGTAGCGGCCCACTTCCTCGATGAAGCGGCCGTCGCGCGGAGAGCGGGAATCGGCGACGACGATGCGGTAGTACGGGCGCTTCTTGGCGCCGTGGCGAGCGAGGCGAATCTTGACTGCCATGAAATGGAACTCCTTCTTGTACTTTCATTCTCTATACGCAAGCACTGCTCGCACAGTGCGGCGAAAACAGCAATTGCTTATATTACGGCTTGAGCGCAGGAAAGGCAAGCGCCCATCCACGAACTATCCACGGACGGCACCCGGAACGGCTGGCAACTCCACCACGCGGGTGGCGAGGCGGAAGGCCAGGGCCGGGGAATGGGAGACGAAGATGAGGCCCATGGCGCGCGCCTCGGCCTCGGCGACGAGCGCCCGCCAGATCTGCGCCTGGGTCACGGCGTCCAGCATGGTGGAGACCTCGTCGGCGATGAGATAGCTCGGGTGCGCGCCGAGGGCCCGGGCGATGCAGAAGCGCTGCATCTCGCCGCCGGACAGCTCATGGGGATAGCGCGAAAGCCATGCGTCGCGGATACCCAAAAGCTCCCGCAGACGGCCCAGCTCCTCCTCACTTGCGCCGCATTCGGCGAGACTCGCCGCCATGCGCATGCGCGGATCCAACGTCAGCTCCGGATGCTGCCCGATGAGCTGCACCGGGCACGGGCCACGCCTCGGCAGCGGGGAGCCATCGACGAGCACCTCGCCCGTCCGGGGCGCCAGATAGCCCGCCAGCACGCGGCAGAGCGTCGTCTTACCGGTGCCGGAAGGCGCGGCCAGCTGCACGCGCTCGCCGGAGGCAACGGCGAGGGAGACGTCATCGAGAACGGGACGACCGTCGAAGGCGACGGAGAGGTGCCGGCCTTCTAACATAGCGGACCTCCTTCGGTGGGCACGACAAATCCGTGCTCGGGCAGGGCGTGCCAGAGCTGACGGGTGAAGGGGTGGCCCAGGGTATCGGGCGAGGCGAAGGCGGCGACCGAGGTCTCCTCCACCACCGTGCCGTCGCGGAAGACGGCGACGCGATCGGCCACGGTGAGCGCCAGCTCGATGTCGTGGGTGATGAGCATGACGCCGCCGCCGGCGTCGGCAAAGGCGCGGAAATCCGCAAGCGCCGCCTGGGCCAGCGACAGATCGAGGCCGGGCGTGGGCTCGTCGGCGATGATGAGCTTTGGCGCGTCCATGAGCGCGCAACACAGAAGCACGCGTCGGGCCATGCCGCCGGAGAGCTCGTGGGGGTACAGGCGCGCGACCTCCTCGGCAAGGCCGTAGCGGGCGAACAACTCGGCGCGCCGGGCGCGGCGGCGGGCGGCATCGGCGCGCCGGGCCGCACCGCGTCCCCGCGGCATGCCTTCCACTTGGCGCCCCACCCGCATGAGCGGATCGAGGCTTGCCACCGATTGGGGCACAAGGGCAATGCCGCGCCCGCGCTCGGCGGCCAGGGCCGCCGCGTCCATGGGACGGCCGTCGAACCAGATGCGCCCGCGCACGAGCGCGTTGGACTCGAACAGGCCCAGCACCGCGTCGGCCAGAAGCGTCTTGCCCGAGCCCGAGGCGCCCACCACGGCGACGATCTCCCCCTCGTGCACGGAAAGGCTCAGGGAGCGGATGACCTCCACCTCCCGCTGGGGCGCGTCCAAATAGCGCCCCAGCCGTCCCCGATCTGCGCGCGAATCCCCTTGCGCCCTCGTCGCCGCCGCTTCTTCATCGTACATGAGAAACGACACGGAGAGATCCTCCACCGTCAGCAGGTGATGGCCGTGCCCGTGGCGCGACGTGGCCGCGTGGGAGTGGTGATGATGCACCGGCTGAGCACCGTGATCGACGGCCTCGTGGGCGACGGCAGGCTTCTCTTCCATACTCCCCTCCTATTCCTGGGCGTAGGCCGGATCGACGAGCTTGCGCAGGCTCGTTCCCACCACATCGAACAGCATGACGCAGACGACAAGCGCCAGCCCCGGGAACACCGCGAGCCACCACAGCCCCGCCGACAGGTAGCCCATGGCCTCGGAGAGGATGATGCCGATGGCCGGCATCTCCGGCGGCAGCCCGAAGCCGAGGAAGGTGATGGCCGCCTCGTGAAGGATGGCGTGGGGAAACAGCAGCACGAGCCCCACGACGAACTGCGGCAGGACATAGGGCACCATGTGCCGTGCGGCGATGGCGAGCCGGCCCGCACCGAGACGGGCGGCGGCCGCGACGAAATCGGAGGATGCGCACTGGAGTATTTCCGCGCGCAGGATGCGGGCGAGGCTCGGCCAGTGCGTGAGGGCCACGCCGATGGTGACGCCCCAGAACCCCTTGCCCAAAGCGTAGGAGATGAGGATGAGCAGCACGATGTGGGGAATGCCCATCATGAGGTCGATGAGCCAGCTGACCGCATGGTCGGCCCAGCGGGGGCCCAGCGCCGCCGCGGCCGCCAGCGCGAGCGCGATGAGCGAGGAGGCCACAGCCGCCATGAGGCCCACGAGCACGCTGGTGGAAAGGCCGGCCAACGTGCGCAGGAGCATGTCGCGGCCCATCCAGTCGGTGCCGAACGGGTGCGAAAGCGAAGGGGGCAGGCTCTTGGCGGCGAAATCGGTCGCCTGGGCGGCCGGCCCCGCCATGAGACCGGCCACCACAACGGCAGCCAGCAGCAGCGCCCCGCCCAGGGCGAGCGCGAAGGCACGGCGGCGATTGGGCAACCGAAGGCGCCGCGGCGCCGAGAGCACGGGGGGTTGGTTGGCAAAAACCGCATCAGTCATCAGCGACCTCCTTCTGCCGACGCACCGGGCGCATACGAGGATCCACCAGGCCGTAGATGAGGTTCGCGGCCAAGTTCCCTGTGAACACGAGCGCCGCCGACACAAGGGCGATGCCGGCGAGCAGGGCCACGTCTCCCCCGAGGCCGGCCGTGACGGCGGCCTGGCCGAGACCGGGATAGCTGAACACCTCTTCCACAAGCACCGAGCCGCCGAAGATCTCGGCGATCTGGGAGAACTGGAGCGTGATGGCCGGGAGCGCCAGATTGCGCAAGCCGTGGCGGATGAGCGCCTCGCGCCGCGTGAGGCCGCGGGCCCGGGCGAAGCGGACGTAGTCGCTGTTCAGCACATCGATGGCCTTGGCCCGGGTGTGCAGCGCCACGTTGGCCACCCCCACCACCGATAGCGTGATGGCCGGCAGCGCCATGTGATGCAGCGCATCGGCGAAGGTGACATCGACGGCCGCCACTCCCACGGGCACCGAGAAGCCGAGGGGGAACCACCCGAGCCACACGGAGAACACCATGAGCAAAAGCAGCCCCACCCAAAACGTCGGCGAGGCGGCCAGAACGAAGCAGTAGCCGCGCACGAAGCGATCGAGCAGCCGCCCCTCGCGCGGGGCCGCCGCCACGCCCAGGACGAAACCGAGCACGCCGGAGGCGACCCACGCCACCCCCATGAGGGCGAGCGAGTTGGCCGCCCGCGAGGCGATGACCTCGGCCACGGGCGCGTTGTAGCGCAGGGACATTCCCAAATCGCCATGCAGAAGGTCGCCGGCCCAAGCGAGGAAGCGCTCGAACATGGGCGTGTCGGCTCCCCAGTAGGCCGCCAGCGCCGCCCGCTTCTCCTCGCTCATGGACATGAGCGCCGCCTGCCCCACGTTGGCCTGCAGAGGATCCACCGGCGAGAGACTGACCAGCGCGAACGTCACCACCGCCACCGCCACCATCAACAGCAGGAACCGCCCAAGCTGCGACACAACGTACCTAGCCATGGCACAACCCCATTACTCTCGCAGCAGCGAGCTTTGGGCGGTGCTCACAAAGCGAGTTCCGCAGATGGTATCGAAGGCGCAGCGAGTACGGGAAAAGGCAATCATGTCGCCTTCGATACCAGCGAGGACTGTCTGAGCGACTGAGCACTGCCCAAAGCTCGCGTCCGACGATGTTCAACATAGTTTTAGCTCCAAGACCACTGGTCGATATTGTTCACCAAAGACCACCCGTGCCCGTGGGGGTGCGGCTTCTGCTCGGCCACAATAAGCCCCTCGCGCTCGAAGTACAAGTGATCCACGTTGGCGAGCCACACCCAGGTGGCCGCTCCCTCCGGCGCCACGCCAGTCTCAGTGGCCGCATCCCACTGGGCGGCCCGGTAGAAGGGATAGGACTCCTCCACCGTGCGGGCCGCCTGGGCCGCTTCCAAGTTCGCGTCCACCGTGTCGCTCATGTACTGGGCGTAGTTGCCCCAACCGGTGGAGTAGGTGAGCTCGAACAGCTCCACCGGCGAGTTGGAACCCCAGCCCCACAGCACCGGATCGGCGTACTGCCGCAGGTAGATGTCGTCCCAGCTGGCCCCCTTCGGCTCGACAGCGATGCCGAGGGCCGTCGCCTGATCGGCGAAGTCGTAGGCCAAAGCCTGGCGCGTAGAATCGCCGGCGGCGTAGTACAGGTCGAAAGCGCAGGGCAGCCCGTCCCGGGCGCGCATCCCGTCGTCGCCTCGGGCCCAGCCGGCCGCATCCAGCAGGCGCTCGGCCGCCGCGACGTCGGTTTCCACGCGCATGGCATCGCTCGACCAGGGCATGCCGTCGCCCACCGAGTAGGCCGCCCGGCCGAAGCCGGCCAGCACGTGCTCAATCATGCGCACGCGATCGATGCCGTAATTGAGCGCACGCCGCACGGCGATATCGCTCGTGACGTCGTTGCCGCCGGCGTAGACCATGTCGCCTTCCACGGTCACATCGGTGCCAGCGGGGTTGCAGGGCAGCGAGATGCCGCGGGAGTCCACCGAAGCGCAGTTGAGCAGCGTGTAACCCGCGGGAACCGCCCCGGCCAGCGCCGCCGAGGTGTAGGCCACGTCCGCCGTGCCCGACTGGGCGGCGGCCAACGACGCGTCCTCTTCCATAAACAGCACTACAACGCGGTCCATGAGCGGTTTCTCGCCGTAATAGTCGGGGTTGGCGCGCAGGATCACCTGCTGGCCGCGATCCCACTGCTCCAGCATATAGCGGCCGCTGCCGATGGGGTGCTCACCGTAATCGGGCCCGTAGGCGTGGGCCGGCACGATGCCCACCACGGCGAGCGTGTACAGCAGCGCATTGTTCGGGCGCTTCATGGCGATCTCGCAGGTTATGGCGTCAACGGCCCGCGCCTCGTCCACCATGGACAGATCCGCTTCGGCCGCTTCGCCGTTCACGATTCCGTTGATGGTGAAGGCCACGTCCTCGGCCGTGAGCGGCACGCCGTCGGTGAACATCACGCCCTCGCGGATATGGAACGTCCAGGTGAGGCCGTCCTCGGAGCAGCCGTAATCGGTGGCGAGATCGTTCACGAAGGCGAGGTTGTTGTCCGTGGCGATGAGCGTCGATTGGATGAGCGGCTCGTGCACGTGCTCGCCGGCCCCCCACCCCACGAGCGGATCGAAGCCGGCGGCCGGTTCCGAGGAGGGCGTCATGGTGATTACCACCTGGCTTACGCCGTCGGGACCGACGCCGGCACCCGCCGCGCCGGCAGCCACAGGTTCGTTCGCGCCCGAGTCTGCCGCTCCCCGTGCGCACCCCGCCAAAAGCGCGACGCTCCCCGCCGCTCCGGCAAGTCCCGCTGCACGCACGAAGTTCCTTCTCGTCAGGGCCATGGCTTCTCCTCCTGTTGGTGTTACGTCTCTTCAATGCGTAACAATACCATAGGCGAGCCACCAGTGTTACGGAATTTCGATTCGTAAGACGAACGGCCGATGCGAAAGGTAAATAGCCGGCACCCCGCCAATGCGGGACGCTGTCGCGGGGCGGGGTTCCGCGCGCAGTTCAATGGAGTGCGCGCATCACCTTCCAAACCGCGGCGATACGGTGCACTCCATTGCTGTTTGAGCACGGAGCCCCACCCCGCGACAGCGTCCAGAGGGGCGTCTCGGCCGTCAACAGCGGAGAAACTACTGTCCCATCATATCTTGGATCTTCTTGAGGTCGCTCATGGACATGCCGCCCATGCCCGGAATACCCAGGCCGCGGCGGCGCTTGCCCTTCTTCCCCTTCTTGCCCTTGCGCGAGGCCTGCTGCTCCATGCCGGCGGTGGCCTGCTTCACCATTTTCTTCGTCTCGTTGAACTTCTTCATCATCTGGTTCACGTCGGTGACGGTGACGCCGGCGCCCTTGGCGATACGGGCGCGGCGGCTGCCGTTCAGAAGCTCCGGTTTGGCGCGCTCGGCCTTGGTCATGGAGTTGATGATGACCTCCATGGCGTCGAGTGCCCCTTCATCAACCTGACCCGAGCCGAGCGCTTTGTCGCCGCCGGGCAGCGCGCTGATGAGCTTGGAAACGCCGCCCATCTTGCGCACCTGCTTGTTCATCATGAGGAAGTCGTCCAAGGTGAGCTGGCCGCGCATCATGCGCTCGGCCTCCAGCTCCTCCTCTTCGGCCTGCTGCACGCGCACGGCGTTCTCGATGAGCGAGACGACGTCGCCCATGCCGAGGATGCGCTTGGCCATGCGGTCGGGGTGGAAGACCTCCAGGGAATCGGGCTTCTCGCCCGAGGAGATGAACTTGATGGGTTTGCCGGTAACCTCGCGGATGGAAAGGGCGCCGCCGCCGCGGGCGTCGCCGTCCATCTTCGACATGATGACGCCGTCGAAGTCGACCGACTCGGCGAAGGCCTCCACGACGTTCACGACGTCCTGGCCGGTCATGGCATCCACCACCATGAGGATCTGATCGGGGTGCGTGGCGTCCTTGATGGCCTGGGCCTCCTCCATCATGTCGGCGTCCACGTGCAGACGGCCCGCCGTGTCGATGATGACCACGTCGCGCAGGTTGTCGATGGCGTCCTGGATGCCCTCGCGCGCGATGGCCACCGGATCGCGCCCGTCGCCGCGGTAGACCCGCACGCCGATCTCGTCGCCGAGCGTCTGTAGCTGGTCGGCCGCCGCGGGACGGTACACGTCGCCGGCGATGAGCAGCGGCGAGTGATTCTCCTGCTTCAGCCGGTAGGCGAGCTTGGCCGCCGCCGTGGTCTTGCCGGAGCCCTGCAGGCCCACGAGCATGATGACATTGGGGATGCGGCTTGAGAGCACGAGCCGGGAATCGGTGCGGCCGAGCAGCTCGGTCAGCTCGTCGAGCACGATCTTCACGACGTTCTGGGCCGGGGTGAGCGAGTCCAGCACGTCGGCGGAAAGGCAGCGCTCCTTGGTGCGGGCGACGAAGTTCTTCACTACCTTGAAGTTGACATCGGCCTCCAAGAGTGCCAGGCGGATCTCGCGCATGGCAGCGTTGATGTCGTCCTCGGTCAGGCGGCCCTTGCTGCGCAGGCCGGAGAAGATGCCCTGAAGGCGTTCGGAGAGGTTCTCGAGCATGGGGGTTCCTTATCTATTCAAACAGGCGCTTCCAGAAGCTTTTCTTTTCAGGTTCGGGGGCCGGCTCGGGCTCGGGCTCAGGCTCGCCCTCGGCGTTTTCATCAGCGGCAGCCATGGCGAGCTCGGCCAGCTCGTCGTCGGTGAAGGGGACATCATCGAAGACGCCTTCCTCGGCCGCCTCCGCAACGGCCTCGGCGTTGCGGTCGAGCTCCGTCAGCTCGGCGGCCTCAAGACCGGCGGAGGTATCCTCCTCGGTTTCCAGGACGAGGGTGTCGTGGGTGCGCCGGCCCAAAGCGGCTTCCAGCAGATCGGCATTGTCGGGCTCGGCTGCCGCCTCCTCCGCGGCATCGGCGAAGGCCTCTTCCGCATCGCCCTGCGCGTCCACCACGGGCGCTTCGCCATCCTCAATCTCCGCGAGGGCCTCCACGGTCGCGTCCTCGACCGTCTCCCCGGCAGACCCCTCGACCGCCTTCTCGGCCTCGGCCGCGCACGCCGGCGCGCCCTCCAGCACGTCCCGACGGCGCTCGCCGGCCGTGACGGCCGCCTCCTTGGCGTTCTCGCCGCGCAGGCCGTCCTCGTCCGCATCGAAGCGCTCGTCGAAAGTGCCGACGAGCGCCGAGGCGAACTCGCGGGCGTCGAAGTCGCGCAAGTCGTCGATGCCCTCGCCCACGCCGATCTTCACGATGGGCAGCCCCAGCTCGTGGCTCACGGCCAGCGCGATGCCGCCTTTGGCCGTGCCATCGAGCTTCGTGACGATAAGGGCGTCCAAATCCAGCGCGCGGTTGAACTCGCGGGCCTGCTGCAGGCCGTTCTGGCCCGTGGTGGCGTCGATGACGAGCACCGTGTACACCGGTAGCTTCGAGCGCTTGCGCACCACGTTCACTACTTTCTCCAGCTCGCGCATCAGATCGGCGGAGGTGTGCAGGCGCCCGGCCGTGTCGATGAGCACGAGCTCGGCACCGGTCGCTTCGGCGCGCTCCAGCGTGTCGTAGCACACGCTCGCCGGATCGGCTCCGCGCTCGCGGGTGACCATCTCCACCCCGGCGCGGCGCGCCCACACCTCAAGCTGCTCGATGGCGGCGGCGCGGAAGGTGTCGGCCGAGCCCAGGATGACCGCGCGACCCGCATCGGTTTCCGCCTTGGCGAGCTTGCCCACGGTGGTGGTCTTGCCCGTGCCGTTGATGCCCACGAATAGCACGACCGCCTCATCGCCGCCGAAGATGTCGGCCCCGGGCTCCGTGAAGGCACCGGCGATCTCGTCGTTCAAGAGGTCGAGCACCGCATAGGCGTCGGGCAGCGCCTTGCGGGTGGCTTGGTCGCGCAGGTTCTCCACGATGTCGCTGGCCGCCGCCCCGCCCACATCCGACAGGATGAGCGTCTCTTCCAAGCCCTCCCAGAACTCCTCGTCCAAATCGGGTCCACGGTCCAAAAGGACGTTCATCGACTCCTTGAACTTGTCGCGCGAGCGGGAAAGCCCCTCGCTGATGCGATCGAAAAAGCCCATCGGGCACTCCTTCAAAAATCAAAATGACGTTTTCCCCAGTTTACCCCATCGAGGGCCGGGCGAGACGCACGGCGGCCAGGCGACAAATCACAACCACGAGCTGACGATGGGAACCCAGCCCATGATGAGGATGATGACCACAAGCACCGGCACACCGAAGCGCATCCAGGGGAGCAGCCACGCAGGGAACTTGAGCCCCTCCCCCTCGTTGGCCTCGGCAAGGAACCTCTTCCAGCCCCAGCCGCGCCGCGAGACGCAGAACATCACGAAGACGAGCGAGCCCAAGGGCATGATGTTGCTGGACACAAGGAAGTCCTCCACGGTCTGGATGTCGCCCACCCCGGGCATGACCACATCCGAAAGCACATTGAACCCGAGCGCGCAGGGCAGCGACAAAAGCGGGATGGCGATGAGGTTCACCGTAACGGCCCGCCGGCGCGACCAACCCCACTGGTCCATGGAGAATCGCAGGATGCCCTCGAACACGGCGATGACCGTGGAGAGCGCCGCGAAGGACATGAACACGAAGAACAGCGTGCCCCACACCTGTCCGCCCCACATCTGCTCGAACACGCTCGGCAGCGTGATGAACACAAGGCCGGGGCCCGAGTCCGGCGCCACGCCGAAGGCGAAGCAGGCCGGGAAGATGATGAGCCCCGTGGCCAGAGCCACGCCGGTGTCGAGCACGCCGATGGTGGCCGCCTCGCCCATGAGCGAGCGATGCTTGTCGATATAGCTGCCGAAAATGGTCATGGAGCCCATGCCGATGGACAGGGTGAAGAAGGCCTGGCCCATGGCCGCGTAGGCCGCCTCGAAGAACATATCCGGGCTGCCGAAGATCTTCGAGAAGTCCGGCAGCAGGTAGAAGGCCACGCCGTCGGCCGCCCCCGGAAGGGTGAGCGCGCGCACCACGAGCACCCCCAAGATGGCGAGCAGGGCGAGCATCATGGCCTTGGTGATGCGTTCCACGCCCTTTTGCACCCCCAGCGAGCAGATGAGGATGGAGACGACGCACACCACTACCATCCAGAAGACGCATTCCACCGGCGAGGCCAGCATCGCGTCGAAGACGGCCGAGGTGGCCTGCGAGTCGGCCCCCACGAACTGCCCGGAGGCGAACTTCGGCACGTAGGCAAGCATCCACCCGGCCACCGTGGTGTAGAACATCATGAGCAGATAGCACCCGGCGATGCCCACCCACTTGTACTTGTGCCAGTGAGTGCCCGCCGGCTCCAGCACGTTGAAGGCGCGGGCGATGGAGCGCTGGGAACCGCGGCCCACAGCGAACTCCATGACCATGATGGGCAGGCCCAAGACCACCAGAAAGACCAGGTACATGACGAGGAAGGCCGCGCCTCCGTACTCGCCGGTGATGTAGGGGAAGCGCCAGACGTTGCCGAGGCCTATGGCGCAGCCAGCGGAGATGAGGATGAACCCCAGACGGCTGCCGAATCGCTCACGTTCCAATAACGTCTCCTTTAAACGAGCCGCGCCCCGACGAGCACGACCGCTGATTTTTCACGAGAGATCATGCTAACAGAACAGAGAAGCCCGCTGCTCGGGGATTTCCAAGCAGCGGGCTTTCCCTTTTCCATCCAAGCGCCCCGAACACTGTGGCCCGGAGCGTCCGGCGCGTTACTTGTCCTCGGCGGCCTTCTTGGCGTCGTCAGCCTTGTCCTTGGCGGCATCGGCGGCATCGGCAGCCTTCTCCTTGGCGGTATCAGCCGCATCCTTGGCCTTTTCGGCGGCGTCGGCGGCGGCGTCCTTGGCCTTGGCGGCGGCGTCGGCGGCGGCGTCCTTCAGATCGCCGGCCTTCTCGGCGGCAGCATCCTTCAAGTCGGCGGCCTTCTCGGCAGCGGCGTCCTTCAGGTCGCCCGCCTTATCGGCCAAATCGTGGGCGCCGTCCTGGAACGCCTCCTTGATGTCCTCGCCGGCTTCCTTCATCTTATCGATGAAACTCATGGTGAATCTCCCTTCATCGGGTCTTGCGCGTGCATCCACCATACCGTGCCGCAGCCGTCGCCGCCTCGCGATGAGCCCATCCGACGATGACCCCTTGACGACCTGTTAAGCTGCGGTCATCTGCGGCAGGCGCCCTGCGAGGCCGGCTCCTCGGCCCTTAACGGCTACCGGCCAGCACGAACTCCAGGGAGGCGGTGGTCGCGTCGGCGCTCTTCAGCGTGACGGCGACGCGCTGGCCCAGCCGGTAGACCTTTCCCGACTCGTCGCCCACAAGCGTGTAGCGCACCGGGTCGAAGACGAAGTACTCGTCGCCCAAGGCCCGCACGGGAAGGATGCCCTCGGCCGTGCAATCGAGGCGCACGTAGAGTCCCCAGGCCGCCACGCCGGAGATCACGGCCGAGAAGGACTGTCCCACGAATGCGGCCAGGTACTCGACCATCTTCAGCTCCTGGGACTCGCGGGCCGCCGCCTCGGCCACCCGTTCCATGGCCGAGGAGTGCTCGGCGATCCAGGGAAGCGCCGCCACCTCCTGGTCGAATTTCTCCGGACGGCGCGTGAGCGCGGCGCGCAGCATACGGTGCACCACCAAATCGGGGTAGCGGCGGATGGGACTCGTGAAATGGCAGTACACCTCGCTGGCAAGCCCGTAATGGCCCTGGTTCTCGGGCCGGTAGTCGGCCCTTTTCATGGCCCGCAGCAGAAGCGAGCTGACAAGCTCCCCCTCGCTGCGGGGCGCGCTTGCCGCCAAAATCTCCTGGATGACCTTCGGATCCCCCGCCACCAGCCGCGCCTCCATGGGCCTTTCGAACCAATCGAACTCCTGGAACACGGGAATGAGCGAGCCCAAGGCATCGGAGGCCGGAGGTTCGTGGACGCGGTACAGGCAGGGAAAGCCGCGCCGCTCCAGGTAGCCGGCCACGGTCTCGTTGGCCAGGATCATGGCCTCCTCCACCAGGCGCGTGGCGTCGGTCTTGCGGCGCAGCGCGATGTCGGTCGGCCGTCCCTCCGCATCGAGGATCACCTTGGCCTCGGTCGTGGCGAAGTCGATGCCGCCGGCCCGGGCGCGGGCCGCCTCCCGGGCGCGGGCGAGCCGCGAGCATTCCACGAGCCGCCAGGCAATATCGCCCCCGGCGGCGATGGCGGCCTTGTAGTCGAC
The DNA here is from genome assembly GCF_977072305.1 of Adlercreutzia sp. CNCM I-6207. NCBI lineage: Bacteria > Bacillati > Actinomycetota > Coriobacteriia > Eggerthellales > Eggerthellaceae > Adlercreutzia > Adlercreutzia sp. CNCM I-6207. The sequence continues at coordinate 96,928 of NZ_CDRVLZ010000007.1, forward strand.
GAGGATGTCGTCGGCCTCGCCGTAGGAAAGGCGCGCGTCCGAGCGGATGAGGGCCGGGTACAGCGAGAAGCGCACGAGCTCTCCCTCATCGTTCAGGAACAGGTCGGCCGTCATGGAACGCCGCTCGGCGCCGGGCGCGAGCGAGCACAGCTCGTCGGAAAGAGCCGGGGGCAGCATGGGGATGACGCGGTCGGCCAGATACACGCTCGTGGCGCGCCGACGCGCGTCCAAATCGACCGAGGAGCCCCAGGGCACGTAGTGGCTCACGTCGGCGATGTGCACGCCGAGCCGCCACAGCCCCTCCCCTTCCAGATAATCCAAGGACAGCGCATCGTCGAAATCTTTGGCGTCGGCCGGATCGATGGTGAAGGTGAAGCGGTCGCGCAAATCGCGGTAGCCGGCGGCCAGGGCCCCCTCCGCATCCAAGGTCGCCGCGGCCGCGTCAGCCAGAGCCCCCTCCGAGAACACCGTCTCCAGCTTGTGGCGGCCGACGATGAGGTCGATGCCGGCCCCCGGCGCGTCGGAGGTATCGGCGAGCACCTCTTCCACAAAGCCCGTGGCGGCGCTGCGGCGCGTCGGGAACTGGGCGATGCGCACGCGCACGAGCGCCCCGTCGGGCACCTCGGGCGACTCGGCGCGCATGGTGAACACGTCGTAGGGAATGCGCGGATCTGCGGGGACCACCACCCCGAAGGGCTCGGCCACCTCGTAGCGCCCCACCAGCGTGTCGTGGGCTCGGTCGACGACCGAGAGCACCCGGGCGGCGGGACGACCCGTCATATCCCCGTCGTCATCCGTGACTCGCCGCCCCTTCGATGCCCCGGCCCGCAGAGGCGCGATTTCCACCAGATCGCCGTCGAAGGCGCCGACGAGGCCCGAGGCGGGGATGAAGTACTCCCCCTCGGCCGTCTGCACGAAACCGAAGCCGCCGGCGCTCACGGTGAGAACGCCCCGGGGATTCGCCTTGGGGCGGCGGCGCGTGTGCTTCCTGTTGCGGCTCACCCTATCTCCCTTCCCTTACGAGACGCGAAGGCGCCCGTGCACGTTGCGCGGCCGATCCTAGGCCGCCGGAATGAGCGAGCGGGCGATGTCGATGCCGGTGGCCAGCTGGGAGTCCGCTCCATCCTCCCCCTCGCCGTTTACCACCCCCACCTGGGGCACGATACCCACGTTGTCGATAGGCTCGCCCTGGGGCGTGAGGTAGTAGGCGGCGGTGTAGCGCACAGCCCCGCCGAAGTCCAGCTCGCGCACCACCTGCACCGAGCCCTTGCCCATGCTCGTCTCCCCCACCACGTCGGCCCGCTCGTTGTCCTGCAGCGACGCGGCGAGCACCTCGGCGGCGGCGGCCGTGTAGCGGTTCACCACCACGACAAGCGGCACGTCCTTGTACGGCGCGTCGCCCGCGGCCGATTTGGTGGTGGCCGGCCCATCGTTGCCCTGAATCTGCACGAGGACGCCGGAGTTCACGAACAGACTCGCGATATCGACGGCCTGGGTGAGGTATCCGCCGGCGTTGTCCCGCAGATCGAGCACGATGGCCCCGGCCCCCTGCTCGATGAGCGATTTCGTCGCCTGGTCCACCAGCTCCGCGGCGTTGCTCGAGATCTGGCGCACCTTCACGACGCCCACGCCGTCGGAAAGCGCGGTTGAGAGGTTCGCCTCCTCGTAGACCTTGCAAGTGAGCGTCGTGGTGAACTGCTCGCCGGTCTGGGCGTCCAGGCTCACCGGGCGCATCCAGGTCACCGACACCGTCGCGCCCTCGTCTTTGGCCAGCGCGTTCACCACCTCGGTCATCGACCAGGCCGATACGTCCTCGCTGTCGATGGAGGTGAGGAAGTCGCCCTGCTGCACGCCTTTGGCCTCGGCCTCGGAGCCCTCGAAGACATCCGACACGTAGGCGCGCCCGTTGTAGTCGGCGAACACCACGCCGATGCCGGCGTAGCTGCGCTCGGTGGTCTCCTTGATGTAGGTGTTGTACAGATCGGGGTTGTAGTAGGTGGCGTAGGGGTCGCCCGTGGACTTCATCAAGTCGTCGAGCATGGAATAGGTGGCCGCCGTAAGGTCGATCTCGTCCATGGAGTACGTGGAGAGGATGTCCTCCACATCGCCCACCCGGGCCGAGACGGACTCGAAGGTGTTGTTGGCCGCCGCAGCCGCAAGCGCCTCCCGCTCGCCATCGGAAACCGGGATGCCCCAACTCGCCACCAGCTCGGTCTGGCTGCGCAGGGCGAAGCCCCCGACGAAGGAGACGGCGACGAGGATGACCGCGAGGAACACGCGGAGCAGACCGTGGCTCGTCGCCTGATCGACCCGCCGCTCGCTGCGGGCCCGGGGGTTGGGGGTGAGATGCCGCCCGTTGCGTTCTTTGGCCATGGCCGCTCCTTGCACGTGACTCCGTCAATCTGAAAAGCGCGACCCCCTCGGCTCATCAGTGCCGCGGGGGTCGCGCCGACGTTCCAAACCTTTAAGACAAGATTCTACACCTTCAGGTACCGCCTCATGGCGAAAGCGGAGCCGAGAAGGCCGATTACGAGACCGGCTACCACCAGCACGATGTAGATCATGATGTAGGTGTTGCCCGAGACGTCCAGCGAGAGGAAGGACAGGGCGCTTTGCAGCTTCGGGATGCCGTACATGCGCAGCACCTGCAGGACGCCCACGGCCAGAAGCGAGCCGATAAGGGCGTGCAGGGCGCCCTCCATGAGGAAGGGCCCGCGGATGAACCCGTTGGACGCGCCCACCAGACGCATGATGGCGATCTCCTTGCGCCGGGCCATGATGGCCAGACGAATGGTGTTGTTGATGAACACGAGCGCGATGAACACGAGCAGCAGCACCAGGGCCACGCCCAAATAGCGCACGTACTTGGTCACCGAGAACAGGCGGTCCACCGTCTTCTGGCCGTACTTCAGCGAATCGGCCGGGTTGTCGGGCTCGTCGCAGATGGAGCGGAACGTCTCGTCGGCCTCGATGGCGGCGGCGATCTCGTCGACCTTCTGCGGGTCGGCGAGGCTCACGTCGATGGAGGCGGGCAGCGGGTTCGTTCCGTCCAGCTGCTCGATGATCTCGGGGTTGGTGGTCATGGAGTTGCTGAAGTTCTCCAGCGCCTGCTCCTTGGTGGTGAAGCCGACGCTTTCCACGCCGTCCATGCCCTGGATCATCGCGGTGACGGCGTCGATGGACTCCTGTGGCGCATCGTCGGCCACGTAGGCGGTGATGGAGACCTCGTCCTCGATGGAGGACACGAGGCGCTCCACAATGGTGCCGCCCACGAGGAACACGCCGATGATGAGCAGCGACAGGAAGATGGTGATGATGGAGCCGAGCGTCGTGGAGAGGTTGCGCGCGAAGCCCTGGAGCGACTCCTTGAAGAAGTAGAAGAGACTAGACATCGAAGCCGTACACCCCCCGGTCCTGGTCGCGGGTGAGATGCCCGCGGTCGAGCGCGATGACGCGACGGCGCATGTTGTCGACCATCTCGCGATCGTGAGTGGCCACGAGCACCGTGGTGCCCGTGCGGTTGATGCGCTCGAGCAGATCCATAATGCCGCGGGAGGTCTGCGGATCCAGATTTCCCGTGGGCTCGTCGCAGATGAGCAGAGGCGGCCGGTTCACGATGGCGCGCGCAATGGAGACGCGCTGCTGCTGGCCGCCGGAAAGCTGATCGGGATAGCTGTTCAGCTTGTCGGAGAGGCCCACGAGGCGCAGCACCTCGGGCACTTGCGTCTTGATGACGTGCCGGCTCTTGCCGATAACCTCCAGGGCGAAGGCGACGTTCTCGAAGACCGTCTTGTTCGGCAGGAGCTTGAAGTCCTGGAACACGCAGCCGATGTTGCGCCGCAGGTAGGGCACGCGCCAGTTGCGCATGGTGGTCAGATCCTCGTCAGCCACGTAGATCTTGCCCGAGGTGGGCTTGATCTCGCGGGTGAGCAGGCGGATGAAGGTGGATTTGCCAGATCCGGAGTGGCCCACGAGGAAGATGAACTCGCCGGCGAAGATCTGCAGGGTCACATCGCTTAAGGCGGGCTTCTTCGGCTGGGCCGGGTAGGTCTTGGTCACATGATCGAAGGTGATGACCGGCGCGCCCATGGGGGCGGCCATCTCGTCCACTTCGAGCATGGGCAAAGCCTGGGACAGCTGGGAGGTCATCGACGCCTTCTGGGCGTGGCCGGGCTGGGGCGCCGCCGCGCGGGCGCGCGGGTTGTTGCCCTGGGCCGGCGCGCCGGCGTGACGGCCGGCATGACCAGGAATTCCCTGGTTCCGTTCGTTCGTCACAGCTTGCTCCGTTCAGGTTGTTCGTTACTGAGACTGAAGTATTTTAGCAAAGGCCCGCGCGCTCACGAACCTTTTTCACAGCTTCAACAATGGCCGTAGCGTCAATGTTGAAATAGCCGAGCAGTTCCTCGAACTCGCCGGACTTGCCGAAACGGTCGCGCACGGCCACGCATTCCACGCACACGGGGTCGGCGCCGGCCAGAAGCTCGCAGACCGCCGAGCCCAAGCCTCCGATGACGGAATGCTCCTCGGCCGTCACGACGCAACGGGTCTTCGCCACCGATTCGAGAATGGTCGCCCCATCGAGCGGCTTCACCGAGAACGCATCGATGACCTCGGCGGAGATGCCGTCGGCGGCCAGCGCGTCGGCGGCGGCGAGCGCCTCGCGGATCTCCACGCCGTTGGCCACGATGGTGACATCGCTCCCCTCGCGCAGCACGTAGGCGCGCCCGATTTCCAGCTCCACCTCGTCGTCGTAGACGCAGGGCACGGCGGCGCGGCCCATGCGCACGTAGACGGGGCCCGGCGTGGCGGCAGCGAGGCGCAGGGCGGCGCGGGCGGCGGCGTAGTCGGCGGGCACGAGCACCCGCATGCCGGGAAGGCCGCGCATGAGGGAGACGTCCTCGAGCATCTGGTGCGAGCCGCCGTCGGGGCCCACGGAGATGCCCGCATGGGTGGGGGCGATCTTCACGTTCAGGTTCGAGTAGCACACGGTGTTGCGAATCTGGTCGTAGGCGCGCCCGGTGCCGAACACGGCGAAGGAGCCCGTGAACGCGATGTTGCCGGCCAGCGAGAGGCCCGCGGCCACGTCGATCATGTTCTGCTCGGCGATGCCGCAGTTGAACAGGCGCCCGGCGTATCCCGCGTCGGCGAGCTTCTTGGTGGTGGTCGAGCCGGTCAGGTCGGCGTCCACGGCCACGACGGGCACGCCCTCGGTGGCGAGCTCCGCGAGCGTGGCGCCGTACGCGGCGCGCGTGGCCTTCTTCTGGGCAGCGGTCTCGGTGTTTGCGAGTTTCACCATGACGGGCCTCCTATTCCGCGTCGGCGGACAGCTCCGCCAGAGCCTTCTCAAGTTCCTCGGACTTCGGCGCCTTGCCGTGCCAGCCGGCCTGGTTCTCCATGAAGGAGACGCCCTTGCCCTTCACCGTGCGCGCGATCACGCACACCGGACGGGCCGTATCGGCCGCCTCGGCCTTGATGCGGCCGAAAAGCTCGACGAGCGCGGGGATGTCGTGCCCGCAGACGCGCTGCACGTCCCAGCCGAAGGCGGCGAACTTCTCGCCCAAATCCCCCGGATCGCACACGTCGTGGATGCAGCCGTCGATCTGCAGCTCGTTGTTGTCGATGATGGCCACGAGGCGCCCGAGCTTCTGATGGGCGGCGAACATGGCCGCCTCCCACACCTGGCCCTCCTCGCACTCGCCGTCACCGAGCACCGTGAAGACGAGGCCGTCCTCGCCGGTCAGGCGCAGGCCGGCCGCAAGGCCCGCGGCCACGGAAAGCCCCTGGCCGAGCGAGCCGGTGGACACCTCCACGCCGGGCAGCAGGTTGGAATCGGGATGCCCCTGCAGGCGCGTGCCGAGCTTGCGCAGGGTGTGCAGCTCGTCGGTCGGGAAGAAGCCGGCGTGGGCCAGCGTCGCGTAGAGCGCCGGGGCCGCGTGCCCCTTGGCCAGGATGAACCGGTCGCGGCCGGGCTTGTGCGGGTCGGCCGGGTTGTAGTCCATGACGCCGCCGAAGTACAGCGCCGTGAGGATATCGGTGCAGGAGAGCGACCCGCCCGGGTGCCCGCTGCCCGCTTCCGTGATCATGGTCAGAATATCCTTGCGAATGTCGGTGGCCTTCGCCTGCAAGGCGGCAGTATCCATAAGCTTCCCTTTCCCGTTCGCTGCTAGGAGTTGGCTACTCTCCACGTATGATACCCGATGACGAAAGGTTCCAGGGCGCCGGAAAGGACGGCGTCCACATTTCCCGTCTCAACGCCGCTTCGGAGATCCTTCACGAGCTGGTACGGGAAGAGCACGTAGTTGCGAATCTGGCTGCCGAAGGAGTTATCCATGCGCTCGCCGCGCAGCTCGTCCAGCTCCTCGGCCCGCTTGCGCTCCTCCAGCTCGTAGAGCTTGGCGCGCAGCACGCGGAAGGCGGCCTCCTTGTTCTGCAGCTGGCTCTTCTCGTTCTGGCAGGTCACCACGATGCCCGTGGGCTCGTGGGTAAGGCGCACGGCCGAGTCGGTGGTATTCACGCACTGGCCACCCGGACCGCTGGAGCGGTACACGTCCACCCGCACGTCGGCGGGGTTCAAGTCGACCTCGATGTCGTCGGCGATGACCGGCAGCACCTCCACCGAGGCGAAGGTGGTCTGGCGGCGCTTCTTGGCGTCGGTGGGGCTGATGCGCACGAGACGGTGGATGCCGATCTCGCTGCGCAGCATGCCGTAGGCGTAGCGGCCCTCGATCTGGATGGTGGCCCGATCGAGCCCTATGCCCTCGCCGGGCACCAGATCGAGCACCGTCACCTTCCAACCCTTGTCCTCGGCGTAGTGGACGTACATCTGGTAGAGCATGCGGGTCCAGTCTTGGGCCTCGAGGCCGCCCTGCCCGGGGTTCACCGTGAGGATGGCGTCGCCCTCGTCGAACTCGCCGGAGAACCAGGACTCGATCTCCAGCTGGTCGAGAAGCGCCGTCAGCTCGGCGACCGTGTGCTCGGCCTCCTCGGCGAAGGCCGCATCGTCGCCGGCCAGCTCGCACGCCGCCGACGCGTCGTCCAGAAGACCGCAGGCCCGCTCGTAGTCCTCGATGGTGGCGCGAAGCCCCGCCGCCTTCTTCGAGACCGCCTGGGCCGTCGCCGCGTCGTTCCAAAAGTCCGGACGGGCCGTCTCCTCGTCCAGCGCGGCCAGCTCGTCGCGCTTCTCCTCGATACGCAAGAACGAGAAGGCATCGGACAGCCGACCCTGCGCCTTCTCGATCTCCTTCTGAATGTCTCTCAGTTCCATGCCTTGATCTAAATCTCCTTGAAACTCACCGGGGGCGGGCTGCGGGATACCGCTCAGTCGCTCAGACAGTCCTCGCTGGTATCGAAGGCGTCAAGGCTACTGCTCCCCTTCGCTTACCGCCTTCGATACCATCTGCGGAACTCGCTTGGTGAGCGGCACCCCGCATCCCGCTTCGCTCAACCTTAGTTGAGTGTGCGTCAAAGGTTCTGGCCGTGGCACTTCTTGAACTTCTTGCCGGAACCGCAGGGGCAGGGATCGTTGCGCCCCACGTTGGCGTAGGGGTCTTCCTTGTCCTTGACGTAGGTCTGGGGCTTGCCGGCGGCAGGGCGCGGAGGCGCGGCGGGAACACCGGAGGCGGCGCGGGCCGCGGCGGCGTGGCGACCGCGGATGCTCGACTCCTCCAGAGCCTGTTCCGGCGCCGAGTAGCTCATCTTGCGGGCCAGCGGGTCCTCCTGCTCCGCCAGGGCCGCGGGGGCCGGGCGGCCGGCACCGGCGGGGGCGCCCTCCGCCGCGGGCTTCGCGGCGATCTCCAGGCGCAGCAACGTGCGCAGGTAGTCGTCGTACATCGAGCTCGTCAGATTCTGGAAGGCGTTGTAGGCCTCGTTCTTGTATTCCACGAGCGGGTCGCGCTGGCCGAAGGCGCGCAGACCGATACCGGTCTTCAGATAGTCCATCTCCTGCAGATGCGCCATCCAGCGCGTGTCGATGATGCGCAGCATCACCTGGGCGGAGAGGTTCTCCATGAGGTCGTGGCCCAGCTGCTCGCTCTTCTGCTCGTAAATCCAGGTGAGGAAGTCGTTCAAAGCCTCGGCGACGTTTTCCGCCTCGTCCTCGTGATCGACCTTCGCCACGGAGAAATCGTTGCAGCCGGTCATGTTCGCGGCCCACAGGTCGATGGCGCGCACGTCCCAGTCGTCGCTGGCGGAATTCCCGGGGCAGCACTCCCCCACGATGGCGTCCACGGCGTCGCGGATGATGCCGGGAATGCGCTCGGTCATGGACTTGCCGTCCAGGATGGCGTTGCGCTCCTCGTAGATGGCCTTGCGCTGGAGGTTCATGACATCGTCGTATTCCAACACGTTCTTACGGGCGGCGAAGTGCATGGACTCCACCTGGCGCTGGGCGCTCTCGATGGATTTCGACACCATGCCGGCTTGGATGGGCATGTCGTCCTCTTGGTTGGTCTTCTCCATCATGTGCGCGATGGAGTCCATCTTCGAGCCGCCGAACAGACGCATGAGATCGTCTTCCAGCGAGAGGTAGAACTGGGTCACGCCCGGGTCGCCCTGACGGCCGGAACGGCCGCGCAGCTGGTTGTCGATGCGGCGGGACTCGTGGCGCTCGGTGCCGATGACGCAGAGTCCCCCGGCGGCGAGCACCTGCTCCTGCTCCGCGTCGCAGATCTCGCGGGCGCGGGTAAGGGCGTCGGCGCGGTCGGCCGCCGATGGGATGGGGCCGCGCGCCTCCTCGTCGCCCTCTTGGGCGTCCACGTCGAACCCGCGCTCGCGCAGCAGGTCCTCGGCGAGCATGTCCGGCTCGCCGCCCAAGCGGATGTCGGTACCGCGGCCGGCCATGTTGGTGGCGATGGTGACGGCGCCAAGGCGCCCGGCCTGGGCCACGATATGCGCCTCGCGCTCGTGGTGCTTGGCGTTCAGCGTCTCGTGCTTGATGCCTCGCTTGTCCAGAAGCCGCGAGAGCTTCTCGGAGTTCTCGATGGACACGGTGCCGATCAGGCACGGTTGGCCCTTCGCGTGGCGCGCGGCGATGTCGTCGGCCACGGCGTTGAACTTGCCGTCGATGGTGCGGTACACCAGATCGTTCTCGTCGACGCGGATGACCGGCTTATTGGGAGGAATGGCCATGACCGGCAGCTTGTAGATCTGGCGGAACTCCGCGTCCTCGGTCATGGCGGTACCGGTCATGCCGGAGAGCTTGTCGTAGAGGCGGAAGTAGTTCTGCAGCGTGATGGTGGCCAGCGTCTGGTTCTCCTCGCGCACGAGCACGTGCTCTTTGGCCTCGAGCGCCTGGTGCAGGCCCTCGGAGTAGCGGCGCCCCTCCATGATGCGGCCGGTGAACTCGTCGACGATCTTCACCTCGCCGTCCATGACGACGTAGTCGACATCGCGATGGAAGAGGAACTGGGCCTTCAGCGCCTGCTGCAGGTGGTTCGCCAGCTGGCCGGACGGGTCGGCGTAGATGTTCTCGATGCCGAGCATAACCTCGATCTTCTCAAGGCCGCTCTCCGTAGCGTTGATGGTGCGCTTGGCCTCGTCCATGTCGAAGTCGACGCCCTCTTTGAGGCCGGGCATGACCCGGGCGAACTTCTTGTAGGTGTCGGCGGCCTGGGTGCCGGCGCCGGAGATGATGAGCGGGGTGCGGGCCTCATCGATCAGGATGGAGTCCACCTCGTCGACGATGGCGAAGTGGTGCCCGCGCTGCACCCGCGAGCTGCCGCGCGTGACCATGTTGTCGCGCAGGTAGTCGAAGCCGAACTCGGAGTTGGTACCGTAGGTGACGTCGGCCTCGTAGGCGGGCTTCTTCGCCGCCGGCGGCATGCCGTTCTGGATAAGGCCGGTCTTCATGCCGAGGAAGCGGTAGATCTGGCCCATCCACTCGCAGTCGCGCCGGGCCAGATAATCGTTGACGGTCACGATGTGCACGTTGTGCCCGGGAATGGCGTTCAAATAGCCGGCCAGGGTGGACACGAGCGTCTTGCCCTCGCCAGTCTTCATCTCGGCGATCTGTCCCTCGTTCAGGGCCATGCCGCCGATGAGCTGCACGTCGAAGTGGCGAAGCCCGATGGTGCGCACGGAAGCCTCGCGTACGGCGGCGAAGGCCTCGGGGAGCAAATCGTCCAGGCTCTCGCCGGCGGCGTAGCGCTCGCGGAACTCCTGCGTCTTAGCGGCCAGCTCCTCATCGGAAAGCGCCTGGAACTCCGGTTCCAGCGCGTTGATCTTATCGACTTTGGCCTGGTAGCGCTTCAGCTGCTTGCCCTCGCCCATCGTGAGCAGTTTGGAGAGAAATCCCATAGGTTGCGTCTTCTTTCTGTGGTCGGCGAGCGGTCATGGGGTCGGCGATCGCCTCCCCTTCAACAACTCCCGTCGCCTTCGTTGGGCGGCCGCGCGGGCCGCCTCGGTGCAAATCTGCTCCACTCTACCACAGAGCGCAGGTGGCGCGCCCAATTTCACAGGGTTTGCAAGGCGGCGAGACCCCCTTCTGCGCCCGGTTGCGCCCGGTTGTGCCGTCCAGTGCCGTCCCGCACCATCCCGCACCGTCGCACCCGGCCCCTTTCGCGGCGCAGCCCCGTCGCACTCCAGTCCCTTCGCACCCCAGCGCCATCGCACCCCGGCCCCTTCGCACTCCAGTCCCTTCGCGCTCCAGCGCCATCGCACCCCGGCCCCTTCGCACTCCTGCACCGTCACACCCCGGCCCTTCGCGTCACTTCTTCAATCGTTGCCACTGCTTTTCCCGACGACATCTCCCTCGAAAGCCCACTCTCATACAGCCTTACAGTCTTCGCGGAAATCGCTGGAAATCGACCACCGGCCAATCTCTCCTAACCAGATGCTTCTTTTTTTCGAGTTGTTAGAGTTTAGAGCCAATTCACATCACTCTACCCCGTAGTGGTTTTGAGATTGATATACGTATTAAGATATTTTTTAAATACTTTAGCATATACAGTCGTTTAGATTTCAGATTTATGCGAGCGCCAGCTCCGCAAACGTCTAACAACTCAAAATTTTTGCCTCAAACCAAACCAGACATTGTCTCAGGTATGACAAATGAACAAAGTCATGGCGTTAGTGCATTTGGTTCAGCCTCGCATCTCGGCCTTTCGCCTCGGCCGCCCGCTTCGCCCCACCTCCTCACACGCACTTGCGCAGTTCGCTGCGAAGCCTCATATGGCGATCGAGTTGCTTTCCGTTGAGCCGCTTGAAATCACAACCAGCTGCGCGAAATGCATGCAGAATTGTCTCTTGGAATTCGAAAACATTCTCAAGCTGACTCGCCGTGATTGATCTTATCTCCAATCCCTGAGCAGCCAGCGCGCTCCTGCGACGCGAATCACGGGAAAGGCTCAAGCTGCTCCCATGGAACTGCGAGCTATCGTATTCAAGTGCCACACCGCGCTCGGGCCATAGCACATCGCATACCAACGACGAGTCATGGGCAATGCGCTCCGCCTCTCGCCTCAACTTGACCGGCTCATTAAGACGCGCACCCCTCATGCCGAATCCGCCGTAATTACGTGGCGCAGTCGCTATGATCGCCAAGGACGTCTCAGCTGGCGAAGCCGACTTTGCCAGAACGTATCGCGCAGCCGTCTTCGCTGCCGCCGACCCTTTGAAGCCACGCAAATGGCTGCAGAAGGCAACCAGCCGATTCGGCGAGCAGAGCGGATGCCGCACAAGATACTCGCTGGCCTCGACAGGATAGCAACCGCATAGCTCATAACCCAATGACAGAAGCGCGCCAAAGGGAAGCAACGATGCCATCTGGGCAAAAACGAGTTCCGGAACACAAACGTACACACCCCGCGTGATTTTCGGGAAAGACCCTTTCGGATATGTTGCCGAGCTGTGGTGATACGTCAACCCGTCCGCAGTACGCACCCCGGGCTTGCGATGTCCGAGCACATGGAGAACTTTTCCGGCACCACTCGAACTATCAGCGATTCCAGACTCTTCCGAGCGCTTCGACGAATGCGTCTCCGACAAGACAACGCGACAAGCGCCAAGCAGCTCAGCGAGTTCTTCCGGCACACCATCCTCTAGCGCACCATCAATGATTTCGACAACGGTGCGTTTTGCTGAGGACGAATCCACCAGAACGGCCGATGACGGAAAGATCCGAAAAGGCAGATCATCGGTCTGCATCGTCTTACGGCAATGGAAAAGATGCAAGGCAATGCCATTGCGAGCGGACCACAACCTCCAGAATTCCAAAGCAGTCTCATGACTTAAGCAGATGCACCGCATTTCCCCTCCTTTACTTAGTAGTGTATTACTGTATGCTATATCACAATCGAGCGAAATATACCAGAGGGAAATTCGTCTGCGAAAGATGCGGTAGTCGAGCAATTGGTCACAGAGGCAAACTCAGGACAAGGACAAACGGAGGCCCACTCCGTCCGGGATCAAAGCACACAAGGGCAAGCGGAAGCCCATGCCATCTGGGCTCAAAGCATTTCAATCAGTGAACTAAAATGGCGCAAGATTTTCGAGTTGTTAGAGTTTCGCAGACAGCAGCCCCACCCCCTACGGTATCTCATTTTCCACATCACATCTCTGACCTGGGGGTATTCACCATGCTCGGACGCATTGATGAACGTCATGGCGATCTACCTCGGCATAGCGCCGAACAAAAGCCTAACAACTCGAAATTGTCGTCCGAGAATTTGGCAAAGGTTGGCAGGAGCAAGACCGCCAGAGGCAAAATAGCCAACAGCGGGATCGGGGAGGCCCGGGCGCGGGTTGCAGGCAGATAGGCCAGAAGGATCCGGGCGCAAGCTGCAGGCAGGAGAAACCGGGGAGACCTGGGCGCAAACTGCAGACTGAGGGGGCCAGGCCAGGCCAAACGCAAGCTGCAGGCAAGTGCGAAGTAGCCCGGACAGAGCGGCGGAAAAACGGGGAGGGCCCGCCATAGCAGGTCCTCCCCGAAAGTACGTCAACAACGACGAAGCGTCCCGCGAGACCCAAGCATCATGGCGGCACCTCTCCTGACGAGACATCGCCGCCCACCAATGCGAGACTCACAAGGCCCGGGCATCGGGCCGCCCCCTCCCCCAGAAACATGATGGCGGAGACTTCGGCCCATGCAAGCGAGCACCCCGCAACGCCCCGGTAAATGCCGCGGAAGAGACTAGTACTCCTCCAGATCGGCGGGGTTCACGCGGCCGCGGAAGGTGCGGTAGATGACCACGTGGTACACGAGAACGAGCGGAAGCCCGATGCACAGGATGATGGTCATCCAGGCGAGCGACAGCTCCGACGATGCGGCGTTGGCCAAGGTGATGGCCGGCCCCACGGAATCGGCCGTGGCGTTCACGAGCACGGGGAACATGGAACAGGCCAGAAGCGCCACGAGCGCGATCATGGACGCGGACTGAGCCAGAAACGCCTTCAGGTCGTCCCCGGACGTCTTGCCCACGACGAGCGAGGCCAGCAGCCCCACCACCACCAGCGCCACGAACAGCCACCGCAGGATGCCCAAGTTCGGATCCATCTCGGGCCCGACAAGAACGAGGGCGTACACGGACACCACGGCGAACAGAACAAGCGCGATCACTTGCAGGGGCAGGCGCAGCCGTGCGGCGCGGGCCTGAAGGTAAGAGGGCAGCGGCGCCTTCAGCGCGGCCCAGCAGGCGCCGGCGGCCAAAAACATCGCCAGGCCCAAAAGCCCCGTCAGCAGCGTGAAAGGCGTGATGAGGCCGATCAGAGGCACGCCGGCGTAATCGCCCGCGGCGTCCATGGGGATGCCGGCGAAGATGTTGCCCACCGCCACGCCGAGCAGCAGCGCCGGAAGCAGCGAGCCCACAAAGAAGCACGCGTCCCAGAGCTTTCCCCAGGACGGATCGCCGGCACGGAACTCGAAGGACACGGCGCGCACGATAAGGCCGAACAACACCAGCATGACGGCCAGGTAGAACCCGGAGAACGTCGTGGCATAGGCGTCCGGGAAGGCGGCGAACAGCGCACCTCCCGCCGTGAGCAGCCACACCTCGTTGCCGTCCCACACAGGACCGATGGCCCGGCGCAGCACCGCGCGCTCCTCGTCGTTTTTCGCGATGAAGGGCGACAGCACGCCGATGCCCAGATCGAACCCGTCAAGCACGAAATAGCCCGCGATGAGCACGAAGATGAGGAAGAACCACAGCACGCTTAAGAACTCCATCATGGCTACTCACCTTCCTTCTCGCTATCGCCCGCGGCGGCGACGGCCTCCGCAACGACGACATCGCCCTCGGCGTCGGCGGCGACCACGGCGACTGCGGCCGCATCGGCGGCAGCAGCGCCCTCGGCAACCGGCCCTTCCTTGATGAAGCGGCCGATGACCCGCGCCCACCCGATGAGCAGCACCAGATACACGAGCACGAACAGGCCCAGCGTCAGCCACAGCTCCGGCGCCGACACCGACATGGAGATGCCGTCGGCCGTCAGCAGCGACACGCCGTCGGGGCCGGTGACCGACGGGTACACCACCCAGGGCTGGCGCCCCACCTCGGCGGTGATCCAACCTGTCTGAATGGCGATGAACGGCCAGATGGGCGAAAGCACCGCCGCCCACTGCAACCAGCGCATCTTCGCGATGCGGCCGCCCTTGAAGGTGAACACGAGCACGAGAATGCCCGTCAGCATGATGAGCCCGTACATGGCCACCATGAGGTGGTAGCTCTGGAACACGAGCCCCACGGGCATGTCCTCCACCACCATGTCGCCGTACTCCTCGGTCTGGGCGAGCTCGTTTAAGCCCGGATACTCCGTCTCGAAGTTGCCCGTGGCCAGAAAGCTCGTGCCGCCGGGAATGGCGAAGGGAGCGATGACCTCCTGGTTGTCCTCATCCACAATGCCCACGGCGTACAGCGGGGGCACCTCGGAATCGTACATGCCCTCCATCATGGCGAGCTTGGTGGGCTGCTCGTTCCACACCACCACGGCGGAGGAATGGGCGAACACGATCATGGCGCAGGAGGTCACGATGCCCACCACGGCGGCGATGCGCATGGTCTTCATGGCGAACTCGGCGTTGCGGCCCTTAAGCATATACCAGCCGGCCACGGCCATGGCCACGAACGCGCCCATGATGAGCAGCGCGTCCACGGTGTGGGTATAGCGGGCGAAGATGGACGGGTTGAAGGCCGCCGAGAAGAAGTCGGTGATGACGGCCTCGGTGCCGTCGGCGTTAAGCTCCGCGCCGGCCGGCGTCTGCATCCAGGAGTTCGCGATGAGGATCCACAGCGCCGACAGGCACGACCCGGCCCACACGAGCCACGAGGACACCATGTAGAACTTCGGGCTCACCCTCTCGCGCCCGAACAGGAGCACGCCCAGAAAGACCGACTCCAGGAAAAAGGCGAACAGCGCCTCGGCGGCCAAAGGAGCTCCGAAGATATCGCCCACGAACCGCGAGTAGTTCGCCCAATTGGTGCCGAAGGAGAACTCCATGGTGATGCCCGTGGCCACTCCGATGGCGAAAGTCGCGGTGAACACCTTCACCCAGAATTTCGTCGCCGCAGCGTCCTCGGGTTTGCGCGAGCGGTAATAGCGGGTCTCGTTGATGGCCAGAATGAGCCCGAGTCCGATGGACAGCGGCACGAACAGGAAGTGGTACGCCACCGTCAGCGCGAATTGAATGCGCGAGAGCACCGCCACATCAGCGAAAGCCTCCATTGCACACCCCCTTTCTCTGCGCGCCCGCGGCCGGGATGCGGCCGCCCCTGGGCGCAATCGAATACGTTCCCATTCCCAAGCGGAACGGTCAGGTTCCATAGTACTCCTTCTGTACGGAAGGCAGCGTGTCAACCTGGTGTCACTTCCTGCTCGTTTCGCCGCCTCGCCCGCCTCACCCCTAGGCGAAAGACAACTCGCCTTCCAACAGCTGCCGGTAGAGGGCGGCCAGCGCCGGCGAGGGATCGAGTCCCAGCGTTCGCGACAAGCGGTCGCGGCAGGCGAAGAACGTCTGTACGGCGGCCGAGCGCTGATCGGTGGCCATCTGCGCGCGCATGAGAGCCGCCGCCGCGTCCTCGCGCCCCGCATCGCGCTGAAAGGCCTCCCGAGCGAGCCACAGCGCCCCCTGGAGCTCCCCCCGGACAAGAAGACGCCGCGAAGCCGCCACCAGGCCGTCCACGAACTCCGCGTCGAGGCGATCGCGGAAGACGACGATGGCCTCGCACTTGCGCTCGGTGGGCAGAAGCACGCTGCCGAAGGAGCCTTGGATCGTGGCTATGGCCCTCTCCCAGGCCATATCGTCGGCAGGGCCGAACAGAAGGCAGCGAATCAGCTCCTCGAACTCGTCTAGGTCGCTCTCGAACAAATCGGGATCGAGCCGGCAGCCGTAGCGGCTGCGGATGAGGTAGGGGCACGACCCCTGCTGGGAAAGGAGAGATCGCAGATCTCCCCACACGCGGTAGAAGCTCTTCGCCCCCGTGCGCTTGTCGGCGGCGGGCCACAACATGGAGACGATCTGGTCGCGTCCCAGCTCGCGCCCGCGGTGCAGGGCGAGCAGCGCCAGCAGAAGACGGGTCTTCGGGCGGCCCTCGAACTGATAGGTGATGTCGCGCCGCCCCAAAGCGACTTCCATGGTGCCGAACAACTTCAGGCGCAGCGGCTCCACGGACACCTCGGGCGCGACGGCCATCGCCGTCCGGGGCGCGCTGGACACCGGCAAACTGCGCCCGCGCTCGGGATCCTCGACGACAGGAGCTCCAGAAGACTTCTCGCGGCGCGAGCGGGCCGCTCCCTTCTCGACATGAGCCGCAAATAATGCGGCGGACACGGGAGCGGAAAGCCGCGGCAGGCCGAGGCCCTCGAGCACCTCCCCCGCCCGCTCCAGCGCGGCGGCCGCCCGGTAGGCTCCGAAGCCGAGGCTCCAGCCGCACTCCACCAGCGCGTCCAGGGCGCGATGGCTGCAAGCGACGAGCCGCACCAGCTCGGGTCGGCCGGCAATGGCCGTATCGGCGCCGGCGCCCAGCGCCCCGGTCGCCTCCAGGCCCTCCAGCGCCGCCGCGGCGCCGAGCAGCCGGCGCTCCACGTCGATGCGCGAGCCGCTTCCCCAGTCCAGCGCTTCGCCGACCCGGGACGCCCAGACCGCCAGGACGTCGTCGCCGCGGCCCAGCGCCAGTACTCCATGCGCCACCACGACCAGCTCGGCCAGACCGTCCTCGCGCTCGACTCCCCCGGCGCCATCCAGTTCAGCCAGGCAGGAGGCGACCGTCTCCTCCATGGCCCGGCGCGTGGCCGCGTTGCCCACCTCCCAGGCCGCCAATGCCGCAGAGAGGACCGTTCGCGGCGTGCTCCTCTCCGAGACAAGGCTGCGCTGGGCGAACTGATCGGCCCGCGCGCGATCGCCCCGCTGCGCCCAGGCCCAGGCGATCATGGCGTTGATGTCCGCACGGGCTGCCATTTGGGTGCGGGTCGCCGAGTCGTAGAGCTCGCACACCTCGACGGCCGCGCCGCCCCACAGGGCCGCCCAGCCGTTCGCCGCCAGCCACCGGCCGTGGGCCCGCCGGCGCGCCAGCAGCGTCATCGCGCTCACGGCGCGTCCGCATTCCCCACGCTCCATCAAGCGCTCCGCCAAAACCTCCATCGCCTCCTCCCTACCGGCGAACCCGCAGGTCTCGGCGAGCGCCTGAAGACGCGCCCGCCCGTGATCCCTCACCTCCCCAAGGGACACGGAAAGCGCGGCGAAGCTCTCTTCGCCGGCGGAAATGCCCACAAGAGGGCAACGCGCAGCGAGAGCATCCCAGGCCTTCTCGGCCCGGCGCGCCCCGAGCAGCGCGCGCACGTCGTCTATCGTGCCCCTTCCGAGCACCGTCATGGCCCACAGGGCAAGCTCCTCTTCCGGAGTGCATCCCGCCCGGCTCGCGCCGAGTACCAGCTGGATCGGCGTCGCAGACCCCCATCGCAGGGCGGCAATGCGCTCGGCCAACCCTAAGGGGCGCCGATCCGTCACCCCTTCGGGCTCCTCCTCCAAATCCTCCCGCGCTACCAGCATCTCCGCGGCCCCGATGACGACGCGCCTGCCGAACAGCTCCATCGGCGCATCGGCCCGCGTTGTCGTGGCGATCACCTCGCAGTTCGCATCCGCCAAGCGCTCCACGACCTCCGCAAAGGCCTCGGCGCGATCATCGGTAAGGAGCGGAAGATCGGTCACCACCATCAGCGCGGCGTGCTCGTCGGCTTCAAGCACCGCCTCGGCCAGCACCCCCGCATCCAAATCCCGCAAGAAGCAGGGCGACGAGCCGCGCAGCCAGAATACGTGCTCGAACTGGAACATCACAGATGCGTACTCAAATGCGAGCGTCGCCTTCCCGAACCCCGGCGGCGCGACGACAAGGCGCAGGGCGCCGCGATCCTCGAGGAGCCGCGACAGAAGGCGCGGTCGGCTCCTCAGGCGGTCGGGAACCACTCCGTGGGGGCGCCTCCCCTCGCAAGCGCTCTGCTGGATGAAACGGGTCATGGGCATCTCCTTCTTCTTTCGGCCCTCGCTAACAACAGGTCGCACCTTACGAGGCCCCGACTGTCCGGGCAACCAGCAAGGAACACAAGGCCGCCGATCCCCTTCCATTGCCGCCCGGACAAACCGCCCGCAACATACAGGCAGCCTCGCAAAAGGCACCCGCAAGCACAAGGAACGCGCGAGGAAGGCCCGCGGCAGGCGTCTCCAGTCATCTGCGGAAAAGCTCCAGCGCCATTCGCGCTCCATGCAAGCGACAAGCAGTCGAACGGCACCCGCGCGACGGGCTCTCGCCGTCCTCTCGCGCCACCGGCAGAAAGCCGCCAGCGCCCGTTGCCGCCCCAGGAGGGACGGCGCCGACAAGAAACAGGGACGCCGCCACGGTTTCTCCACGGTTCGCGCGAGAGCATTTCCGCGAAACCGTGGGGGTCGGCGCGGGCGTCAGGCGAGAGCACTTCCGCGAAACCGCGGCGGTCGGCGCGGGCACAAGAAAAGACCCCTCCGCCGTTGCGGAGGGGTCTCTCTTCTCGGAATGCGCGCCTCGCGCCCCTTGCCTTTCTGCGCGCTGCCGCGCCGGCCCAATCGCCCGTCGGACGCCCTCGGAGCTTTAAGCCTCGTCGCCCTGGGCCGCCTCGCGGCCGAGCAGCTTGGCGATGCGATCGGAGTACTGCAGGTTCTCAAGCCCCGCCTCGGCGGCCAGGTCGATCACCGGCGCGTCGTTCCACAGCGCCTCGAGGCGGTAGTACTCGCGGGTCTCGGGCATGAACACATGCACGACGATGTTGCCGTAATCCAGAAGCGACCAGCTTCCGTCGGCGGACATCTCGCGGTGGGTGGGCTTGATGGACGCCTCCTCGCGCAGCTTGTCCTCGATCTCGTCGATGATGGCGTCCACCTGGCGGGAGTTGGCGGCCGTGGCGATGACGAAGTAGTCGGTCACGCCGATAAGGTCGCGCACTTCCTGCACCATGATGTCAGTGGCCTTCTTCTCGTCGGCAGCCTTGGCGGCGATGAGCGCGCACTTCCGCGAGAAGGCGGCCTGCTGCTCTACAGCATCGGTCATAGCTATCCTCACTTTCGGGAACATCAGATTTTGCTTGCATACCTTAGCACATATCTCTCCGGGGAGAGCTCCGGAAGGGGCGCGCGGAGCCCGGTTCGCTTTTCTCTCCCTGCGAACACAGTTAAGGGAAATAGCGAAGATGACGCACATAAGTCGGTACCATCCCAACATTGCTGCTGCTGAAGTGGAAGCTATTTCTTTAATAACTGTGTTCTCCGGGAGCGCTCAGAGGTCTCCGCGCGCCCCTTCCGGAGCTCTCCCCTACGTTGCCTTCACTGAGCTAAGGTCTCCCGTAAGGTACCGGGTCGGGGTTGGCCTCGGCGCGGTAGACCTCCTGCTCGGGCATGTAGGAGTTCCATATCTCGGTGGTCTTGGAGTACATAGGGTGGCGCCGCTCCATGATGAGCTGGACCCAGTAGGCGTACACCTCCAGGAACAGATCGCGCAGCTCAAGCTCCCCGACCTTCTCGCGCAGCTTCTGCACCATCTTTCCCTTGCGCCCCGGCTCCAGGGCATCGGCGATATAGACGATCATGTCCAAATCGCTCATGTCCACCGCGCCCAAGGTGTGGCGCTCGACGGCGGCGAGTACCTCAGGCGGCAGCTCCGGGAAGGCGCGGCCCAGGGCCACGGCGGCCGTGAGGCCGTGCAGGACTCGGGGCATGGCGGAAAGCTCGGCGTCCAGTTCCATCCCCAGCTCGTCGGCCCGTGCGAGGATGCCGGGGTCATCGTAGCCCTTGTCCCAGTCGTGCAGAAGGCCGGCCACCCGGGCCGCGGTCTTATCGGCCCCGTAGACGCAAGCCAACGCCTCGGCCGTCTCCGACACGCCGAGGCTGTGCTTGAAACGACGCGGGCCCACCCGCTTCTCCAGCTCGTCTCGGCGCTCCTTGTAGAATTCCTCGCTACGCCAATCGGCCATGGTCGGCTTCCTTTCGGTACAGCTGCTCTTCCTCGATGATCTCGCGAACCGCCTCGGGCACGAGGTAGCGGATGGTTCGTCCCTCGGCCACGCGCTGGCGCAGCTCGCTGGAGGAAATGTCGATGCCCGGCACGACGAAGGGCCGGACATCGAACCTACGCTCTCGCAGGACGCGCAGAGCCTCCTCCCCCAGCTCGAAGCCGGGGCGCGTGGCGGCCGCGAACATCGCGAGGCGGCCCAGTTCGGCGCTCTCGTACCACCGCGGCAGCGTGAGGGCCGCGTCGGCGCCGACGATGAAGACGAGCTCCACCCCCGGCAGCTCCTCGCGCAGCTCGCGCAACGTGTCCACGGCGTAGGTGATGCCGGGGCGCTCTACCTCCAGGGCGCTCACGGCGAAGGCGGGGTTGCCGGCCACGGCGGCGGCCACCATGGCCAGCCGCACCTCGCCGGCGGTCACAAGACGATCCTGCTTGAAGGCGGGACGGCCCGTGGGCACGAACAGCACCGCATCGAGGTT
The DNA here is from genome assembly GCF_977072305.1 of Adlercreutzia sp. CNCM I-6207. Classification (NCBI taxonomy): domain Bacteria; kingdom Bacillati; phylum Actinomycetota; class Coriobacteriia; order Eggerthellales; family Eggerthellaceae; genus Adlercreutzia; species Adlercreutzia sp. CNCM I-6207. Next base: position 117,866 of record NZ_CDRVLZ010000007.1, read on the forward strand.
CGCAGCCTCGAGGGCCTCCTCGGCACAGGCGAGATGCCCCAGGTGAGGGGGGTCGAAGGTGCCCCCCATGATACCCAGCCGCGCGAGCGTGCCCGTCCGTGCCCGCTGCGCCAGCGCGTCCACGGCGCCGTCCATCGCCCTTAGGCCCTCACCTGGCCCGCGCCGCGCAACACGTACTTGTAAGAGGTGAGCGCGTCGGCGGCAAAGGGCCCGCGGGCGTGGATCTTCTGGGTGGAGATGCCGATCTCGGCGCCGAGGCCGAACTGGCCGCCGTCGGTGAAGGCCGTGGAGGCGTTGGCGTACACCGCCGCCGCGTCCACCTGGGCGAGGAAGGCGTCCTGGGCCGCCTCGTCGGAGGCGACGATGGCCTCGGAGTGCTTCGTGCCGTAGCGGTTCACGTGGTCGATGGCCTCTTGCAACCCTTCCACGCACTTCACCGCCAGCTCGGGCCCCAGATACTCGGTCTCCCAGTCGGCCTCGTCGGCGAGCACGACATCGGGCGCGTCGCCGGCCGCGGAAAGCCCGGCCGCCTCGGCGATGGCGAGCACGCGCGCATCGCCGTGGACGAGCACGCCGGCCTCCTTCATGTCCGCGAGAATGGGCGGCAGCACCGCATCGGCCACCGCCGCATCCACCAGAAGGGTCTCGGCGGCGTTGCACACCCCGTAGCGGCGGCACTTCGCGTTCTTGATGATGTCGCGGGCCATCGCGGGGTCGGCGGAAGCATGCACGTACACGTGGCAGTTGCCCGTGCCCGTCTCGATGACCGGTACTTTGGCGTGCTCCACGCAATGGCGGATAAGGCCCGCGCCTCCTCGGGGAATGAGCACGTCCACCAGGCCGTGCAGCCCCATGAGCACATCGGTGGCCGCCCGATCGGTGGTGGTCACCGCGCAGATGGAGCCCTCCGGCAGCCCCGCTTCCACGGCAGCCGCGGCCAGCACGTCGGCGATGACCTCGTTGGAGCGGGCCGCAAGGCTGCCGCCCCGCAGGATGCACGCGTTGCCGGACTTCACGCAGACCCCGGCAGCGTCGGCGGTCACGTTGGGCCGGGCCTCGTAGACCATGGCCACCACGCCGAGGGGCACCGACACGCGCCGAAGCTCGATGCCGTTGTAGAGGGTCGATTCCAGCGACACGACGCCGAGCGGATCGGGCAGCGCCGCCACCTCCTCCAAAGCGTCGGCCATAGCAAAGACGCGAGGCTCGTCCAGCATGAGCCGGTCCAGCAGCGCCTCGGTGGTGCCGGCCGCCCGGGCCGCCTCCATGTCCTCGCCGTTGGCCTCCACGATGGCCGGCGCCTGCGCCCGCAGGGCCGCCGCCATGGCGAGCAGCGCCCCGTTGCGCTCCTCGGTCGTCGCCTGAGCCAACTTCACGCTCGCCGCTTTTGCGAATTTCGCCAGCTCGCGCACTTCCTCTTCCAAAGTCATGGGCCTCTCCTATTCGAATAGAACCAGTTCGTCGCGATGGATGACGGGGCGGTCGGCCAGCACGGCCAGGATGGCGTTGCTCGCCACCTCCTCGCGGCTGCGCCCGCAGGCCAGCTTCAGAAGGTCGCTCGCCGCCGCGGCACGGCCCCGCGCGAACACGTGCCCCGTCTCGTCGGCCACGTCCACGATGTCATCCAACCCGAAGTCGCCCTCCACGGCGCGAATGCCCACGGAAAGGAGCGACTTGCCGCGCATCACCAGAGCATCGCGGGCCCCCTCGTCCACGACGACGGTGCCGTGCACGGAGTCCCCGAGCGCGATCCACAGCTTCTTGGCCGTGATCTCGTGGGGGCGATCCGGCGCCGTGAACAGCGTGCCGACTGCCTCTCCGGCAGCGGCCTGAGCGATGCAATCCGCGCGCCTCCCCTGGCAGATGACCATGGGGATGCCTGCGGCCATGAGCACCCGGGCCGCCTTGATCTTCGTGATCATGCCGCCGCTTCCCACGCCGGACACCGCGCCGCCGGCCGCAGCCAAGATGTCGCGGCCGACGCGATCCACGACGGGAATGAGCGTGGCCGCCGGATCGATCTGCGGGTTCGCCGTGTACAGCCCGTCGATATCCGAGAGGATCACCATGAGGTCGGCGTCGATGAGGCAGGCCACGAGCGCCGCCAAGGTATCGTTGTCGCCGAAGCGGATCTGCTCGACGGACACCGTGTCGTTCTCGTTCACGATGGGCACCACGGACAGCTCCAGAAGCCGGTCAAGCGTATCCCGCGCGTGCAGGTAGGCCGAGCGGTCCGCCGTGTCGCGCCGGGTGAGCAGCACCACGCTCGTCAGCATGTCCTGCGCCCCGAAGGCCTCGGCATAGGCCGTGGAAAGGGCGCTCTGCCCCACGGAGGCCGCCGCCTGCAGGCTCGGCATGTCCGTCGGGCGCTTGGCGATGCCCAGTGCCTCCAGGCCGCAGGCAATGGCCGCCGACGTGACGATGACCACGTCCCATCCGGCCGCGCGAACCCGCGCCACCTGATCGGCCAGATCGTTCAGAAACCCGTAGTCGATAGAACTCTCGGAGGTGGTGAGGGTGGCCGAGCCGATCTTCACCACCAGGCGCTTGCGCCTGTGCGTCGCGTCGCTCATCAGATATCCAGCTCCTGGTAGACGTCCACGGCACCGGCCGTGGGAGATTCGAAAGCGAACGAGAAGCCGAGGATGCGCACCTCGTCCCCGTCGCGGGCGCCGGCCTTCTCGAGGGCCGTATCGACCCCCATGCGCTTGAAGCGGTGCTGGAAGAAGGCCACGGCCTCCTCGTTCTCCCAGTCGGTCTGCACCACCATGCGCTCCACCTGCACGCCGGAAACGCGCCAGGCGCCGGGGCCCTCGGAGATGATGTCGAAGCGCTTCTCGCGGGCCTCGCGGCGCAGCTCCCACACGTGGTCGTACTGCATGTCGGATGCCGCCTGCTCGCGGGCCGCCTCGCGCAGGGCGTGCACCTTGGTGGCGATGGCGGCCTTCAGCGAGTCCACGCCGGCGCCCGTCAGCGCGCTTATGCGGTAGAGCTTCGGATCGATGGGGCTTTCCACGAACTCGTTGCCCCCGGCCGCGGCAATGGAGTCCTCGCGCACCCGGGCGGCCAGCGCCTCGCAGGCCTCCTCGGTGCCGGGCACGTCGATCTTGTTGGCCACGACGATGCGGGGCCGCGCCGCCAGCTCGTCGGCGTACAGGGCCAACTCGTTCTTGATGATCTCGTAGTCCTCCAAAGGATCGCGGCCTTCCCAGTCGCCGGTCAAATCGACGACCTGCACGATGAGGGCCGTGCGCTCGATGTGGCGCAGGAACTCGTGTCCCAACCCGCGGCCCTCGGAGGCCCCTTCGATGAGCCCCGGGATATCGGCCACGACGAAGGAGAGGTCGCCCGAGGTGGCCACGCCGAGGTTGGGAACGAGCGTGGTGAACGGGTAGTCGGCGATCTTCGGCCGCGCGGCGCTCATCTTCGCGATGAGCGAGCTTTTGCCCGCCGACGGCATGCCCACCAAGGCCGCATCGGCCATGAGCTTCATTTCTAGCTCGATCCAGCGCTCCTCGGCCGGCTCGCCCAGCTCGGCGAAGGCCGGGGCGCGACGCGTGGAGGTGACGAAGTGGATGTTGCCGCGGCCGCCCATGCCGCCGCGCGCCACGGTGACCGACTCGCCGTCGTGGGTCAGATCGGCGATCATCTCGCCCACTTCCCCCTCTTCCTCGAAATACTCGCGCACGACGGTGCCCACGGGCACCTTCAGCACGAGATCCTCGCCGGTAGCGCCGTGCATGCGGCTGCCGCGGCCATGGGTACCGCGCTCGGCCTTGAAGTGGTGTTTGAAGCGGTACTCGATGAGCGAGGAGACCGAGGCGTCGGCCACAACGATGACGTTGCCGCCGTGACCGCCATCGCCGCCGTCGGGGCCGCCCTTGGGCACGTGGGCCTCGCGCCGGAACGACATGCACCCGGCGCCCCCATTGCCGCCCTTCACATTGATGCGAACCTTATCGATGAACATAGGAGCCTTTCCTTACTAGTCAGTGTGCAGATTATCGCACACTCTGCCCAGAATTCCTCTCGGGCGGTGGCGGGAGGAGGCGCTCGCCGCCCGCTGATCGCTTTATCCCCTTCCGAACGCGGCAAAAGAAATAGCGGGGGGAACGCACACAAGTCGGTACCATCCCCGCATCGTTGCTGCTGACATGGAAGCTATTTCTTAACGGCCGCGTTCTCCAGGGGGCGATCAGAGGTCGTCGAGCGCCTCCTCCCGCCACCGCTGCGCGCGTTTTCTTACTGAATACAACAATGCCCCCTGAAACTTCAGAGGGCATTGGGTTACCGTTGATGTTACGCAGTCGTTGAGACTTAAAGCGTTTAGGCGGTCTGCTCGGCCGGGATGACGTGAATCTTACGCTTCTGGCCGCGCGTGAACTTCAGCGTGCCATCGCACAGGGCGAACAGGGTGTCGTCCTTGCCGCGGCCCACGTTCTCACCGGGATGGAAGTGGGTGCCGCGCTGGCGGACGATGATGTTGCCGGTCTTCACAGCCTCGCCGGCGAACTTCTTCACGCCCAGTCGCTGCGCGTGAGAGTCGCGACCGTTACGGGTAGAGCCCAAGCCTTTCTTGTGTGCCATGAGAGATTCCTCCTTAACCCGTTACTCGGCCTTGGCCGTACCGACGGATTCGATCTTCACGCGGGTCAGGTTCTGACGATGACCGCGCAGCTTCTTGTAGTTCTTGCGCTTCTTGAACTTGAAGACCAGCGCCTTGTCGCCCTTGAACTGTTCGAGCACGGTGGCCACGACCTTGGTCTTGGCGGCCTTCTCGGGGTCGGCCTCCACCTTGTCGCCGTCTACCACGCAGATGGCCTCAAGTTCCACCTTGTCGCCAGGCTCGACGTTGAGCTTCTCGATGTTGATCTTGTCTCCGGGGGCGACCTTGTACTGCTTGCCGCCCGTTTTCACGATTGCGTACATGTAAGTTTCTCCTTGAATGTGACTAAACGCAAGGCGATATCTTACCCGACACCCCCGCGCGAGTCAATGATTTTCTCCCGCAAAAACCCGCCGTTCACCGAGCATCTACATATGCAGGAAACGACGGAGTTGCCTTGCGACCCCCGCCGAGCTTCTTTCCTCACCCAGCAGCCCATCGGCCCATCGCGCGCAACTACCGAGCCGCGAGCTTTTCATCTGGAAAATGTGCTTTTTTGTTCAGGCCTCTGACCTGGGAAATCTGGAGTTATACCAGGTCAAACTAGGTGTTTCCCGAAAACAGAAAAGCACATTTTCCAAATTCCCGCTGTTAAACCACCATTGACATAGACCCACTTTCGGTACACGCGGAAAGGGGCCTCCCGCTACGATGCGATTGTCGAGAAAGCACCGGAGAGGAG
>NZ_CDRVLZ010000008.1:0-113109 GCF_977072305.1 Adlercreutzia sp. CNCM I-6207
AAAGGAAGTGGAGGAGGAAAGAGCCTTAGGCTATCGGCAACGCGTGGAATGAGTATCGGCGACGCGCGGAATCATCATCGGACAAGCGCGCAGGAGGCACCACGGTGAAGTTTTTTATCAGGGACGTGGTGAGTTCGGGTCGTTTTTTCCGCGCAGGCATCTTTTCACTACTGAACCGAAACGTATGGCGCGAGAAGGCGACATTCTCGTAAGTGTTCGCGCGCCTGTTGGTGACTTAAACATTGCAGCCGAAGACTGCTGCATCGGTCGGGGCCTTGCTGCTATACATTCAGGAAGCAATCAGAGCTTCGTTCACTATCTCATGCGAGCTCAGAAGCGGCAACTCGATACATTCAATGGCGATGGCACCGTGTTTGGTTCTATCAACGGAAAAGCCTTGAAGGAGCTCTCCGTCTACCTTCCGAGCAATGATGGCATAGCTCATCTCCAGTCCCTGCTTGAACCCATTGATGCGATGATTCGCCGAAATGATGATGAGATGCAGGCCCTAGAACAACTACGTGACGCTCTTCTCCCCAGGCTCATGTCCGGCGAGATTGACATTTCGCGGATCGGTCTCAGGCAGCTAAATGGTCATTTAGGGGCACCTACAAGCTTGCTTGCATACAGCGTCGCACTTATATTGTATCGGTGATGGCGTTTTGAGCAGACGGTCTTGGTTTAGGTTGGCGGGTTGGAGGTTTCACGGTAATGGCGAAAAATAGTTACGCGCTCATAGGGCGTGTTTTGGATGCATCTGAAGCAAAAAGTTGGGAAAAGGCTGTTGATGAATGGGAAATCGTGGGATATGTAGAGGATTCAAGTTTGACTGAGGCGTGTATTTGTGGAAAAGAGAATCTACGGTATCTATTCACGATTCGAAATGTAATTAATGGAAATATTCTCTATCCAATAGGATCGAGCTGTATAAAGAAATTCGAACATGATGCTCTGGCAGATGAGTTGCAGTGTTGGCAAGATTACATCAGATTGAAAAACAAAATTAGAGTTACAAAGTCGATTGCACTCAATAGCATTTATTTCACAAGAAGACTGCTCAGATTCCTCTATATTAAGGGAGCGTTTCGGCCTAACAAATACAATGGAAACGATCCTCGTAACGATTATGAGTTCATGGTGGACATGTTCAATAAAAGAGACAAAAGTTCACTAACCCAAAAGCAGGAAGCTAAGGTGGGGATACTTTTGCGAAACATTGGGCTTTTTGTTGAGCTGTTCGACCCAATGGATGAACCGCTTGAGTTTTGACGCAATGTCTTTCGTGCAAGGGGAGGATGGTCTATGCCAGTTCCAAAGTATGATGAGATGATGGTTCCGGTTCTGCGGCGTATTGCGGAGACGCCTGGAGACACTGTGACGAGCAAGCAGCTTCGGCGGTTTGTTATCGACTACTGGGGTTTGAGCGACAACGAAGTGGCTGAAACGATTTCGAGTGGGTTCGAACGCTATGCCAACAATATGCTGTGGGCCTGCACTTATCTTAAGCAGGCAAAATGCATCGAATCGCCAAAGAGGGGGACCTACCTGGTCACCCAGCGAGGGCTCGACCTGGTCAACAGCGGTGTCGAAAAGCTCGACCGTCAAGCGCTCATGCAGTTTCCTGAGTTCTGCGACTTCCTAAATCGGAGCCGCAAGGGAAAAGACGTCTCCGCGAAAGAGACCAAGGAGACGGTCGCCCAGCCTATGACTGTCGAAGAGAACGAGTCTCCGGAAGACACGATAGATGAGGCATTTCGCAGTATTGAGACGGCGTTGGTGTCGGATATCCTCGAAGCCATTATGCAGCAATCGCCGGCGTTCTTCGAGCGTCTCGTTGTTCAGCTTTTGCTCGCCATGGGATATGGCGACTCGCTCGACGATTCGGGCTCGGTTACCCCTCTTTCGAATGATGGAGGCATTGACGGGGTGATTCGCGAAGATAAGCTGGGATTCGACAACATCTATATCCAGGCAAAGCGATGGGACTTGAATGCAAGTGTTGGACGCCCCGATCTTCAAGCGTTCGTGGGAGCGCTGACGGGCACGGGAGCAACGAAAGGCCTCTTCATCACAGCAGCGCGGTTTTCAAAAGGCGCGCTTGAATATGCGGGCATGCAACATGCTGTGAAGCTTGTGCTTGTCGATGGAGATCAGCTTGCGCGCCTGATGATTGCGCACAATGTCGGTGTGTCGGTGCGGCATACCTATGAGATCAAAGGAATCGACAGGGATTACTTCGATATCGACAGCTAAGCTGGGAATGGCATGACCCTATTGCCTCTCGAAATAGTCGCGGTCGGTTAGGTAGTAGGTGCGGATATAGCCGGCGGGGGATACGACGACGAACTCGCCGGTGGATTCCAGGAAGTAGAGGTCGTCGCCGTCCTCGGCTTGCAGCTTGTGGAGGGCGGCTGGGTTGGCGACGACGGCGTTGGCGGCGGCGAGGTATTCCTCGGCCGTGGCACAACCGGTCTCCTGGCCGTGCTTTTCGAAGTGCTGCTGCAGTTTATCCTCAGTGCGGAAGGTGAGGTACGAGACGGTTTCGACGGAGGTCGTATCCTGGGAAGGTGCGCTTCCGCTTTCGCCGGACGCAAACCCGCAGCCCGACAGGCACAGGAGCGCCGCCAGTGCGAGAGCGAGAAGCGCCCGCGCTTTTAGAATCTTCCGCATAGCTAATATCCCAGCACGTCGCCGACGTTGGCGGCAATGCAGAGGTCGGCGTGGGCGTCGCGCGGGGTGGGGGTGCGGTTGATGATGACCAAGTGGTCGCCGCAGAAATAATCGATGAGGCCCGCGGCTGGGTACACCACCAGACTTGTGCCGGCGATCACGAGCAGGTCGGCGCTGGCTATGGCGCGCACGGCCGCTGTCACGGTGGCGTCGTCCAACGGCTCCTCGTACAGCACCACGTCCGGCTTCACGATGGCGCCGCAGTGCGCGCAACGCGGCACGCCGTCGGGACTCTGCTCGCGCAGGGCCAGCAGCTCCTCCACGGTGTAGGGCGCACCGCAGCCCATGCAGAAGTTGCGCCACACGCTGCCATGCAGCTCCAGCACGTTCTGGCTGCCGGCCTTCTGGTGCAGCCCGTCGATGTTCTGGGTCACGACGGCTGAAAGCGCTCCCTGCCGCTCCAGCTCGGCCAGCTTGCGATGGGCGGCGTTGGGCGCAGCGTCCAGGGCCAGCATGCGGTCGCAGTAGAAGTCGAAGAACTCGCGGGGATGGGCGTCGAAGAAGCTGCGGGATACCATGGTCTCGGGCGGGTAGGGGTAGCGCTGGGCGTAGAGCCCGTCGGCACTGCGGAAATCGGGGATGCCGCTTTCTGTGGACACGCCGGCACCCCCGAAGAACACCATGCGGCCCGGCGCGCACTCGTCAATCCACCGGCGCAGCTGCTCAATGTCGCGTTCCGTTTGGTCGCCGACCATGGCACGTCCTTTCCGCATCCAATCGCTTGGGGCCTTGGGGCTTTCCAGGAATTGTACCCGACCCTAGGCTTCGACGAGATCGAAGTGGGTGTTGGAGAAGACGTTCAGGTTCAGGCTCTTCATCAGGTGCTTGAGCGCCGCCTGGGCCTTCACGGAATTGCCCGCGTCATCCAGCGGCGGCGCGAAGGCGCACACGCCGAAAAGCCCGGGCATGACGCCGATGACGGCGCCGCCCACGCCGGTCTTCGCGGGCAGTCCCGTGGCATACAGCCAGTCGCCCGAGTGCTCGTAGAAACCGACGGCGCTCATAAGCGCGACTACCTTGGAAGTGAGCGCTGCGCCGAACACGCGCTTCTTCGTGAGGGGGTTCACGCCGTCGTCGGCGATGGTGGCCGCCGAGATGGCCAGCTGCTCGGCCGTCACGCCCAGTGAGCACTGGCGCGTGTACAGGTCGAGCGACATCTCCGGGTCGTCGTAGATGCGGCCGTACTCCTGCAGCAGCCAGGTGATGGAGCGGTTGTCGAAGTTCGTGGCGGATTCGGAATGGTACAGCTCGTCGATGAGTTGGGGCTTGCTTCCTAAAAGAGCGGTCATGTTGTCGAAGATGGCCTTCCATTTCCCATCGGCATCGCCGTGGGGCTTGACGAGCGAACAGGCCGCGATGGCGCCGGCGTTCACGAGCGGCGTGGAGGGTCGGTCGTTTTCCAGCAGGATGGCGAAGATGGAGTTGAACGGCAGCCCCGTGGCATCGGCGCCGATGTCGTCGAGGATCGCCTGCGCGCCGTGCTGTTCCAGTGCCAGAATAGCCGTGTGCACTTTCGAGACCGATTCAATGCCGAAGCGGTAGTCGGTGTCGCCCGCAGAGATGAGCCGGCCGTCCGGCAGGCACAGACTGATGCCGAACAGGTCGGAATTCACGTTGGCGAGATAGGGAATGTAGTGGGCATTTTGGCCGCCCTTGATGTCCTTGCAGGCTTCGTAGGCGTCGTGCACGGCGGTGCTGATCTGATCGAAGGTGAGACGGGTTATCATGGCGCGCTCCTCGCTCCTTGGGGAGAGTTTTCCTCATGGTACGCCGGCTGGTGTGTGGTTGTCGGACTCTTGCTACGGTCGTTGGCAAACTGTGGGGGAAGAGCGAGCGCGTTCGTCCAGCTGCCGTCTCCCTGGTTACGCGAGAGCCGCTCTGTGATAATATGGTCTGAAAAATTTTCCAAATAGAAAGAATGTTGAGATAGATGGTTTCGGAGAAGCAGGAAAGTCTTCTTTCGGTAGATGACGCGGCAGATTCAATCGGCGTTACCAAACAGACGGTGACGCGGCTCATCCGAGAGGAAAAACTGCCAGCCCAAAAAGTCGGCAACAAATGGGTCCTTCGCGAAGAAGCGCTGCGGGACTACATGCGGGACAACAATCTCGTCCCAGAGCCTAAGGATCATGGGTGCTTGATGAGCGAAAAGCCGGGAATAGTGGCGCTTAGCTTCTTTTCGGGGGCGCTCGGCCTTGATCTGGGCATGGAGGCTGCGGGCATTGAGCCGCTTCTCTATTGCGAAAACGATCGCAAATGCAGGATGACCATTCAGGCAATGCGTCCGTATGGCGCCCTGATCGGCGACATCAACCAGTACTCGGCAACGGAGATCCTTCAGATGGCCGGTTTGGAATCGAATGCGAAGGTCGATGTCATGTTCGGTGGCCCTCCCTGCCAGGCTTTCAGCACGGCAGGTGCTCGACGAGCGTTTGACGACGCGCGGGGCAATGTGTTCCTGAAGTACCTTGAACTGGCTTCAGAAATAAAACCTACGTACCTGGTAATAGAAAATGTGCGCGGGCTTCTTTCGGCTCCCTATGCTGTTGAGCGACACGGGCAGCCGGTAAAAGGGGGTGCGCTGCACGTCATTCTCCGCAAATTGGAGGAGGCGGGGTATTCCGTGAGCTTCAATTTGTATAACGCTGCGAATTTTGGTGCGCCTCAGATTCGGGAACGCGTTGTGCTTATCGGAAAGCGGGGAGAAAGCAAAGCCCCTTATTTGACGCCCACTCACGAGTGCGATGGGCAGCACGGGCTTCCGCCGTGGAAAACGTTCGGCGAGGTCGTGGGGGATTTGAAGGCGCGCCCCATGCAGCATACCGATTTCCCCGAGAAGCGTCTCAAGTACTTTAGAATGCTCAAAGAGGGGGAGTATTGGAAAGATCTGCCCGTGGCTGTGCAGCGTGATGCCATGGGGAAGGCCTTTGAACTGTCGGGTGGCAAGACGGGGTTCTATCGGCGCATACGATTCGATCGTCCGTCTCCGACGCTGGTCACCTCTCCGACGATGCCGGCGACGGATCTGTGCCATCCTACGGAAGATCGCCCGCTTTCGGTGGAGGAGTACAAGCGCGTTCAGGGCTTTCCCGACGATTGGCGTATCTGCGGGAATGTTGCGGATATGTACAAGCAAATCGGCAATGCGGTGCCGGTGGCGCTTGGCGAGGCCATTGGGCGGGCGATTGTCGGGGACATGAACGGGGACGAGCCCGACGAACGATTTGCCGATTTCCGCCATTCTCGCTATCGATTGACCAACGACGAAACGTGGCAGGCGCCTGTCGCGCGATGATTTCCGACATGGCTGCGCCTGTTCTCTGGAGGGATATGACGCGGCTCTCGGACTAGCAAAGCCGCTGCTTGAGCAGTTGGACGTCGTTCATAGTGTCGCCAAGGGAGTTTTCCTCGAGGGCTCGGCGCATCTCTTCCTGCAGCCGGTCGATGCACTCTTGACGCGCCTGGCGGACATCGCCGATCTCGATGCGGGAAACGTCGTCGATAAGACCCTCGACGGAGTCGAAACCGGTAAGCCATTGCCAAAAAGCCGCCCCCGTCAGATACCGGTATTGGAACCCGGCGATGTCCCGGTTGGCCTGATCGCGCTCGTCGGGCTGGTAGGTGCGTATCTCATCGATGGCCTTGTTGTGGCGCAGCACGCAGAACGCTGGCAGCACTTGTTGGTTGCTGGCGCGCTTGAATCGTCGCTGAGTCTCGCACTTGTCTTTCAGTTCACGGAGCTCCTGGGGGAACGATGCCGAATTGGTGGTGTTGACCTGCGATTTGAGCTCGCATACGTAAAGGGCTCCGTCACGTACCGTCATCATATCCCCCGTGTCGAGGGTGTCGGAGGAGATAGCCGCAATCAGTGCCTGCCACAGGTTGCCCATGACCGTTTCCTCGCTGGAGCTTTCGCAGGCGCGGAACGCCTCAAGCACGAACTCTTCAGCGGTGGCAACGCCGCGGGCGGCGAACATGATGACATCTTTGCCAAGCAGTTTCTTGAGGTTGATCTTAGAGCTGTCGCGATAGTAGGCCGCCCTCTTGGCGGAGAACTCCCGCAGCATGTCGTAGGCAATGGCGCGCTGCCGGGCTACGTCGTCAGTGTAGACAACGCCGTTCTCGATGCGCTGTTCTGCGGAAAGGGTAATGGATGGGTGCGAAGGGGTGTCCATAGGGAGATGCCTTTCTCGGCGTTTGATTGCGAATGCCATTATATTGCATGCTTGGGGCCATTTCAGAAGCGAGCTTGTTTGCGAGTCTGGCTTTGCTGAAGGGTTGTGCGGTTCGCTTGCTCTACAATGGCGATAACCTGTTTTCCAACCTTTCTGAAAGGCTTCCATGAACGACATTCAAGGCGTGCTGTTCGATGCGGATGGCACGCTGATCGACACCTACGACATCATTCTCGCTTCGATGCGCTATGCCGTGAACGACGTGCTGGGCTGCTCGCTTGATGACGCCGAGCTAATGGCGGGGGTTGGCACGCCGCTCTACGATCAGATGCTGCATTTCACGGGAGGCGACGCGGCTCGCGCTACCGAGATCACGCAAATCTACCGCGACCACAATGACGGCGTCCACGATGCGCGCATTCGCGCCTTCGGCGACACGAAGGCGGCGCTCGAGCGATTTCAGGCGGCGGGTATCCCGATGGGCGTGGTCACCTCGAAGCGCCATGCCATGGCCCAGCGCGGGCTCGAAATGAGCGGTATCGCAGACCACTTCCAATTCCTCATCGGCCATGACGATTGGCCCGAGCATAAGCCAGCTCCCGGCCCCATTCTGCGAGGCTGCGAGCTTTTGGGCGTGGCGCCAGAATGCGGTCTTTACGTGGGCGACAGTCCCTTCGACATCCAAGCTGGCAACGCTGCTGGCTGCGCTACCGCCGCCGCTCTCTGGGGCATGTTCCCATGCGAGGCCCTGGCGGCCGAGCGTCCCACGCTCATGTGCGATTCGCTAACAGAGCTCGCGGATCGGCTGGGCATCTAGGCCAGCTTACAGCTGCACAACCATATCGCACTCTCGGCAAGTTGCGCGAACGCTCTCTCGTACTATGACTTCTTGGTACAAAGCGCAACGTGCTTTCGGCGCGTTGGCGCGGAAGCATCTGCGACGAAACATGCTGCGGCGAAACACGCTGCGGCGGCCTCGGACGTAGTCGCCGGCGGTGGAGGTGCGTCGACTGCCGGGGCGCCACGTGCGAAGGCGCCTGGCTTTAGCCGGCCGCAATATAGAATGGAGTAGCTGATATGGCTGTTCAAAACAAGCAGACCGCAAAACACCGCCAGGCGATGATCGTGGTGCTGTTCGCGTGCAACCTGCTTGCCTCTTTGATGCAGTCGCTCATGAACGTCGCGCTCGACTATGTTTCGGCAGAGTACCACGTGAGCCTGTCCGAGGCGAACCTGCTGGTGCTCGGCTATTCCATCGTGGCGGGTATTGTCATTGTGCTCGCAGCCCTCTCGCTCCACCGCTTCGGTTTGAGGAAGGTCATGCTCTTCGGGCTGATCGTGTCGTTCGTCGGCTCGCTGCTCGGCGTTCTGGCCTGGGATTTTCCCTCTTTGGTGGCGGCGCGACTCATTCAGGCCGTTGCCACCGGCCTTTATTTCCCCGTGGTGAACGAAGCGCTGCTCAATCTTTCGCCTAAAAACGGCGCCGGCCGCCTGCTCGCTATCAATAGCGGCATTATCGGAATAGGGCTTGCGGTGGCTCCCATCGTTTCAGGTCTCGTCATCACCTATTGGGGGTTGCGGGTGCTGTTCGCCATTCCCGCGGTGACGGCATTCGTCCTCTTTTTCATTGCGCGTCGCACGATCGTCGATATTATGCCGCGTCAGAAGTTGCCCGTCGACGTGCTGAGCGTCGTGCTCATTGCCGTGGGGCTTTCCGCCTTCATGATCGGCTTGAACGAGGTTACGCGCAACCCGCTGCCGATGGTGGCGCTCATGATCGCGGGAATTGCCGTGTGTGCGTGGTTCATCCACCGTCAAGGACGCCTCGCCCATCCGCTTTTGGACATGCGTCCGCTTCGCAACAAGACCTATGCTCTGGGCGAGACCCTCATCGTTCTCAGCTATATGAGCTCAATTTACCTCAGTCTGCTCATTCCGCTTTATTTGGAAGGGGTGGCGGGTTTCACGCCGTTCATCGCTGGTTGCTTGCTGGCTCCGGCGACGCTGTGCTATGCGGGTCTGTGCTTTGTCAGCGGCCGGATGCTCGGGAAGGCGGGGGTGTGGCCGCTTGTACCCGTCGGATTCGGCGTGTGCCTTGTCGGGTTCGTGGCGCTTGCGGTGCTCACGCGGCTCGATCTTGCGCTGGCCATCGTGGGCTGCATGGCGCTTGCGTGCGCGGGAATCGGCACCGAGTATCCTGCGATTAAGAGCGTCGATCTGGAGGTGCTCGCGCCCGAGCTGTCCGCAAGTGGATCGTCGATCCATTCCACGTTGGTGCAGATCGCAGGATCTATTTCGTCGGCGCTCTTCGTCGGTCTCATGTCGGGGCAGGTTCACCGCCTGATGGCCGATGGCATGGCGAAAGCGCAGGCCTACAGCGCAGGTTTCTCGACCACCGTGTACCTGGCGGTCGCCTTTGTAGTGGTAGCGGCCATCTTATCGGTGGTTTACGCGCGCCATGTGGTCAAGCTGACCCGTGGGAAGTAGGGCACAGGCGCATATGCAGGATGGGGAAGGGGTCGCCCATGCCGTCGGTTTCAGAGCGGTCGAACACCTCGAAGCCGTAGTGCTCGTAGAAGCCGACGGCTTGGCCGTTCTGCTCGTTTACATCCACGAGGGTGGCGCCGTGCTCGCTTACGGCATGGTCGAGCAGGAGTGAGCCCAGCCCGCAGCCGCGAAGGGACGGGTGGATGAACAGCGTCTCGATCATAGCGCCATCGACACCGATAAAGCCTACGACCTGGCCATTCTCGTCCCGGCAAACCGCCAGGTGCGCGACGGATGCAATCGCATCTGGCACATAGGCCGCAATGCGCTCGATATCATCCGGCGTGAGAAACGTGTGCGTTGCCTCAACCGAAGCCCGCCAGCAGGCGACCAGCTCGGCTAGCAGGCCCGTGTCGTCGCCAAGCTCAATGTCTTCGATGCGGAATGCCATTGTGCTCCTTCCGTGCACGCATGAAGCTTTAAGGACTATAGCATACCGTGCTGCAGCGGTCGGGGTGCTGCTCGTGCGCTGCTTCTACCAGTACTTCCGGTGCGAGACGAGAGCACCCATGAACGAGACGGGCTCTTCGTAGCGATACCTTGTTGCTCTTTGACAAAACAGTAAACGGCAGTAAAAGAAGTTCAAAACAGTAAAGCGCTGGGAGACGCTACGGAACCGCAGCGACCGCGGCTTAGGCGGGGCAGAAGCGTGAGCCGGACGTGCCGAAGTTGCACTTGAACGGAGAGGAAGGGGCGTGGTTCAATGGGTACTCTGATCGGGTAAGGAGGTGCGAAGTGAGCCAGCTTGAAGATTTGAATCGCGCCATGGCCTACATCGAGGAACATTTGGATGGCACGGTCGATATGGACGTGCTTGCGCGCATTGCGGTGTGCTCGAAGTATCAGCTGCAGCGGATGTTCCCCTATCTGACGGGCGTGACGCTGCCCG
Organism: Adlercreutzia sp. CNCM I-6207; assembly: GCF_977072305.1. Lineage (NCBI taxonomy): Bacteria > Bacillati > Actinomycetota > Coriobacteriia > Eggerthellales > Eggerthellaceae > Adlercreutzia > Adlercreutzia sp. CNCM I-6207. Next base: position 10,342 of record NZ_CDRVLZ010000008.1, read on the forward strand.
AATACATCCGTCGCCGCGCTGTGACTCGGGCAGCCCAGGATCTGCGGGCGACGGACGCGAAGGTGGTGGACGTGGCCCTGCGCTACGGCTACGACTCGCCGACGGCGTTCGCTCGGGCGTTCCGGCGCGTGCATGGCGTGTCGCCCAGCGACGTTCGCCGTCCGCAGATCAAGCTGACGCTCTACCCGCGCCTCGTGTTCACCTTGTCCGTGAAAGGAGAAGAGGCAATGGATTACCGCATCATTGAACAGGGCGCCTTCCGCGTCGTTGGCATTCCGTCCGACAACGGGACGTGGGAGGTGGAAGATGCTGGGGAGAAGGCCGTCGATTACTGGGAGAAGTTGGGACCCCGCGTGCACGAGATTCTCGATCTCGTGGACGGCAGCGAGCCAGCTGGGCTGCTCGGTGTTCAGTTCTGCCGCGACGGCGCGTTCGACTGCTACATGGCCTGCGTCGCGACGAACCGCCCGTGTCCCGAGGGCATGGAGGAGCGCACCGTGGAAGCGGCCACCTACGCGGTGTTCGAATGCGTGGGACCCATGCCCGAGGCGATGACCAACCTGTGGCACCGTATCCTGACTGAGTGGCTGCCCTCGTCCGGCTATCGCTGGGAGAGCAAGACCGACGTTGAGCGTTACTTCACGCCGCGCATGACCGCCCCCGACAGCCGCAGCGAAGTCTGGCTCCCGGTGGTGAAAGCCTAGCGCTGGCCTCCCCGATGCGTTCGGGCAACATTCGCAGGGCGGTTTCGGCCGTCTTGCGAATGTCCGGAAATTCGCGCTGTCGGTCGCCGGTGTCGCTCGCGCGCTACTTCTGCCAGTGCTGCAGGTGAGGGACGAGGACGCCCATGAAGGAGACGGCCTCTTCTTGCGACATGCCGGTGGCCTCCATGAGGAAGGGGGCCGTCTTCTCGATGAGTTCGTCTTCGCTTTGGTAGGCGAATTGGCCGCCGTCATAGCACCACTTGCAGTAGGCCGTGTTCTCCGTACCGTCGGTCTCGGTGCCGTGGGGCATGTTGGGGACAGTGAAGGGGGTGCCGCAGCATTGGCACAGCTGGCTCACGTCGATGTCGAAGAGCTGGATGACCGGCACGTCCAGCACGGTCGCAATGAGCTTTCGCATGTCCACGGACGGCTCGGTCTCGCCGTTTTCCCATCGCGACACCGCCTGACGGGTGACGTAAAGCTTCTCGGCCAGATCTTGCTGGGTCATGCCGCGCTGCTCCCGCGCCGCGGCAAGGGTTTCCTTGAACGCCATGTTCGTCCTTTCTTGCAGGGCCCCCGGGTGGTTGCCCGCGTTTTAGCGTGGGTCCATTCTGTCTGGTCGTTCTGCCCCTTTCAAGCAACATCTTGTTGCGTACGATATTTCTAAGCGGCCAAGATCTGTGGAAGGAGCGGTCTGGTCGCGCCTCGGTCGACGAACCGCTCGGTTTTTGCATGAGATTGACGTTTATGAGCGTCTCGGGGGCGCGAACCACGCAAATTGGGTGGACCGTCCGAGAAGGGCGAAGCTGTGAACTGGTCTTTCTCCGGCCTTCTCTGAACCTGTACGCATGGGTGCGAAGTTGAGGCGCTCATAACCGGCGATTTGCTGCAGAAAAGCACCCCTTTGCTGACCGACGTGGGCACTGCGGGCGCCGATGCGCTAAAGTCGCGCTTGCCCGAAAACCTAAGGAAGCCTATCGGCGTCGGGCGCCGTGGGCGGCTTTCAGTTTGGTGGCTTCCGGATGTTCGGCCAGGCAGAGGTCGAGGAGCGTTTCAAGTTCCTCGGCGATGTCCGCATCCGCATCGCTGGGGTCGAGGCGCTGCAGCACGCCGAACTCGAAGGCGCTTTCGCCGTGCTGGTTCCAGAGGGCCTGCAGCCGCTTGTCCGGGTAAAGCCCCGACGACAGCTGAAAGCGCATTCGGTTGAACGCCGCCGGAGCGTCTACGACGTCCGCGAGGAACATCTCGCCGGTCGCGCCGCACGTGACGAAGACGACGCCCGCTTCCCGTGGGCGTTCCTTGTAGGCGGCGCGCAACTCCTTCTTCTTATCAGTATCCATAGTTGGGTTCTTTCGGTTGAGGGTCTATTTTAGTCGAGAGAGGGAGGGATTCTTTGCGGGGCGAAATAGTGCTCGGTGGCGTAGAGGTAGTGCTCTTCGAAATGTCGCACGGCTTCCTTCGACTTCTTCGCGAAGGGGAGCAGCATGTCGTAGGCATGGAACCAGTGGGGGTATACGTCTACGGAAGCCTCTGTGCCTGCGCGTTTGAGGTTCGCGACGTACTCAAGCGTCTCGCAATAGAACGGCTCTTCAGTGCCGACATAGGCGTAGGCAGGGGGCAGGCCCGCATAATTGGCCTCGCGGGCGGGGGCGGCGTAGGACGGGGGCGTTACGCCGCCCAAACCGCGGAGATAGTACTTCCAGGCGAACCGGTTGGTGCGCGTGTTCCACACCGGCGCATGGTTGTCTCGCGACGAGGCGGTTTCCCGGTCGTCCAGCATGGGGTAGAGAGGCATCTGGAAGGCGATGTTGACCTCGCCGATATCTCGCGCCAAAAGGCAGGTGGCCACCGTGAGGCCGCCCCCGGCGCTTTCCCCACCCACCATGATCTGCGCATCGTTGATCCCCAGCTCGTCGGCGTGGACCTTCAGGAAAAGCAGGGCGGCGTAGCAGTCTTCCAAGTCGGCGGGAAACGGCTTCTCGAATGCGGTGCGGTATTCCGGAGCCACCACCACGGCGCCGTACTTTTCCACTAGAAGGCGGGCATGGGGCAGCAGGATCTTTGGGTGCATGCCGTGAAGGTGACCCCCTCCGTGGAGCCACAGGATGCCCGGAGTGCTTTCACGCGGTCGCGCGTTTTTCGTGGGCCGCATGATGAGAATCCGTATATCCCGATCCGAGGACGGAATTATCCTTTTCTCGATAGTATGCAATTTCCGCGTGGCCATGTTCGCCCTCCGGTGTTCCGGGGTTTTCTGTCCAGCGCAGTATACCGTCGAAGAGCAGAGGGCCCAGACGAGAAAGCCTGGGCGCGTATTCGGGCGATACAATGTGTCCTAGGGCGGGGGGTCTGCTTTTGCCGGCCTTCCGGTCGACGAACCGCCCGGTTTTTGCAGCAAATCTCGAGTTATAAGCGTCTGCTTCCGCTTGCGGTAGAAGATGCGCTGAGAGGTCCGAGGAAAATGCCTGATCAGCGTATTGCGGATGAAGCCGATTTTGGCGGACTGCTGAAGATGGCCTCTTTCGTGTTGCAGAAGGCGAGGCCGCCTTCATCACAATCATGTGAGTGCTTTAGCAATGCAGTCGGCGAAGGCTTTCGGGTCGTCGACGCTCAGGCCGAGGGCGAGGGTCTGTTCATATATCCGCCAGCGTTGTGGTACGAAAAGGCCCTTTCGCCGGGGAACGTGTAGGGTTTTGCCGCCAGCGAAGTAACGTGCGACGCCTAAGCAGAGTGAGACCTATTCGCATGATGTCTTGTGGCCGAGTTCGCTGAGTGCTTGCAGGGTGAGGTTCACGTTTTCGGCGTGCCAGTTCTTGAAGCCACCGGCATATTGGGTGGCGTATATGCCGGACAGGCGAATGTCGCTCAGCTCCTTTTGCTGGGTGGTGAGGCGTACGGCACCGCCACGTGTCTCGATGTCGATGATCACGTTGAGCAGGTCATCGACGAGTTTCACGGATTCGATGTCCTCATAGGGAACCACGAGCGTGACATCCCGTTCCAGCGTCGCCCAAAGGGGGCTGAACGGAAGCAGGATGAGCTCGTTCTCGCACATCTGAAGGACGGCCACATCGCACGTCTCGAAGAAGCGGACGATCTTCTCGCTCAGATCCCCTGCCGCGCCCTTGACGATGATGCACCGATCCTCCAGTGGCGTGAAGCCGGCATCCACCGCATATTCCCAAACCTTCTCTTCGCGGGCCATACTTACTGCTCCTTTCGTTGTCAGGGTTGCGTCTACTCGTTTTTCCCGACAGGGGTAACAATGGGGTTGCCGCATGAATCGACGAGGATGGTCATGCCGGTGCAGTTGACGCCGGAAGAGGCGAGAAAGCCTGCCAGAAGGTAATTCACTCCCGTCTCGCGGTCGACAAGGACGTAGGTGCGGTTAGCGAGGCCGTCCTGCTGCGCGTGAGTCTGAATGAAGCGCTTGCCGTTTTCCTTCATGGGCGTATTCCTTTCACTCGGGTTTGCGTTGGCGGGCATTATTCTGCCGATTCGTCCCTGTATCCGCAAATGGGTCGCTCTGGCAAAACACCTGCTCAAAGGGCCTGTAAAAGACTTTTGACAGGTGCGTCTGCATCATTTTGCAAGGCTTGTGGGGTATCATTTTGGTGCGCACAAGCGGCGTGGCGCGCCAACGCGCAATCGAAAGGAAGGGATCGATGGAACTGGCTCGGCAGCTGAAGGCTAAGCGGGAGGAACGGGGGCTTTCCCAGGACGAGGTCTCGAAGGCGATCTTCGTGTCGCGCCAGACCATCTCGAATTGGGAGAATGACAAGACCTATCCGGACGTGCAGAGCCTCCTGCTTCTCAGCCAGCTGTTCGAGATCTCCATCGACGAGCTCGTAAGGGGAGACGTGGTCGCCATGCAGCAGGCCATCGCGGAGGACGCGCGCAGGATGAAGCTGCTGTCAATCGGGATGCTGGCCTTCTCGGGGCTGGCCTTCCTCTTTCTGCTTGTCTTCTCGCTTGCATGGCCGGAGCCATCGGGGTTCGCGCGCATGAGCAAGGGGAATCTCGCGGGTGCGGCAACGTTTATCGTGCTCTATGCCATCGGGTTCGCCATGGCCATCGCGGTGGACCGCCTGAAGAAGAAGCACGACGTCGTCACCTATCGGGAAATCGACCGGTTCCTCAAGAGCGGAGTCGTTGGCGAGCCCGATGCGGAAGGTCTCGCCCGCAAGCACCCAGCGCTCGGCGTCGTGGTGAAACTTTTTGCCGGCGTCGCAATCGGCCTGCTACTCGCGGGCCTTTTGCTCACCCTGGAAGGGTAGGCCGCCAATTACACTGATGTATCGGCATAGATTCAGTGTGATTGCTTAATTCTGCAGATGCCGCTTTGCGCTACCTAATCAAGGGCTTCTGCAACCTTGGGCGGAAGCGAATCTTCTGAGATTTCCGACCACCTGACGACCCCGCGAATCGGTTGAAGATCCAGCTTCAAGAAGGCGTTCTGGTGCAGTTCCCGAGAGGCGCCGAATTCAATCTCGGTCTTATCACCCGCCGCGTTGACCGCCTCAAGCTTATATAGGTACGGCTCGCTCGATCCGAGGTTGATGACCCCGCCGCTCGACTCGTTCTCGGAAATATGGGCATTGTCGATCTTTACGTAATAGTCGCCAGCTAAGAATAGATTCGTCATTGAAGCAGCAAGAATAAGGGCTGCCGCCAAACCGCACGTGGCAACTGCAGTGATCGCCATCGTTTTTCCCTTGCCCATGGGTCGCTCCTTTCTGATCTATGGGATGATGATGCCACCTCGACGCTGCAGTCGCCATCGATTCGCCTTACGGCTCTCTAACATCTTCGAAAGATACGGCGATGCGTCTCCTGCGACAATCAGCAAATCCGCTCCGTCGACGTCCTCGCTAAACTTCAAGTGCCGGTGATGCATTCGCCACAGTAAACCCGCCGGCCTCTCGTGGGGATCTGCTGGTGGGTCTTCTTTTGCCTAGAAGACTATGAGACCCTCGGGATGCAAGAAGCGCTCCCTGGCAGGTGCCGAGGAGCGCTTCGGGTTTTGCTGGTCTAATCGTGCGCTGGCGCGGAGTTTTACTCCCACTCGACCGTGCCCACGGGTTTGGGCGTGAGGTCGTAGCAGACGCGGCAGATGCCGGGGACTTCGTGGGTGATGCGGTCGGTCATGCGCTTCAAGAGCGCCCAATCCAGCTCGGGTACCTCGGCGGTCATGACGTCCACGGTGTTGATAGCGCGGATGATGGCCGGCCACTCGTAGGCGCGCACTCCGTCGCGCACGCCGGTGGCGCGCATGTCGGGCACCACGGCGAAGTACTGCCAGGCGCCCACGTTCGCCGCTTCCATTTCCTCGCGGACGATGGCGTCGGCCTCGCGCAGGGCTTCCAGGCGATCGCGGGTGATGGCGCCCAGGCAGCGCACGCCCAAGCCCGGGCCCGGGAAGGGCTGGCGCTCGACCATGTTCTCGGGCAGTCCCAGCTCGCGGCCGACGACGCGCACCTCGTCCTTGTACAGCAGCTTCACGGGCTCCACCAGGTCGAATTGCAAATCCTCCGGCAGGCCGCCGACGTTGTGGTGGGCCTTCACGCCGTCCTTCGATTCCAGAATGTCGGGGTAGATGGTGCCCTGGGCGAGGAAATCAACCTCGTCGCCCACCTTGCGGGCCTCCTCTTCGAACACGCGGATGAACTCGCCGCCGATGATCTTGCGCTTGGTCTCGGGCTCGTCCACGTCAGCCAGAAGGTCCAGGAAGCGGTCGGTGGCGTCCACGTACACCAAATTCGCGTCCATCTGGTTCTGGAACACGTCGATGACCTGCTCGGACTCGCCCTTGCGCATGAGCCCGTGGTTCACGTGCACGCACACGAGGTTCTTCCCGATGGCCTTGATGAGCAGTGCCGCCACCACCGAGGAATCCACGCCGCCGGACAGCGCCAGCAGCACCTTCTTGTCGCCCACCTGCTCGCGAATGGCGGCAACCTGTTCGTCGATGAACGCTTGTGCCAGCTCGGGGGTGGTGATGCGCTCCATGTCGTCGGGGCGAACGTTCTCGTCCATTGAGACCTCCTCGGTTTCAGTGCGGCTTTTCCGATGGCGAAATTATAGCGCACGAAAAGCAGCTAGGCGCTTCTTCCCGAATGGCGCGTCCGGACTCTTCCCCAAGGGCAGATTTGACGGGGCCGTGACGGGGCCGTGACGGGTGCGACGTGACGGTGGGGCAGCGCGTCTCTGCTCGGCATAATGGAGGGCGTCAAGCGTCAATAAGGAAAACGCGAGCAAGCGGGAGGGCAACGCATCGCCCGCATCGGCGAGGGGAAGGAGGCGCGCGTGGCGGTTTTGGAATTGGCGCTCATCGTGCTGGCCTGCGTGATCGGGTCGGCGGTGCTGTGCCAGATCGTGTCGCGGCTGTCGCTGCCGCTTGTGCAAATTGCCGTCGGCGCGGTGGTGGCCCTGGTCGTTCCAGCCGTCCACGACGTGAGCATCTCCTCCGAGTTGTTCCTCGTGCTGTTCATCGCTCCGCTGTTGTTCAACGAGGCCCGCGAGACGAACCCTCGCGACCTGTGGGAGAACAAGGGCTCCATCCTGTCGCTGGCCGTGGGACTCGTGCTGCTCACGGTGCTCGTGGTGGGCTTCGTGCTGAACTGGTTCGTGCCCTCTATCCCGTTGGCTGCCGCCTTCGCCTGCGCCGCCGCCCTGGCCCCCACCGATGCCGCCGCTGTGGGCGCGCTCGCGTCGTCGGTCAGCCTGAAGAGGCGTCAGTGGACACTGCTCTCCGGCGAGTCGCTCATCAACGACGCATCCGGTGTGGTGGCCTTCCAGTTCGCCAGCGCCGCCGCCCTCACCGGCGCCTTCTCGGCTCTCGACGCCGCCGAGGAGTTTGGCCGCCTGTTCCTCGGTGGCATTGCGGCCGGCGTGGTCGTGGGCGTCGTGGGGCTGTACTCCATGCGTGCGCTGCGGCGCGGCGGCTACGAGAGCACCACCATCAATGTGCTCTACGAGGTGTTCTCGCCGTTTTTCGTGTATCTGTTCGCCGAATGGCTCGGCACCTCCGGCATTCTGGCCGTGGTGGCCGCCGGCCTCATCATGGCCGACCGCTCCCAGCGCCTCACCTCCGCTTCCATCGCCCAGCGCCAGCTGGTGTCCCGCAGCTTCTGGCGCATCATCGTGTTCCTCGTCAACTCGGTGGTATTCGTTCTTCTGGGCATGCAGCTGCCCCAGGCCTTCACGCCAGCCATCGCCGACCACTTCTCGCTGCCGTTCCTTTTGGGCGTGGTGGCCCTGGTCACAGCGCTCATCGTGGGGTGCCGCTTCGGGTGGGTGCTCGTCATGGAGGAGGTCTATCGCGTCGGCCGTCGTCGCAGCCGCAGGCGCACGTTGCGGAAGAAGGCGTCGAAGGTGGAAACGGTGGAGACGAACCAGCCTTCGCCCACGCCGCATCTGCGCCATCGCCGTCCCCATTGGCGCGAGCGCATCGGAAGCCTGTTGAAGAACGCGCTGGTGCTTACCGTGGGCGGTTCGAAGGGCGCCGTCACCCTTTCCATCATCTTCACCCTGCCGCTCACGATGCCCGACGGCACGACGCCCTTTCCCGAGCGCGATCTTATCGTGTTCCTCACGGCGAGCGTCATTCTGTGCACGTTGCTTCTAGCCGATGGGCTGCTGCCGCTGCTCTCGCCGCGTGCGGCGGAAGCTTCCAACGAACAGGAGCTGTCTCGCGCTGCCATCCGGGTGCTGGAAGGTACCTTGCGCGAGCTGCAGGCCATGCTGGCCTCCGACGAAAACGCCCAGTACGACCCGGCTTTGCGCCTGACCATCGCTCACTACCGGGTGCGCCTGGCCCGCGCGCGCGAGTCGGTGGACGATACGTGCAGCCAGCAGATCGGCGCTCTGGCGACCCAGGTGCGCGAGGTGCAGGAGAAGGCCGCTGGCGCCATCCACGAGAAGGGCGGCTACGACAACGGCACGCGAGCGCCCTACGACGCCATGCTGCGCGAGGTGCGTCGCTCGCTGGGCTACGACGGCGCCGACGTGAACGTGGGCTCGCGGTTCTCCACCTTGCGCGGCCGGGCGCGGCTTCTGTGGCAGCGCACGAAGCCGTCGGAGGTGGAAAGCGACCAGGACGAGCGCGTCTACTACGATACCTGCCTGTTCGCCATCGAGCTGGAGCATGCGGCCATTGACTATTTGCAGGACGTCGTCGACCAGCACGATGGACGCCAGGCGGCGGCCCAGCTTCTGCTGGAAGAGCATCGCATGGTGTTGAACTCGCTATGGAACCGCATCAATCACGGCCAGGACGTGAAGCAGCAGGATCGCCCCGACATCACGCTGACCCACCACCAGACGCTTCCCGACGGCATGCAGCCCCTGTTCGGGGGCCAGTTCGCCGAGGCCGCCCGCTACGCCGACGAGGTGGACGCCGACGCCCTTTCCATCGAGCTCGACCAAATCCGGCACTTGCAGGATCACGGGGAAATCTCCCTGCCCGTCGCCAACGAGCTGCGCCAACGCGTCTACGTCCTGCAGATGAGCCTGGGGGAGTAGCGTGTTCGGAGGCCGGAAATGCACTCAATGAGTGCAGTACAGGGCAAGAATGCGCACTCAGTGAGTGCAGCAATTTCGCGGATTTCGGAAATCCTTAGGTAAATGCCACTTCGACCCCGTAATGGTCGATGCGCTCGAGGGCCCTCTGCCATTACGGGTCTGAAGTGGCAGAAAAATGCCAGTTGAGGGCAGCTATGGCAGAGGGGGGAAATCCGGCCCTGCCATTTCTGGGTCGAACTGGCATTTCCCCCTCGCTTTCGCGAAAAAGCAGGTAGGGGGTCTCGCCGCGGTGCTACCCCGCATCCAGCGCGCGCACGGACTTCGGGAGGTACAACGCGAGGCCCAGAACCAGGCAGGCCAGGCCGTCTATAATGAAGAACGGGGCGACGCCCATGGCTTCGGCCAGCACGCCACCGATGGCGATGCCTACTGGGGTGGCCAGCCCCATGGCGGCGGTGAGCAAGCCCATGGCGCGGCCCATCTTATCGTCGGGCACGTTGCGTTGGGTGAGCGTCATGGTGGGGCCGTTGAACCAAGCGCAGGCCACGGCCATCACAGCCACCAGCCCGATAAAGGCCGGGAAGGCGTCGGGTGGCAGAAGCCCGCAGACCACGGTGGCCACGCCCACGACCACGGCTGCCACGGCGATGAGCCCCGCGAGGCGCTTGCCGCCGCCCCAAGCGATAAGGATGCCCGACCCCACGAGCATGCCCACCCCGAAGGCCGCCTCGGCGAGGGAGGCTGCATAGCCATCGCCGCCGAAGTGCTGGTAGGTCATGAGCGGGAACACCGCCGACAGCGGCCCGAAGATCATCATGCCGATGGTAACGCCGCCGATCAGCAGCACAAGTCCGCGCGTTTTCGCAATGGCGCGCCAGCCGTCGCGCAAGTTCGCCAGCACGTGCTGCTCCTTCGCCGTTGCGTCTACCACCGTGGGAATCTTCGCCAGGGCCAGACCCAGAACGGCCACGCAGGCACCGGCGAAATCGAGGAACATCACCGAGGAGAACCCGAGGGTGGTGTATAAGAAGATGCCGAAGGCCGGCGCTCCGATGGAGGCGACCGAGGCCAGCAGCTGATCCAGGGTGTTGATGCGCAGCAGGTGCTTGTCGGGCACGAGCATGGGCATGGCCGCCATCATGGCCGGACTGTGGAAGGCTTGGCCCACCGCCCGCGCGATGCAAACGGCGAGCAAAAGCGGAATGGACACATCGCCAGCCAGAATAAGCAGTCCCGCCACCAGTGAGATGATGCCCACGGCTCCGTCGGCTGCGATCATGATGAGCTTGCGGTTGTGCTTGTCGGCCACTATGCCTCCGAAGGGCGAGATGAGTCCGACAGGCAGCATGACGGCTATGTTCATGGCCGCCAGCATAAGGGCGCTGCCGGTGCTCTCGGTGACGTACCACACCACCGCGTAACCGGCGGCGTAACTCGTTATCATGGAGGCAGCCTGACCGGCCCAGATGAACGCAATGATGGCGAGCCAGTTCTTCGGCAGCGACAGGCCGGCGGCACTCAGGGGCGGCGTGGGGGCGGTGTCGGTGCCCTCTTCAGCGACGGTGCGGGAATGCGGGGACAATTCAGTCACGGGAATCTCCTTCGGGATATAGAGGCGATGCGCGGAAAGGGCGGATCCTCTTTAGAGTGCAGTTGCGGATGGGGTTGCGCCAGCGATTTCGAGTTGCAAAGGGCGGCGCGGAGAAAAAACGGCGCAACAAGAAGTTGCCCGCACAGGGCAACCAGACGCTCTCGTTCGCGAGCGATTTCTGTTAGCGCGCCAGCAGTCCCGCCATCAAAACACCTTGCCTTGGTCGATTCCTGTGGCGCCCAGTGTAAGAGAGCATTTTATGCTTGTCAATCCGACTACGATGCGTGGGGGATTCATGCGATGGCATCCTCGCTCGCTATACTGGGCTTGATGCAAGATACGAAAGGGGCGCGGCATGGTGGAACTGACGAAAGAGAATTTCGATGCGCGGGTGACCAATGCGGAAGGAACGGTGCTGGTTGATTTCTGGAGCCCAGGTTGCGGTCCGTGTCGAGCCATGGAGCCCGTGCTGGAAGCCGTGGCCGCGCGCCATCCCGAGACGCGCTTCGCGAAGCTGAACGCGGCGGACTTTCCCGACATCGCCTGGGCCTTCAAAGTGGTAAGCGTGCCCACCCTCGTGCTCTTTCGCGACGGGGTGCCCGTAGACGACATCGTCGGCGCGGTACCCGCCCAGCGCATCGAGGATCTTCTGGCTAAGGGCGGCCGCGAAGGGGGAGGAGCCTGATGGGCAAGAAGGCAGAGGCGCTCCACAAGTCGCTTACCGGGCAAGGGCTGGCGAGCCGCGCGACGGGCTCCTCGCTCGTGCATAAGGTGGCGGGACGCCAGGCGAAGACCCAGGAAGTGCCCGTTCGAGGACCGGATTTCGAGGCGTCCCAGCAAAAGGGGCAGGCCTGTCGGCAAAAGCTGCCTCGCAGCAATCTGGGGAAGTGGGAGGTACGCCCTGGCCGCAGCGAGGCGGTCGATCTCATTTTCCAGCAGGATGCCGATCGGCTGTCTTTCCTCGTGCCCGAGCGCCACCGCCGCATGGCAGCCTCGCCGTTTGCCTTCTTCCGCGGCGCGGCCCTTCCCATGGCCGCCGACCTGTCCACCCTGCCCACCACGGGGCTTTTGGTGCAGGCGTGCGGCGATGCCCATATCGCGAACTTCGGCGGGTACCGCTCTCCAGAGTCGCACCTCGTGTTCGATTTGAACGATTTCGACGAGACCGCCCGCGGTCATTGGGAATGGGATGTGGAGCGCCTGGTGGCCAGCGTCGCCATTTGCGGACGCACGCGCGGCTTCGGCGACAAATGGTGCCGCGAGGCCGTGCGTCTGGCGGCCCAGAGCTACCGGGAGTCCCTGGCATACTTCGCCACGCTGGGATCCTTCGACGTGTGGCGAGCCTACCTCGATGTGGCCGAGGTGCTCCAGGGCCTGGCCGACAAGGTGTCCAAAGCCGATCGGCGTCAGGTGGCCGACGATTTGGAACGGGCCTTCTCCAAGACCAACGAGCGGGCGTTCGAAAAGCTGGTGCGCATGGAAGACGGCCAACCCCAGATGGTCTACGATCCGCCGGATATCGTGCCGCTCAGCCATTTTCTCTCCCTGGACAACCAGCGGCGCGTCCAGCGCAGCCTGGCGCGCATGCTCGACGACTACCGCGCAACGGTGAGGCCGCCCTACCAGGAACTGCTGAAGAACTACCGGCTCATCGGCGCGGCGCAGAAGGTGGTGGGTGTGGGCAGCGTGGGCACCCGCTGCTGGGTGGCGGCGTTCTCGGGCAACCAGATGGCCGACCCGCTGGTGCTCCAAATAAAGGAGGCGAACGCATCGGTGCTCGAGCGGTTCTGCGGGCGGAGTCCCTATCTTTCCCACGGTGAGCGCGTGGTGGCGGGGCAGCGCCTCATGCAGACGACGAGCGGGGTGCTGCTCGGCTGGACCCACGCCCGGGACGAGCGCGGGCGCCGGCGTGACTATTACGTGCGGCAATTGTGGAATTGGAAGATGTCAGTCGACTTGGACCACGCCAGCGCCGATGAGCTGGAGATTTACAGCCAGCTGTGCGCCTGGGTTCTCGCCCGCGCCCATGCCCGCACGGGAGACCGCGTGGCCATGGCCTCTTACCTGGGAACGTCCGACAAGTTCGATACGTCCATGGCGTCGTTCGCGCTGGCCTACGCCGATCAGAACGAGTCCGACTTCGAGCAGTTTCTGAAGCGCATCAAGGCAAGCTGAGCGTGCGGGCGGCGGCAAAGGAACGAGGCGTACGCGGCGTTTCGGCCGGCTGTGCGGCCGTGGCGCATCCTGAAGTGCGTCGGTCCTTTCGGCCCGCGCGGCGCAGGTTGGGAAATTGTTGACAAAACGGTACTCCCTCCAGTCGGTTTCGGGAGGGCTGACAAGGGGCGGAGTGCTATCATAGGGCTCGTCTCGCGCGGACGGCGTCACGGGCCGTCGCTTCGGACGCATGAGGGGCTGAGGAAAAGGAAGGTTCTATGGTGTCTTTGAGCCGCCTCTTTCACAAGACGGAGGAGCTTGATACGAAAACGGCCGCCGTGCCGACTTCGGCCGCGCCGGCTTGCGCTCAGACGGCCGAGGCTAAGACAGCGTCCGTTGAGCTTCCGCAAGAGTTTCTCGACAAATTCCCCGGAGGCATGTTTCGTTACAAAGCGGAGAGCGCCGGTGTGATCGATCGGGCGAGCTCGGGGCTCGTGCGTCTCTTCGGCTGCTCGGACGCCGAGCAGTTCCGCGCGCTTACAGGCAACACGTTCAAAGGCATCGTGCATCCCGACGATTGGGAATGGGTGAGCGCGTCCATCAGCGAGCAAATGGAGCACGGTGACAGCGATTACGTGCGCTATCGCATCATTCGCGCCGACGGCGAGGTGCGTTGGGTGGACGACTGGGGCCATTTGGTGGAAGACGCCTCCGGCGCGCGCTGGTTCTACGCGACGCTTATGGACGCGACCGAGCGCGTGCGCGAGAAGGAAGAGCTGCGGCGGGCGAACGAGCGGCTGGAGATCATCACGGCGCTCTCGAACGACGTGCTCTTCGATATCGAGTGCGGTACGGGCGCGGCCCATGTGTACGGCGATTTCGAGGGCCGTTTCGGCCGGCCTCCCGAGCAGAAGGATTTTGTGGTGAGCCGACGCTGCCAGAAGCCGTGCGAGCTGACCATCACGTCTCATGACCTCACACCGCTCATGGCGCAGATCGGCGAGAACTCGCTTGTCGATTTCGAGACCTCGACGTCGGGCGCCGATGGGGATCCGGTGTGGTACCGCTATCAGTCGGTCGTCCTTTACGATGAGGAGGGTGGTCCGGTGCGCCACGTGGGGCGTCTGCTGGACACGAGTGAGGCGGCCATGCGCGAGAGCCAGTTCCGGCGCAAGGCCGAGCGCGACAGCCTCACGGGGCTTTACAATCGCGCTGCCGCCCTCGACCGCATCGAGACGGCGTTGCGTACCGAGAGCCGTCCTTGCACGCTTATCGTGGTCGATGTGGACGATTTCAAGGCTGTGAACGATTCCTACGGGCACCCCGAGGGCGATTACGTTTTGAAGAGGCTGGCCATCTTCCTGTCCCAGGTCATGCGCAAGGAGGACATCGTGGCCCGCATCGGCGGCGACGAGTTCCTCATCTTCGCTCCGGGACTGGGCTCGGGCCCTGCCGCCGATCGCGTGCTGGAGCATTTGGCCCGCGGGCCCTTTGCCGGTCAGCGCGCTACCGACGAGGTGACCGATACGGCCTATCACGCGGCGCCCACCATCAGCGTGGGCGCGGCCTGCTGCCTTACGCCGCCTATGCCCTTCGATGTGCTCTACGCAGCGGCTGATAGCACGCTGTACCAGGTGAAAGAGGCGGGGAAGGCCCAATATCTGCTGACGGTCATCGGCTAGTGAGTCTCTCTGCGGGCGGGGCTGCCCGGTATTCCGATTCGCTCAGGCAGTCCTCGCTTTGCGAAACAGCCCACTGGGCTGTTTCGGTCGCTGCGGAACTCGCTCGGTCGGAACACCGGACATCCCCTCGTGAGGCTTTACCCGGCTTTCTGCAGCAACGGGCCGTCGCAGCGGATGGTGCGACGCGTGTCCGCCGTGCTCAGAAGGCGTGCCAGCTCTTCCACGGAGCGCGGGAAGTGGCAGCGATCCAGGTCGCACTGGTCGAAAAAGCGGTGCTCGACCATCGATTCCAGAAACGAGCGAAGCGGGTCGTAGAACCCGTCGATATTCAATAGGAAGCACTCGTGCGGCCCCATATCTAGGCGCACGCGGGTGAATATTTCCGAGATTTCCTCGAGCGTGCCCACGCCTCCCGGCAGCGCCACGAACGCGTCGCCCAGCTCGATCATCTTCGCCTTGCGCTCGCCCATGGTGTCGCACACGATAAGCTCGGTCAGGTCGTGCTGGGCGACGCCGGCCTCGATGAAGAAAGCGGGTTCCACGCCGATGACGGGCGCCCCGCCCTCGATAGCGGCGCGCGACACGGCTCCCATGAGCCCGACCGAGCTGCCGCCGTACACAAGGGCGTGCCCCGCGCGGGCGATCCAGGCGCCCAGGTTGCGGGCGGCTTCTTCGAAATGCGGATTGTCGCCGAAGTTCGACCCGCAGTACACGGTGATGTTCATGGCTCTCTCCTCTGCGGTGGGTTTAATCTGTTCGGAGAAAGTCCCAAGCATAGCACCACCCTTGCCCGGGAGCAAATCGATCCGAGGGTGCGGACGGCGTAACGGATGTTGCGGCGACGGTCGCGCGAGACGCCAAATCGCCAAATGCGCGAGCCGCCAAATCGCCAAATGCGCGAGCCGCCAAGCTCCTTTGCCAACGCGTTCCGCGTGGCTTACGGCTCCCATTCACTTCGCTTACTTTGCTGTCACCTTTGCTGCATCGCCTTCGTCTGTCCCCTATGCTGGCATTGCGGACACACGGAGACGGCAGACGAGCAAATTGAGGATGACGAAGATGGGCGCAGTAAAACACTTTCTGGGGAACTACAGCGAAAACTTCGCGGCGGCGCTGGTGCTGTGGCCGGCGCTCTCGTTCTTGCTCACGCTTCCTATTTTGGCCTATCTCTACCATCGCGACGGGCGGCTGCGCTTCGGCACGTTTGTGGGGGCCTACCTTACGGTGCTCTATGTCTGTGGTCTCGGCTGCTTCACGCTGTACCCGCTGCCCTCGGGCGACGCGGGCTTGGGCATCACCTACGGCGTCGCCCCCAACTTCAACCCGATGAACTTCGCGAATGACATTGCGAAAGACGGTTTGAAGGCGGTGTTCCAACTCGCCTTCAACGTGGCGTTCTTCATGCCGCTGGGCTTTATCGCCGGCCGTCTTCTTCGGCTGAAGTTTCTGCCTTCGGTGCTGCTGGGTATGACTGCTTCCCTGCTCATCGAGACGGCCCAGCTCACGGGCTTGTTCGGCATCTACCCGTACGCCTACCGCTGCTGTGATGTGGATGACGTGATCACCAACACGTTGGGCGCCGCTCTCGGCTGGGCGTGCGCATGGCTGCTCGGGCGAGTGGTGCCGCCGGGAAAGCTGGCGAGCGAGGAGCCGACTGATCAGCCCGGATTCGTGCGTCGCTGCGTGGCGCTGTGGATCGATTTAGTCATCGTGTGGCTGGTGGCCGTGGTGCCCTACGGCGTGGTGGCCGTGGGATTCGAGGTGGCCGGTCTTGAGCCGTTTGCCCTGCCGGGCATGACCGCCGGTCAGACAGGTGCCATCCTCATAGATGGTGTGGCCCTGATTGCTCTCGCCGTAGTAGAGGTCGTTATCCCCTGGCTTCACGACGGGTCCACTCCGGGAGGCTCGTTCGTGCGCATGACCTTCGAGACGCATCCCCGCACGACGGGCTACCGTGTGCTGTTCTACGCAGCCCGTTCGGCGACGCTGGCGCTCGCCTTTCTCTGGGTTCCGTGGATGGCGGTTATCCTGTTCGTTTTCTACCTGGTGAAACGGGAGATGCCCTACGATCTGATTCCCTAGGCGCTCTTCCAGAAATCCTGTATGAGGGCCTGGCGGTTCTCGCACTCCGTCTTCTGCAGCAGGCGGTGCACGTACACCTTCACGGTGCTCGGCGCAATGGTGAGCGCCGCTCGATTGCGTTCGCCAACGAAATCGCAGATGAGCAACAAGAAGAAGGTGAGACACGCGCCGCCGATGAGAATGGTGACCACCGACCGTGCGAGGAGGTAGCTCGCGTCGGCCGCCCCACTGCTGGTCAGCACGGCGGCAGCGATGCTGTCCTGCTGCGGCGAGTTCAACGACGCGCTGGCCACCTACATTCTGCAGAATCGCGAGGCCGTGCTCGAGCGCAACCGTGAGATCGTGTTCCGTAATATGGCCATCGCCCAGGAGTGGATCGACAGCGAGCCGCGTGTGACCTGGCAGGCGCCCAAGGGCGTGTCAGTGGCCTACATCCAGTGGGATATTCCCATGGACGACGAGGAGTTCTGCATCAAGCTGCTGAAGGAAGAGGGCGTGCTGCTCGTGCCCGGCAACCGCTTCGAGCTCCCCGGCGGCGCGCGTCTGGGCTACTGCGCGCCCGAACCGGTGCTGCGCGAGGGCCTCGCGCGTCTCGGCCGAGCCCTGCGTCAGTTCGACTAGCCACCTTTGTGCTCGCCGTGGCTGGTCGGGTCGATGCGGCCAGTGCGCGATGGTCGCCATTTCACTTCCTCCGAAACGTCTGCCTTAACCTTCGTTTCCGGAGCTGACGATTGGGGCCGCCCCTCCTATCTCGGGGCGGCCCTTTGTGCAAAATAGGGTACTTCTCGTAGTCTTTCGAGCGAAAAGCTGGGAATTATGCAGATACCACCTGGGGAAACGCTTGGGAAGAGACGGGAAGGCCCGCGAGAAATTACGAGAAGTGCCCGGTTTTGCTCATTTCAACGAAAGAGGCGGCTCTTAACATGAGAGCGCCGGGCGGTTTGCGGGGCGCTTGGCCCCTTCGCGGGCGCGAAACCCAGTGGCAACGGAAGCCGTGCCATAATGGGCGGCGACCGATTCCCGCGATGATTCGAGGTTTCCGTGAGCGATCCCAAGACCGTGCCCACCATGGGCGCCCCCGATGCGTCCGATGCCGTCTACGATGCCCGTACATTGGGTGCGCCGAAGATGACCGTCTTCGGCATCCAGCACATGTTCGCCATGTTCGGCGCCACCATCTTGGTGCCGACGCTTACCGGGCTCTCGGTTTCGGCCACGTTGCTGTTCGCGGGCTTGGGCACGCTGCTGTTCCATTTCCTTGCGAAGGGGAAAGTGCCGGCGTTCCTCGGATCGTCGTTTGCGTTCATTGCGGGGTACGCGGCCATCGCGCCCAACGGGGAAGCGCACCTTCTACCCTATGCTTGCCTGGGCGTGGCCTGCGCGGGGCTTTTGTACTTGGTGGTGTCGGCGCTGTTCAAGGCGTTCGGTCCGCAGCGCATCATGCGGTTCTTTCCGCCGGTGGTCACGGGCCCCATCGTCATCTGCATCGGGCTTATTCTGGCAAGCTCGGCCATTGCCAACTGCGAGACGAACTGGCCTATCGCGCTCGTGGCTATCATCATTATCGTCATTAGCAACATCTGGGGCCGCGGCATGATCCGCATCATTCCCATCCTTCTCGGTGTTGTGGGCTCCTATCTGGCCGCGGCCATCGGGGGCATCGTCGATTTTACGCCGGTGGTCGAGGCGCCTTGGATCGGTTTGCCGGTGCTGTGGGACAACACGGTGTTCGCACTGTTCGGCCCCAGCTTCGACGCGGGGCTTGCCATCACGGCCATCATCACCATCATGCCCTTGGCCTTCGCCACCATCATCGAGCACATCGGCGACATGTCGGCCATCAGCTCTACCTGCAATCGCAATTTCATCGCCGAGCCGGGGCTGCACCGCACGCTGCTCGGCGACGGCCTGGCCACTATCGTGGCGTCGCTGTTCGGCGCGCCGGCTAACACCACCTACGGCGAGAACACCGGCGTGCTCGCCCTCACCCGTGTCTTCGACCCGCGCGTGGTGCGCATCGCCGCTGGGTTCGCCATTTTGCTGTCGTTCTGCCCGAAGTTCGCGGCGGTCATCTCCTGCATGCCGGCGTGCGTGATCGGCGGCGTGTCGCTGGTGCTGTACGGCATGATCTCGGCGGTGGGCATCCGCAACCTCGTGGAGAACCACGTGGACTTCATGCTGAGCCGCAACGTGCTGATCACGGCGCTCATCTTGGTGCTCTCGCTCGGCATCGCCTACAGCGCCGCTGGTGCTATCACTTTCGAGGTGGGCGGCGTGACGGTGGCGCTCTCGGGCTTGGCCGTGGGTTCGGTGGTGGGCATCGTGCTGAACATCATCCTGCCGGGCAAGGCCGACTTCGACGCCTGGGACGGAGGCCTCGCCGCCGAGGCCGAAGCCGACGACGTGCCCCTGCCCCTGGAGGCGGAAGTGACCAACCTGCCCATTCGGGAGTAAATCGCCTGTCCCCTTGTGCCGTTGTCCCGTAGGGGGCGACCTTGGTCGCCCCTCTCAACCAGCGCAATCTTCCTTTGCCGGGACATGAGGGCAGACCAAGATCTGCCCTTACGGAGGGGTGCGAAGCAGACGCAAGATAAAGGGGGTGCTTTTGCTATTCGTGCTCGGGGAGCCACTTCTGAAGGACGACGGCCTCGTTCTCCTTCTCGTCGCGAGCGGCGTATATCAGGGTGACGCGTGGGTATTTGGCCATTTCGGGGCTGGCCAGCTTCTTCGCGAACTTTAGCGCCTCGGGGTTCGCGTTCAGCTCCGCCACGTACTTTTCTTGGAAGGTGGCCCAATGGGCCGGGTCGTGCCCGAAAGCCTTCCGCAATTCCGTCGAGGGCGCAAGGAACTTCGCCCATTCGTCGTAATGTACCCGGGCCTTGGTGAGGCCGCGGGGCCACAGCCGATCGACGAGCACCCGGTACCCGTCGCTTTCTTCGTAAGGTTCGTACACGCGCTTGATGGCTATCTTCATGAGAACGCCTCCTTGGGGCATGGTAGATAATGAGCAGGACACAGTAAGCTCACCTGCGATTATCGTGCGCCATGCCCATCGTCGGCACCTGGCGCGTCTCCTGTAAGCAAAGCGCCCCTGCCTCGTTACGAAGCAGGGGCGCTTCCCGAGGGTTGATTCGACTTTGCCTGTAGTGCGCGCGAGTCGCAGGGTGCCAATCTGGCAAGTTTTCGGCGTTGTTCGACGTATTTCGCACCCCGGAGGTTCAAGTAGCTGCGAGGTCTTCCTCCAGGTATGTTTCCGACCTGGGAAAACGTAGTGCAGGCCATAATGCGTATCCCTTGCTGCGTCCCCTGATGTCGAAAACCGCCGAAAACTTGCCAGATTTGCCGATTGTTTTTGCGCGGATGCCCTGCGAACGTCTCCTGAGGCATCCGAATGAGGGTGTCTGACGCTGCGGATGTCGATTCGTGGCTGAAGGTGGCGCGAGGTGAGTGGCGGCTCGCGGTACAATGGCGTCGTTCAATGGGAAAAGGAGGAACGCCATGACCGTGCTGTTCGTGAATGCCTGCCTGCGCGGAGACGAGTCGCGCACGCTTACGCTGTGCCGCGAGTATCTGGAAGGTATCGAGGACGTGAAGGAAGTGAACCTGTCCGAGATGCGCCTCGAGCCCTACTACGGCGACTCGGCGGCCTATCGCGCCCAGTTGGAGGCCAAGGGCCTGTTCGACGACCCCATGTTCGACATTGGCAAGGACTTCGCCGAGGCGGATGAGATCGTCATCGGCGCTCCCTACTGGGATCTGTCGTTCCCGGCAGCGCTGAAGATATACATCGAGCACGCGGCCGTTATGGGCATGACCTTCCACTACACGGAGGAGGGACGCTGCGAGGGGTTGTGCCGCGCCAAGCACCTCACCTACATCACCACGGGCGGCGGTCAGGTGAGCGCCATGAACTACGGCTACGAGTACCTCTGCGGCATCGCCAGCATGTTCGGCATTCCCGAGACGCGCTTCGCCGCCGCCGAAAACTTGGACGTGGTGGGCGCCGATATCGAGGCGAACCTGAATGAGGCTCGCAAGGTGCTCAGCCGTCTGAAGGCGACGCGGTAGGGAAGAGACGCTATCGCGCGATGCGAGTGAGCAGATCCACCTTGCTGCGGACAGCGTCGACGATAGTGGCCACGCGTCGCTCGGGAATATTGGGATTCTGGGAGAGGATCGCGCCCACTTCCTCGGGGTAGCCGTCCAGCATGACCGGGTCGAACCAGTCGAAATAGCCGTCGAACAGGCGCAGCTGGTCGACCGGCTTCATGCCGTTCATTTTGAAGGGCTTGGCCATATACAGGAAATCGCCGGGCACTTCCAGGAACTCCGCGTCGGACCACAAGCACGATCCGGAGTCGAACACCGGCGCGATGCCCGTCACCTCAAGCGTCTCCACGTTGCGGATGATGCCGAAGTTGCGGTAGTGACGGTCGCGGTTGGCCAGCACGAAGTCGCCGGCGAACATCTTGGCCAGCGAGGTCATGGTGGCGTCGGCGTCAAGCCCCAGATCCTCCAGGTGCTTCACGTAGAAGCGCAGATCGGACAAGTTGTTCGGCTGTTTCACGTTGCGGATGACGTCCCAGGCGGCCACCAGTTCCTCGTCGGGCCCCAGCAGGTTCGGGCAGGCAGAGTACACCCGGCGTCCGTCCTCGAACAGCGTATAGGGAGTGAACTCGCCGGGTTCCATCAACCGACGGTGCAACGCCGTAGCGGCCACCTCGTTGTAGGGCTCCTGATTCACGAAGCCCACTCCTGACTTCAGCAGCACGCGCTCGCCGTTTACGATCTTCCACTTCTTCAGAAGGTCGCCTCCCAAGGTGCTGTTGGGGGAGGACAGGCTTACCGTGCGGTAGTCCGGCGCATCGGGGGAAGACCCCGCTAAGTCCTGGCCCAAGGTGAGAAATCCCAGGTCATCAGAGAAGTCGTTGTCGAAGAAGTTGACGGCGTCCCACGAGGCGGGATCGTCCTCGTCGTTCAGCCAGTAGCGGTCGGAAAGCGACAGCCCGAAGCTCTTCTCGGCGAGCACCAGCGTGCTTTCCAGCTGCAGGTTCTCCAGAAGACGTTTGACATGCGCACGGGAAGCAGGGATGGCGCGGTGGCGCCACCAGTAGTTCAACTCGGCCTTGGAAATGTCGCCCCGGCGATCGACGAACCCGAACGGCGCCGCCTCGGGGGCGAACACCTCGCGGATGCGCACGGCCTTGTGGTCACCCAGGTCGTAGTCGAACGACAACACGGGCGTGTTTTTGTTCATGAGCACGTAATGGGCAAGGGTCACGAGGTTCACCGCCTTTCGGAGCATGGGGCGCCGCGACTTGGGACGCGGGACGTTGGGGCTGAGGGTTCGGCGTTGAGCCCATTATACGGGAAACCGTCGACCTATGCCGACCTACGCCGCTGCGGGTTCGATGGGGCGCGACCGTCCCACGCCGCTACGGATCCAATGGGGCACGCCGTCCTACGCAGCCGCAGGCTCAATAGACCGGTAGCAGCGGCGGCGCACGATGAAATAGGAGACGAGCATGGCCACGATCATGAACGACCAGGTGACCGGATAAATCACCATAAGGGTGTCCCAGGTGCCCGAAAGCGGGAACACCCAGGTCACCAGCGCCACGCGCAGCACGCAGGAACCGAGGATGGTGATGACCGCCGGCAGGGTGGACCAGCCCATGCCCCGCATGGCGCCGGCGGGCACTTCGTAGAAGGTGGTCAGGCAGTCAGGCAGCTCCACGAACCACAGTCGCACGAGACCGAAGCTGAGGGCGGCCGCGTCTGTGGTGAACAGCCCTAGCGCCCGGGTGCCCAACGCCGTGAACGTCACGCCCAAAATAAGCGACGAGGTGAACCCGAACAGTACGCACCAGCGGAAGATGGCCCGGCAGCGGTCGGCGTTCTTCGCGGCGAAGTTCTGGCCGGTAAAGGTGACGGCGGTCTGACCGAAGGCGTTCACAAAGAAGTAGGTGTAGTACTCGAAGTTCAACGTGGCCGCCGAGCCCGCGATGGCCGCCGAGCCGAAGCCGTTAATGGTCGCCTGAACGACGGTGTTGGAAAGCGAGAACACGGCGCCCTGAATGCCGGCGGGAATGCCGATGCGCAGGATGCCGGCCAGCTCGGGGCCGCAGATGCGCAGCTCGCGCAGGTGCAGGCGGAAGGGGCCTTCCTCGCGCATAAGGAACGCCACCACGATGACGGCGCTCAGGGCAGCGGCGATGACGGTGGCGATGCCGATGCCGGCGGTGCCCCAGCCGAACAGGCGCACGAAGGCGAGGTCGAGGACGAAGTTCACCACGACGGCGGCAGCGAGGGCGTACAGCGGCCGTTTCGCATCGCCGTGGGCCCGCAGTAGCGCCGACCCGAAGTTGTAGATGGTGAGAAACGGGATGGCGCAGAAGTAAAGCCGCACATAGGTGAGCGCGTCGGCGAGGGAGTCTTCGGGCATGCCGATGGCATCTAGCACCCAGGGGGCCAGGGCGAGCCCCGCCCCGCCCAGGACCACCCCGGCGATGAGTGAGAGCGCCATGGCCGTGTGGACGCTCTTCTTGATGCTGTGGAACTCGCCGGCACCCACATGCATGGCCACCACCACGTTGGCGCCGATGGAGAGCCCCACGAACAGGTTCACGAACATAGCCGTCACCGGGTTCACGCCGCCGATGCCCGCGAGCGAGAAGCTGCTGACGAACTGTCCGGCAATGGAGGCATCCGCCGAGTTCAGCAACTGCTGGAGGATGCTGCTCAGCGCCAGGGGAATGGCGAACCGCAGAATCTTGCCCGGCAAGGGGCCGTTGAGCATATCGATGCCGTTGTCGCGCTTATCGCGTCGATTTCGCTTAGGGCGGGTGGCCGGGCTGTTTGACTTGTCGAGCTCGTCGCGCCCATCGGGCCGACGCGCGTCCCTCTCATCCGATATGTCTCGCTGCAAAGATTCCATAACGAGCGAATCATAACGCGGCCGCCACGGCCGCGCCCCACGATTATGCCATCGGCGTGCGAGACGGCTGCAATGGGATTGTGACCGTTGAGCTGCTCGTTGCGAGGAGGATGCGGTTTGGTGTTACAGAGAAATATCGAAGGGCTTTCTCCCGCTAGTTTCTCTCGTAGCGGACGGAGCGGCCTTCGCCGACCTTAGTTACGAGTCCTTTCTCAACCAATGCATTCAGAGTTCTGATAGCCTTGCTTTTCGATAGCTGCGTCTTTTCGCTTATCTGGGATCGTGTGAGAGCAGAGCCCTTGGCGAGCACGGCAAGTATGGCTTCCTCGTCGAGTGTTACGTTCTCAAGCACTGTCACGGGAAGCATCACCGTAATCGAGCTATCGCGCAGAGCGAAAGAGGGCGATACTGTTTCATGGGCGTATTCGTCCAGGATGCGCGGGATGCCCGTACCGAACCGTTCTATATGTCCCAGTCGAAAGAAAACGTTCGCAAGGATTGGGTTGCGAGCCACTGAAGGGCCTCCTGCGAGGTAGAGCTCCTCTGTGATTCCGGCAGGCAGTCCTCCTGGCGAGGTTATTTCAATGCGATCGGCAAACATGCCCACTTTTATGTTGGCGCGAACGTCCCAGCAACGGTGGACAAGCGCATTGGCGATAGCCTCCCGAAAAGCCTCCCGCGGTACGAGCGTCTTCGCTATGCGCTCGAATCCGACGATTTCTTCGTAGGCGTAGTAGGTGTCGAACACTTCTAGCGTGCGTTGCATCTGCTCAAGAACCGACATGTGCTCGAACGTGTGCCGGGCGTTGATGATGTTGATGCTCTCGCCGAAGCGCGCAATATCAATGCCAGGGAAATGATTGCTATCGGCGAGAAGGGCGGCCGCGTTGCAGTATTCGCCGGAAGGTGTCATAAGCTCAAGCGAAATAAGGGAATTTTGATCGAGGGGTTTGAGCCCCAGTTTGGAGGCGAGCTCCTTCTCGAGATGGCCAAATGCGAGGTCCTGCTCTTTTGCGACGAGGGCGTCGAAGCTGACATGCTCACCCGTCAAGACGAGCCTGCCGTACTCAAGGCGGC
Source organism: Adlercreutzia sp. CNCM I-6207 (assembly GCF_977072305.1). Classification (NCBI taxonomy): domain Bacteria; kingdom Bacillati; phylum Actinomycetota; class Coriobacteriia; order Eggerthellales; family Eggerthellaceae; genus Adlercreutzia; species Adlercreutzia sp. CNCM I-6207. The sequence continues at coordinate 35,092 of NZ_CDRVLZ010000008.1, forward strand.
TCACTTCGACGGTTGAGGTGTCGGCTCTACGATAGGCGCGTCCAGAGAAAAGATAGGGTTTGTCGGGGCCTTCATGCACCGTTAGTGTGACTGTTCTTGTGTCCTCTTCGATGGACAGCTCGAAACGAGGCACTGGATCGATCGAGTCGTTAATCGCATGTTCGACGCGAAGGCAGGTGTCTTGCGGATCGGTCAATCCGACGGGCGTGCCGTCGTCTGCGATGCCGAAAATGATCTTCCCCGTGCCGTAGTTGGCATAGGCGCTGACGGTCTTCAGGTAGCTTTTCGACAGCTGCTGCTTAAACTCGAGAGTGGTTGTTTCGCGCATAGTGTCCGCCTTTTCGTCGCATCGTTGCAGACATTATGCAACGAAAACAATTTTCGTTTCAAGTGATTGCAACGAAAACAGGCAATTTGTGCCTATCGTCGCAGGGCGCGGGGCGTTTCGATGTCGTGATAAAAGGCGCCAGTCTTCCTCCTATAATCCGAAATGTCGTAAGAAACTGGGAGTTTATTGCGACATTTTCAAAAGAGTTACGCGCCACCTGCCTGAGTAACTTATCAGTTTTATGTCTAGCGCATTCAGTTAGCGCTTAGCTCGCAAGTCCGTTTTCCTTTCTGCAAGCCTCCATGCACTCGAGAACGATGGCTGCACCTTCACGAACCCAATCGCTGGCGTCAGCTGAATACGTGAGAGAGGTGGGCATGCCGAAGGGCTTTCCGTCGAGCTCTTCGAAGAGCACCACGTCGGCGCGGTCGGCGAACCAGTGGCGGTTTTCGGACAGCCCGCAAATATGCAGCCCATCGCCGTAGGTGGCGAAGGCCAGACCGCTCATGCCGTTGATAGGCTGCAGGCTGAAGTGCAGATCCAGATTGTCACCCAGCATGCGCTCGTAAAGATAGCGGATGCGGTCGTAATTGTGGGCATCGTTGATGATGATGGACGCGCCACTAAGGTCGTTGCGCGAAAGAGCGGGCCTGCTTGCCAAAGGGTTCGACGCCATCATGCTGATACTCATGCGGAAGGCCAAGCATGTTCTCGTTACCAGGTCGAGGGCGCTCGCTTCCTTTACGAGCGAGGCGAAAGGCGTGTAGTCGTAATCGAGCACGATGTCGGCCGTGCCATTGACGATGGGCTGGAAGATGGGATCCCGGTAATCGTGCTCGACGAAAGCAAAGGGCACGGATAGGCGCTCTTTGAGCTTGGCTGCGAACGAGGGCGTTGGATATTGAACAGCGATGCGAAGAGTGGCGTCGGGATCGCCCATCTCTCGGCACCGTGCCAGCGCCTCGTCGAGTCCGTCCAGCAGCGTTCGGGCGCCGTCGAGGAAAACGGCCCCTTTGTCGGTGAGTCGGTTGCCCGCTTTCCGATCGATGAGCGAAAAGCCCACGTCGCTTTCGAGCGCAGCAATATGGGTGCTTAGCGTTGATTGGGCGATGAACAACTCTTTGGCGGCTTCGGTGAAGCTTAAGTGGCGAGAGAAGACGACGAACTCTCGCAAGTACTCGGTTCTCATAGCGGACCTCCTCCCTTGCTTTTTGCATTATCGCATGTTGCGCAAAGCAGGAGCACGACGTCCGAGACGACGATATCGGATTTCACGAACAGCCATCATGAAACGTGATAGAGAATCGCGCATTTGCATTTAGCTATCGGCCTGGCGCCAGCGCACTATGGGGTCGTGCCGAAGGGCGACTAATGTAAGGAAAGGGGAAACATGAATTTGAACGAAGGTCTCAATCGCCGTAGCTTTCTGAAGGGCGCGGCCCTCATGGGTGGTGCCGCCGCTTTTGCCGGCATGGTTGGCTGCGCGCCCCAAACGTCCGCTTCTCAGGAACTGAGCTCCACGAGCGATTCGGCGTGGGACAAAGAAGTGGACGTTGTGATCGCCGGCGCCGGCGGCGGTGGCCTGGCTGCGGCCGTTGAGGCCTCTGCGGCGGGCAAGGAAGTTGTCGTGTGCGAAGTGATGAGCAGCGCCACCATGTCCAATTCAGCCCTGTGCGCCGGTATGATTCAGGGTGCTTGCACGAAGCTGCAGAAAGAGGCCGGCATCGATGATTCGGTCGAGGAGTTCGACAAGTATCTGACGGCCGTGGCCGAGGGCTTCGAGAACCCCGAGCTGCGCCGCCTGTATGCCGAGAAATCCGGCGAGACTATCGACTGGTTGGCCGAGCAGGGTGCGGCCCTTTCCACCGATCGCCTGTCGACCCAGGGAACCATGGTCGACTACTACACTGACGTGACGCCGGCTGTGGCGCGTATGCATCAGAACGCCGACGGCATCGGCGCCGGCTTCACCGAGCCGCTGCGCAAGAAGGCCGAGGAGCAGGGTGCGGAATTCATGTTCGATACCCAGGTCACGCGTTTGCTGACCAACGCTGACGGCGAGGTGGAGGGCGTTATCGTCGCAGATGGCGGCAAGGAGCAGCGCATCAAGGCGCGTCTGGGCGTCATCCTGAACACGGGCGGTTTCTCCCGCAACGCCGACATGGTGCGTAGCTTCATGTCGCCGGCCATGCCGGGCATGTTTAACGACCGCCCCGTCATGGGCTCCTATGGCTCGCCGTGGCAGCAGGGCGACGGCATTATGATGGCCTGCGCGCTCGGTGCCAAGCTGGTGAATCCTTGGTGCGCCTACAATGTGGCCCCTGGTCTGGAGCGCAAGGTTGAGGATAATTCCGCAGGCTACATTTCCATGCCGGGTATATTTGTTTCTACTGACGGCCAGCGCCACGTTCTGGAGAGCGGTCGTCCCACCGAGAACGTGGTGGGCGATGTTTGGAAGCAGCCGAACGGTTATGTGTGGAACATCTGGGATCAGGGTCTCGCGGACGCGACGGCTGATTTCGGCGGCCCTGTCATGTACTGCAGCGATGGATTCGAGGAAGAGCTTTCCGGCGGCTATATCGTCAAGGCCGACACTGTGGAAGAGTTAGCGGCGGCTCTTGATTTGGATGCGGACACGCTTAAGAAGACTATCGACGACTTCAATGAAGGTGCGGCCGCCGGTGCCGATGCCTTGGGTCGCCAGGGCGCAATGCCCCTGATGCAGCCGCCTTTCTTCGCAGGTCGCGTCATCGCCGTTTCGCCCGATACAGCTGGCGGTGTTGACGTGAACACTAACACCCAGGTGCTCAACGTGTTCGGCGAGGTTATCCCGCGCTTGTACGCGGTGGGCAACATGGTCGGTGGCTTCAAGGGCAAGGTGAACGCCGGCTGCGGCCAGGCGCTCGGCTGGACCTACACCTCCGGTCGCATCGCCGGCCAGCACGTAGTCACGCTGGAACCGCTTGCATAACTACTTCGATGCCGCCCACCAAGTTCCCCCTCCCGCTTGGTGGCGCGGCGCAATGCGAATGGGGCTGGAGATGGCATTCGCTAGCCCCATCATATCGATAGTACGAATTGACCAAGTTCGAACAAGAGTTTTTAGGGAGCAGGAGCATGGGAAGCTTGGGACAAAGGTTCCAGCAAATAACTACGAAAGGGGTTAACAAAATGGATCGTCGCAATTTCTTGGCAGGGGCTGCAGTTGCCGCAGGAGCAGCAGCATTGACTGGAATGACGGGCTGTGCCACGAACAATGATCTTCCGTCTACCGGTGACGTGGATTTGAAGGCATTGGCAAAGGAGATTGACCGCTTGGCGTCCATCGAAGAAATTCGAGCTCAGCTTTTCAACTATATTCAAGCTGTCGATCGCATCGACTACGAGCTGGGTTACAGCGTCTTCGCTGAAGACAGCTTGCTTGACTACGGTTCGTATTACTATGATATTTTCCCCAACATGACGGGTCGTCAGTTCATCGATAGCTGCTTGGGCGATCATCTTAACGGTTGCAAGTGGACTCATCACATGTACTCTGCCATGCGAATCGATGTGAACGTCGACAATGGGACGGCTGGTTCCAGCACCTATGGGCACATCAATCAAATTTTTTCGCCCGATGGCAAAGCACAGGCAACTGCCGTAAAAGACGCAAACCCAAATCCTGGTGATGTCTTGGCTCACCAACGAGTACGTTACAACGATCTTTGGGAGAGGCGCGATGGGAAGTGGGTCATCGTTAAGCGTACGGTGTCCTACGATATCCCCTATAACGAGACCATTGAAGCCAAGGCGGGCGTGAACGCGGAGAATTCCTATCGCGGAGATGAGTACAAAAAGGATCCGTCCTACGAAGCGTTTGCTTACGGTGCTTAAATAGTTTTAACACTCATATGGTCTGGGATGTTAAGCTTTAACGAGCCGGCATCAATGGAAGGTCCGTCCTTGTGCGGGCCTTCCATCGTATTGGCTGGTGGCTAAAAGCCACTCGTTTCTGAATGAGCGCTCGAGGTGTCACGACGCGAGGAGGGGCTGTGGACATTCAGCAGATCAAGTACTTTTCTCGGGTTTATGAGATGCGCAGTTTCACGCAGGCGGCCGACTCGCTGTTCATTTCGCGGCAGGCATTGCGCAAGTCGGTGGCGCGGTTGGCACAGGAGATGGGGGAGCCGCTGTTCGAGAACCGGGGTAACGTGCTCTTCCCCACGTCGGCGGCCGATCTGCTGTTCAGCGCCTCGCGTCCGGTGTTGAGTGCGTTCGCGCAAATGGAGGCCGAGTTGAACCTCGGCAAGCTAAAGAGCCAAGGGATCGTGCGTTTTGGGCAATCGGTGGAGGCAAGCGACGTTATGACCTCGGGCGAGATGAGACAGGTCATCGACTTTTCCTCGACAAGCGAGCTCGTGACTAAGGGAATGCGCTTCACCGAAGCAAACTGCGTGGAGCTGCGCCAACAAATCCTTGAGGGCGATCTTGATTATGCGAGTCTTATCGCCACCGTGGTGAACGAGTCCCTCTTTGATTACGACACGGCCATTGGGGGACGCATCCACATCGCCGTCCGTACTGATGATCCCCTTGCTGAGAAAAGCTTCATACGCCTCGAGGATTTGGAAGGACGTCCCTTCACCTCTCAAGGAGCTGGATTCGATGTGCACGATCGCCTGGTGGAGGCGACCGAAGAGCGCGGTGTCAAGCTTAACATTGTGTGCACGCGTTCGGGTTTGCACAATCGGCTCGAAATGGTGCAAACCGGGGTGACGCTCACCTATGCCTACCGCGATCTGAGGTTTCCCCGCGTTGCACCAGACGTGGTGTGCATTCCCCTTGAAGAGTCTCCCATGAAATGGTTCTACTGCACCATTGCGAAGAAGGGGCTTGGCGATCCCTATTTGCTGCGGTTTTTCAGCGGCAAAGAAGATTTCGTCCTCTGGAAGGACTGACGGCGGTTCGTCTCCATATCTAAGCGAGCTCCTTCGTAAACCAAAAGCTCCCGGCGAACAACTTAAAGATTCTCCCCTCAAGCCTCGCGCGATTTCAGAATGAGGCCAGAAGATGCCCGTCAATAACGCGACGGGTACACGAGACGAGGAAAGGGGACATCTTGGAGTCTGTTCAGAACACGACGGGAGCTCTAACGCGAAGAGGGTTCCTCAAGACCACGGCCGCGGCCGCGCTCGTTGCGGGCGGCGTTTCGGCTGCGGGGTTCGCGGCCCTTACGCCCAAGACGGCTTCGGCCCAAAGCGACGAGAAGATCTGCACGACCTACTGCAACGCCTGCATGGGTTGTCCGCTGGAGGCCGTGGTGCGCGACGGCAACGTGGTGCTCACGCGCGCCAAGGAGATCGAGGGCGCGCCCATCGACCAGAAGCGCATGTGCGCCCGCGGCGCCTCCATCCCCACGCTCATCGTGCAGGAGAAGCGCATCCAGTACCCCATGAAGCGCGCCGAGGGCACCGAGCGTGGCGCCGGTCAGTGGGAGCGCATCAGCTGGGACGAGGCCATCGACACCATCTGTACGAAGATCAAGGAGTACCAGGCAGAATTTGGCTCGGGCAGCGTGTGCTCCTTCACCTACGGCACTACCGAGCCTCGCAACATGTACAATCTCAACCGTTTGGAGAACGTGGCCCAGTTCTCGCACCAGAACCGCACCACCGACTTCGCGCTCACGCAGGGTACCATGTACACGGCGGGCGGCTTCTACTATCAGGGCGGCGTCGACATGGATCTCGTCTCCCAAATGAGCACCTTTGTCGTGTGGGGCCATAACCCCATCGTGTCCTGGCCTAACGCCTGGCACTACATCGCCGACGCGATTGAGAATAACGATTGCAAGCTCATCGTCGTCGACCCCAACAAGAACACCATCGGACAGAAGGCCGACTTGTTCGTGTCGCTGCAGCCCGGCACCGATGCCGCGCTCGCTCTCGGTTTGGCGAAGATCATCGAGGAAGAGGGCAAGACGGATGATGCCTTCATGCAGCAGAAGTCCTGCGCCCCGTTCCTCGTGAAGGAGTCCGACGGCCGCTTCCTGCGCAAGAGCGACTTGGAAGAGGGCGTGGCGGCCGATGCCGACGACTTTGCCGTGTGGGACGAGGCCACGAATGCCATGGGCTACGCCTCCACGGCGCAGAACCCCGTGCTGCGCAAGAAGGGCATCGAGGTCGCCGGCCAGCGCTGCAATACGGCCTACAGTCTGCTCATCGACCGCATCAGCGAGTATCCCATCGAGATGGTGTCCGAGGCGACCACCGTTCCCGAGGAAACCATTCGCACCTTCGCCGACCTACTTTGCCGTCCTGGCATGGCCGACATCTTCCAAGGCTATGGCATCGACCATTACGGGCACGGTTTCAATACCATTGCGGCAGTGAGTGTTTTGCGTATTATGCGCGGTATGGTGCCTGAGCCCCGTATGAGTTACCCGCTTAATTCCAGCGGCTTCGATGAGACGGAAACCGAGCATCCCGCTATCGTCCAGTCGCTGGGTACCTTTATGTTCAACGACCTGCTCGACACGGGAAAATACACATTCCCGGGCGTGACCGCGCACATGGGCGAGCAGGTGATGGAGCTTCCCGATGTCACGGTAGAGCAACCGCTCAAGATGCTCATCTCTTTCGGTGCGAACATCGTGAACTCAGCTCCCGACCGTAACAAGACCATCGAGGCGTACAAGAAGTTCGATTTCCTTGTGACTGCCAACATCGAGTGGTGCGATACGGCCGACATTTCCGATATCGTGCTGCCGGCGGCCACCATTCAGGAAGTGGGCGGCCCCATTGGCATGAACGGCTGTCTGGTTTGGGCCGATAAGGCCGTCGAGCCGAAGTTCGAGGCCAAGTCCGACTACGACATGGCGAACCTCATCGGCCGTGGGCTCGGCTTGGACGAGTGGTTCCAAGAGGAGTTCGACGAGGGCATGAAGCACGTGGTGAACACGGCCATGAGCGCCGCCATGGGCATCGATGCCGACAAGCTGAAGGAAGCCGGCGTGATGTACGTGGGCGCCGTTCCCATGCCGGCCTACATGACCATGACGGGCAAGCTGCAGTTCTATCAGGAGAACCCTGGCCCCATCGAGAACTACGGCCAGCCCATGGATCCCGCGAGCATCGCGCTGCCCCATTGGGAGCCGCCCATGGAGGCGTGGCCCGTCACAGCCGGTGGCTTCGATGCCAACCCCCTGGCCGAGAAGTACCCGCTCATCGTGACCGCCGGCACCCGTCGCTTCCGCGTGCACTCCTACTACGGCCAGAACCCGCTGCTGCGCGAGATGGAGATCAACGAGCCCTGTGTGCGCATCAATCCCGTGGATGCCGAGGCCCGCGGCATCGAGGACGGCAGCTACGTGCGCCTGTTCAACGACCGCGGCCATGCGGTGGCCAAGGCCACCTTCAGCGCCGGTATTCGCCCGGGCTGTCTGGATATCGACCGCGGCTGGCAGCGCTCCCAGTACCTAAGCGGCTGCAATAACGACCTGACGAGCAAGCAGATTGTGGACTGGACCTGCCCCACCTACGCCTACCACGATTGCCTCGTGGAAATTGAGCCGTGGGACGGCGTGGTGGCGGAGTCTCAGGAATAAGAGGAGGAGGAACCCATGAGATACGGAATGGTCATCGATCTTAAGCGCTGCTCTGGCTGCAAGACCTGCTCGGTCGTGTGCAAAGTGGCCAACAACATCCCCAACGACATTATCTGGAACCGCGTGCTCACCGAGGGCGGCAACGCGCCTGACACGGCTGGTGGCACCTGGGACAATCCCGAGATGCAGCACTGGCCCGTGGCCTGCCAGCACTGCGAGAACCCTGCCTGTACCAAGGTGTGCCCGGTGGGCGCCACGTGGAAGGACGAGCAGACGGGCATTGTGCGCCAGGACTACGACAAGTGCATCGGCTGCCGCATGTGCCTGGCCGCCTGCCCCTACACGGGTGTCCGCTCGTTCAACTGGGAGGAGCCGGCCTACTACGCCGACTTCGCCCTGGGCGACGCCGATGCTGCCAAGCACGAGAAGCACACGGTGGAGAAGTGTATCTTCTGCACCCAGCGCGTGGCCCGCGGCGAGCAGCCGGCCTGCGTGGCCGACTGCATCGGCCGCGCCCGCCACTTCGGCGACCTGGACGACCCGAACTCCGAAGTGTCCAAGCTTTTGGCCAGTCGTGAGTACACGCAGCTGCACGCCGAATTCGGCACCAAGCCCTCTGTCTATTATCTCGTCTAGGAAGGGAGATACGCTATGAACGATGCGAAAGGAAGCGCCGCGTCTCATCGCGGACTGACCGTGGGGATCATCGCTTGCGCGGTGGTGGCTGTCATCGGCGTTGCCCTGTGGATGGTGCAGCTGTCCGGTGGCATGATTCAGACCGGCATGCGCAACCTCGATTCCTGGGGCTTCTACATCACCCTGTTCATGTTCTTCGTGGGCCTGTCCGCCGGCGGCCTCATCATCAGCTCCATCCCCAACGCCTTCGGTATGAAGGGCTTCGGGGACATCTCGCGGGTGGCCATTTGGACGAGCATCTGCTGTACCTGCGTGGCCATCGGCTTTGTGGTGGTTGACTTGGGCGGTCCCTTGCGCCTGTGGGAGCTGTTCGTCTATTCCAACCTCTCATCGCCGCTCATGTGGGACATCATCGTGCTTTCCACCTATCTCATTCTCTCCATCGTGTATCTGTGGGCCTACCGGCGCGAGGATGCGGGGAAGATGTCGCACACCGCCATCCGCGTCATCTCCATCATTGCTCTGGTGGTGGCGGTGGGTGTGCACACGGTGACGGCTTGGATCTTCTCGCTGTCGGCGGCCCACGAGTTCTGGCACACCGCCCTGATGGGCCCGTGGTTCGTGGCCTCAGCGCTGGATTGCGGCACGGCGCTCGTGCTCATCGTGGTCATCGCCCTGCAGAAGGCCGGGCGTCTTACCATCGAACGCTCCTCCATGGTGAACCTGGCGAAGATGCTCGCGGTGTTCACCTGCGTCGATCTGTACTTCTTCGCCTGCGATCTGCTGACGAGCGGTTTCCCCGGCGGCGAGGGCGCCAATGTGGTGGCGATGCTGGTCACCGGCCCCTTGGCGCCGTTCTTCTGGACGCAGATCGCCTGCATGGTGCTGGCCTGCGTCATCCTGTTCGTGCCGCGCCTGCGCACCAAGGGCGGCGTGGTTCTCGCCTCGGCGCTCGTGATCGCCGGTGTGTTCTGCAAGCGCTGCGAGATCTTGGTGGGCGGTTTCCAGATTCCCAACATCGAGTTCGCCGACGTGGCCAACCATATGACCATCACGAACTGGGAGTCCGGCATGTCGCTGTTCGGCTATCAGGGCCTCGTGTACTGGCCGACCCCCTTGGAGTTCGGCGTAGCCCTGGGCGTGGTGGCTCTCGGTGGCTTCCTGCTGCTACTGGGTCTGAAGTACCTCCCCCTGCACCTTAAGGAGAAGACCGCCTAATCGGCTGCTCCGGTACAAGATAGCTCTCTCTTCGAAGAGCCGCAGGCCCCGCAGCTTGCGGCTCTTTTGTTGTTCAGGCTCGTGAGCCTGCACGGCGCGCGAAGCGCGGCGGGCAAAAAACCACCCGCTATGCGGGTGCGCGTCGAAGGCTCCGCCCTTGCGTCAAAACGCCGCCAGTCGGGATACGATACGGGTGTTCAAGTCGTATCAGCCCGGAAAGGCGGCCGTTTTGGCAAACAAGGCACACAGCCTGTCGCACACGAAGTGGATGTGCAAGTACCACATCGTGCTCACACCGAAGTATAGGCGCAAACTGATATACAGCCAATACAGGGATTCGCTGGGCGAGATATTCCGCAACCTGTGCAGGTACAAGGGGGTGGAGATAATCGAGGGGCACCTGATGCCCGACCACGTCCACATGCTGGTCAGCATACCTCCCAAGATCAGCGTGTCCAGCTTCATGGGCTACCTCAAGGGCAAGAGCGCGCTCATGATGTTCGACAAGCACGCCAACCTCAAGTACAAGTTCGGCAACAGGCACTTCTGGTCCGAGGGCTACTACGTGTCGACCGTCGGCCTGAACGAGGCGACGATAGCGAAGTACATCAGGGAGCAGGAGGCCCACGACATCGCGCTGGACAAGTTGAGCGTCAAGGAGTACGAGGACCCGTTCAAGAGGAAGTAGGGGAGCCCCTTTAGGGGCTGCCCGGTAGTACGAGGGCCGCTTTGTGCGGCCCGCGAGAGACAAGGGCGGTACGGCTTGAACGAAGTGAGAGGCAGCGCCTTTAGACGCTGCCGGCCCCCCTCGGCCTTATAGGCCCAGAGCAAACCACCCCTTTGAGGGGTGGTTCATGATTGGGAAGGAAAGGAAGAGGAAAGGGTACGCGGTGAATTTGAGTTCGAAAGAAGCTAAGCGGTCGCGGGGGCAAAGGTCGGCGAGAAAGAGGCTGCTGGCCGCTGCGGTCGTAGGTGCCGTCGTGGTCGGTGCGGTGGGGGTGGGGTTTGCGGTTGCGCCGGATTCGGGGCTGCATCCCCTGACGGCTGACGTTGCTTGTCCGGTAGCGGGTTGCACGAACGGTGCGTGCCACGGATACGACGCCGTTCCCGAGCCCGACGGGCACAGCGAGATGCGCTGCCCCGAGGCTGGCTGCACATCGGTCGAGTGTCATGGGTGGGAGACGCTCGCGAGGCGCTACCACCAGGCCTCCGACATGTCTTTGAATCTGTGGATACTCATGCCCATAGTGCTGGTGCTGGGCCTTTGGGTGGTATCGCGTCGTTTGTCGAAAGGGGAGCGGCATGCGGGCGCCTAAGGTCATTTTCGATATTGTGTTGCTGGCTCTCTATTTGGTGGCGGCGAACCCGGCGTTGACGGGAGTGCCCTTTCACGAATATCTTGGGGCGGGCATCTTCGTGCTCATGGTTGCCCATGTTGTGGCGAGCGGTGAAGGCCTGGGCGGCCGCGGTCGTTGGGCGCAGCGCGTGCTCAACGGGGCGTTGCTGGTCGCGCTCGCGTTCTGCGTCGTATCGGGAGCTATGGTGTCGGGGACGCTGCTGCCTTCTTTGGGCTTCTATGCGACGGGCTACTATTTCTGGGGCCCATTGCATGCCCTATCCGCCAAGGTGCTGTTGGCCGCCCTGCTCGTGCATGTTGTTCTGCGCGCACCAGGGGCTCTGGCGGTGTTTCGTCATCGGGAAGCGCAGGTGGAAAAAAGGGTTAGTGGTTGAATGTGCGCGGAGCTTGAGTTTGTGTGCAGAATTTTGCGATTGGTAGACCTCCTGAAGCCAAATCGGACTCGAATGAGTCTTCCAATCGCAAAATCCTGCACAAATTAGAGCCATGGGATGCTGCCAATCGCAAAATCCTGCACAAAAGCCTATGAAGGCCGTGCGCCGAATGTCCTTGTGCGATAGTTTGGAAGGTGCCAGTGGTGTTTAGCCGGCATTCTATTATTCCAACTCCCTTGCCAGGTAGCGGCCGGTGAGACTGTCGGAGTTGGCAGCCACTTGGGCCGGAGTGCCCTCGGCGACGATGCGGCCGCCGGTCTCGCCGCCGCCGGGCCCCATGTCGATGACGTAGTCGGCGTTGGCGATCATGTCCAGGTCGTGCTCGATGACCACGACGGTGGCGCCGTGCTCGATGAGCTTCTGCAGCACGCCGATGAGCGTTTCCACGTCCAGCGGATGCAGCCCGATGGTGGGCTCGTCGAAGATGAAGAGGGTGTCGTCCTGGCTGCGGCGCATCTCGCTGGCGAGCTTCAGGCGTTGGGCTTCGCCGCCGGAAAGCGCTGGCGTGGCCTCGCCCAAAGTGAGGTAGCCCAAGCCCAAATCGTGCAGGATCTGCAACTTGTCCCACACCTTCTTCAGGTGGGCGAGCGCGGAAAGCGCCTGGTCAACGGTGAGAGTGAGCACCTCGGGAAGCGATAAAGTGTGCACGCTTTCGAAATCGCCGGCGTGGCTGTAGGCCGTTGCCGGGCTCTCATGGGAGGCGGACTCATGGGCCGCGTTGCGCTCCATTTCGGCGTCGGTGGACAGTTCGACGTCGCCTTCGATGGCCATTTGGATGGCGTAGGCCTCCCGCCCGTAGCGGCTGCCGCGGCAGTCGGGGCAGGGGATGTCCACGTCGGGGAGGAACTGCACGTCCAGGGAGATCTGTCCCGTGCCGTCGCAGGTGGGGCAGCGCAAAGATCCGGTGTTGTAGGAGAACGCCCCGGCTTTCAGCCCCTGCTCCTTGGCGTTCGGCAGGGCGGCGAAGGCGCGGCGCAAATCGTCCAGCACGCCGGAGTAGGTGCCCACGGTGGAGCGCACGTTCACGCCGATGGGCGTGGCATCCACCAGGTCGACCCGCGCGATGCCCGGCGCGTCCACGGACAGCACATGCCCTGGCAGTGTCGTGCCGGCCAGTGACGCCTTCAGCCCGGCGACGAGGCTTTCCAGCACGAGTGTCGTCTTGCCCGAGCCGGATACGCCGGTCACGCAGGTCAGACGCCCTTTCGGAATGCGCGCTTCCAACGGATGCACGGTGTGGATGGCGTCGGTCTCCAATGCGATGGCCCCTTCGTCGAAAAGATGCTCGGGCGCGACGGGCGTGCGCACCCGCACCTTCGCCGTTCCCGCCAAAAACGGCCCGATGCGACTGACTGGGCTCGCTTCCACGTTGGCCACCGACCCCTGGGCGATGACGCGGCCGCCGTCGGCGCCCGAACCGGGGCCGATCTCGATGAGGTGATTCGCGTGGCGCAACACGGCCACGTCGTGATCCACCATCACCACGGAGTTGCCGTCGGCCAGAAGGTCGTCCATGACCCCGAGCAGCCCCTCGATGTTCGCCGGGTGCAGCCCGATAGAGGGCTCGTCCAGCACGTAAAGGACGCCGGTGGTGCGGCTGCGCACGGCGCGCGTGAGAGCCACGCGCTGGCGTTCGCCGTTCGAAAGCGTCTCGCTGGCGCGATCGAGGGTGAGGTATCCCAGCCCCAGCTGCTCCAGCCTTTGTATGGGCTCGGTCGTCTCGCTCGTGATGGAGTCGCACATCGGGCGCATTTCCGCCGGCAGCCACGGGGCCACGGTGGGAATCCAGTCGCGCAGCTCGTCCAGCGACAAGGCCGTCACCTGGGCGAGGTTGCGCCCGTCGATGGTGGACGTGCGCGCCTTCTCGGACAGCCGCGTGCCGTGGCAGTCGGGGCACACCGACTCGCACAGGAACTTCGCCACGCGCGCCATGCCCTTCTCGTCCTTCGCCTTTGCCAGCGCGTTTCTCACGGTATTCACGGCGCTGTAGTAGGTGAAGTCCAGCTCGGTGGCATGGTCTTTGTTCTTGGGAACATACAGAATGTGGCGCTTTTCCATGGGGCCGTGCAGTACGATGTCCTTCTCGGCATCGGTCAGATCCTTGTAGGGCACGTCGGTGCGCACGCCCATCTCGCGGGCCACCTGGGGCATGAGCGACCACATGAGGTTGCGCCAGGGGGCCACGGCGCCCTCTTCCAGGGTAAGGTTGGGATCGGCGATGAGCGTGGACTCGTCGATGTCGCGCACAACGCCGGTGCCGCCGCAGGTGGGGCAGGCGCCGCCGCTGTTGAAGGCGAGATCCTCGGCGGAGGGGCCGTAGAATTCCACGCCGCAGGTGGAGCAGGTGATGGGCAGATCGGCCGCCACGTTCAGGGTCGGCGCGTTCACATGCCCGTTGGGACACACGTGGCAGCCGAGGCGCGAGAACATGAGACGCAGGTAGTTCAAAAGCTCCGTGGAGGTGCCGAAGGTGGAATGGACGCCGGGAATGCCGGGCCGCTGGCGCAGGGCGAGGGCGGCAGGCACGTGCAGCACCTCGTCCACGGTAGCGCGTCCGGCCTGGGAAATGCGCCGGCGCGTGTAGGTGGAAAGCGCCTCCAGGTAGCGGCGGCTGCCCTCGGCGTATAGAACGCCCAGCGCAAGCGAGCTTTTGCCCGAGCCGGAGACGCCCGCAATGCCCACGAGCTGCCGCAGCGGCACGTCCAGCGAGAGGTTCTTCAAGTTGTGCACCCGCGCCCCGCGCACCTCAATGGCGGTAGGCTCGGTGAAGGCAAGAGGCGTGGCGGTTTCGATGTGTTCCATGGAGGCTCGATTCTCGCGCGATATGCAAAGCGCCCCGCGGCGGGGCGGGGCGCTTTCGAATTCTGGAGCCAACGAGCGGATTCGAACCGCTGACCTACGCATTACGAGTGCGTTGCTCTACCAGCTGAGCCACGTTGGCGAGAGTGCTTCTTGCGAAGCGGCTGTTTAGTATAGCGAACTGGGCGATGCTGCGCAAGCATTTGGAGCTGCGAATTCCTCTTTCGCGCACAACGGTGAAGGTGAATTGTGCCGAATTGTGCCGAATTGTGCCGCCTTCGGGAGTGGCGGCCTTCAATGGCCCTTCGGCACTTCAACATTTCGGCTGAATCTGGAAAGGCCGTGGGTTGAGGCGGGGGAGGGCGCTCCAACGCTATACTGGTCGCCATCGAAAAAACGGGGAGTGTGGCTTGAAACTCGCGGTGTGGTAGCACAGTCAAGCCGCTTAGGGTGACCTTGAGCGCGGCCGCCTCCTCTTAAGAGCAACGAGGTGCATTCATGAGCTTGAGGTTTTCGCTTGCGAAGGCGGCCGGCGCCGTTTCAACCTGGGGGCTGCGTCATGTGGCGAGGCGGCCTGCGGCTAATCTGCCGGGGAAGATCGCGCTCGCCATTGATCCGTCGCTGCTCGACGAGCTGCGCGGCAAGTGCGCGCAAGGCTCGGTCATCACCGTGGGCACCAACGGGAAGACCTCGACGAACAACCTGCTTGCCGACGCCTTCGAAGCTGCCGGGTGCACTATCATCTGCAATCGCACAGGGGCGAATCTGGCTGCGGGCATCACCTCGGCGCTTCTGCAGCAGCCGGCTGCCCAGTGGGGCGTTTTCGAATGCGACGAGCTGTGGCTCGCCCACGTGCTGCCCCGCCTGCGCTCGAACTATGTGCTGCTGCTGAATCTGTTCCGCGACCAGCTCGACCGCTGCGGCGAAATCGACCGCATCCAAACGTCCATTGCGGGGGCGTTGGCCGCCTCGCCGGACACCGTGCTCGTGTACAATGCCGACGACCCGCTGTGCGCCCGCATTGCCGACGAGGTGCCCAACCGCACGGTCGCCTATGGCCTGGACGAGTCCATGGGCCTGGCCCAGAACACCGTGACCGACGCCCAGATGTGCCAGAAATGCGACGGCATGGTGCGCTACCATTACCGCCAGTACGGCCAGCTCGGCGACTACTTCTGCGACCAATGCGACTTCGCGCGCCCGACATTGGACTTCGCCGGCCGCGACATCGCCATCGGCCCCGCTGGCGTGACCATGGAGGTCTGCGGGCCTGCCGGCTGCGAATCGGTGCACACGCCGCAGCCGACGCCCTACGCCGCCTACAATCTCGTGGCCTCTTATGCCCTTTGCCGCGAGGCGGGCATTCCCACGGCCGATTTCCAGCGGGCCCAGGATGCTTTCAACCCGCGCAACGGGCGCCTGCAGCGTTACCGCCTCGGCGGTCGCGACGTGCTGCTGAATCTGGCGAAGAACCCCACGGGCTTCAATCAGAATTTGAAGATCGTAGAAGCTGACCAGGGTCCCAAGATGGTGGCCTTCTTCATCAACGACCAGGTGGCCGACGGCCATGATATCTCGTGGATTTGGGATATCGATTTCGAAGAGCTTGCCGGACAGCCGGGCACGGTGGTGTTCGCTGGCGGCTCCCGTGCCCACGACCTGGCGGTGCGTTTGAAGTACGCCGGCATCGAGGCGGCGGTGATCGAGAACATCGAAGACGCCTTCTCCCGCCTGGGGGCGCTTGTGGCCGCGGGCACCCTGCCGGCCGACGCCGCCGTCTACGCCATCGCGAACTACACGGCCCTCCCCCAGGTGCACGCCGCCCTGAACGCCATGGAAGCCGCCGAACCCGCTGTCGCCCCCGCCCCGACGCCGGCCCCGATCGCCGAGGCCGCCGGCGCGAGTGCCGCTCCCACCTCGTGTCATCCTGAGCGCAGCGCCGAAGGCGCGGAGCCGAAGGATCCCGCAACCTCCGAGCCTTCCGCAACTCCCGCCTCTCTCGCATCTGAGGAATCCCCTGAGCCCCCCGTCATCATCGCCCATATGCTGCCCGACCTGCTGAACCTCTACGGCGACGGCGGCAACGTGCGCATCCTGGAACAGCGCCTGCGCTGGCGCGGCATCCCCGTGGAAGTGCGTCGCATCCAGCACGGAGAGGCGGTGGACTTCTCCCAGGTCGACCTTGTTTTCATGGGCGGCGGCCCCGACCGCGAGCAGAAGCTTGCCAGCGAGCAGCTGCTGGCGATGCGCGACGAGCTGGCCGCCTATGTGGAAGGAGACGGCCCGCTACTTGCCATCTGCGGGGGCTACCAGATTCTCGGTCGCCAGTGGCTGTGGGGCGACGAGCTTGTGCCCGGCCTTGGCCTCATCGACATGGAGACGCGCCGCCCCGGCACGTCGGCCGACCGTCTCATCGACAACATGGTGCTCGAATCTCCGCTGGCCGCCCATCCCGTCGTGGGCTATGAGAACCACGCCGGCCGTACCTACCTGGGCGAGGGCGTGGAAGGTTTCGGCCGCGTCGTGTCCTCCTGCGGCCACGGCAACAACGATGACGATCGCGTGGAGGGTGCTCGCTACAAGAACGTCGTGGGCACCTATTCCCACGGGCCGCTGCTTTCCAAGAACCCGGAAGTGGCCGACTGGCTGCTCGCCCGCGCTCTCGAGCGCCGGACGCAGCGCACCGGAACCCCGGCCGCCGATCTCGCTCCTCTTGATGATAGCGCCGAGCTCGCCGCCAACGCCTCCATGGTCAAGCGCCTGTCGTAGGAGACGCTTCAATGCTGATGCTCCTGCTCGGCGCATCCGTGGCGAAGTTGTGGGCAATCTGCCGTTCTCCTATGGCTTTTCACTGGTAATGGGGCCCATTTTGTTGCGCCGTTCGGCAATTCTTTGCCAAAATGTTACTTCGAATTGAGCAATTCTTGGCTTTGCGGCGCTGTGCGGCTTGCGGTTCTGCTTGCCAGGAAACACGAACCACGAAAGCGAGACCTTCCAGGATGGCCGAAACTCCAGGCAAGAACAACCCCCGCGCGCAGCACGCATCTCAGCCCACGGGGAAGTCGAACAATCCAAGGCATTCGCAGCCTGTCGGCGCCAACAACCCCCGCAACTCCCAGCCCATAGGGAAGGTGACGAACAACCCCCGTCATTCTCAGCCGGTGGGGTCGAATAACCCGCGCCATTCTCAGCCCGTCGGCTCGAACAACCCGCGGCACTCCCAGCCGCTTCCCAAGCAGCCTGCCCTCGAGGGAACGGTGGCCGACGCCATGCCGGTGCTGCCTCCCATGGCCGAGCCCAACCCCTATTCCCGCGGGGCCACGGGCGACGACTACGCGAAGGATCGACGCCGCAAGAAGCGCAAGCGCATTCTGCTCGGCGTGCTGGCCTTTGTGTTGGTGGGCGTCCTCGGGGCAACGGGGGCTGCCTGGGCTTATATCTCTGGCATCGAGCAGGAGATGAACGAGGACATCACGCCTGAGGTTGTGGAAGCCCTGGAGGCGCCGGCCGAATACGACGGTGGCACCTTCTACATGCTGCTCATGGGCACCGACAAGTCGGCCGCTCGCGAGCAATCGACCCAGTATGCCGGCGATACCTTCCGCTCCGACTCGATGATCCTCACGCGCGTCGATCCTCAGAACAAGAAGGTCACCATGGTGTCGATGCACCGCGATACCGAGATTGAGATCGAGGGCTACGGTCTGCAGAAGCTGAATGCCTCCTACGCCATCGGCGGCCCGGCGCTTGCCATCAAGACGGTTTCGCAGATGGCCGGCGTGCCCATTTCCCACTATGCCGAGATCAACTTCGACGGCTTCGAAGAGGTCGTTGACGCTCTGGGCGGCGTGGAAGTGGACGTGCCGATGGAAATCAACGACGACGAGGCCGGCGGCCATGTCGATGCAGGCGAACAGACCCTGACCGGCGAAGAGGCGCTCATTTTGTGCCGCTCGCGCCACTCTTACGACGAGTACGGCGACGGCGACCGCTACCGCGCGGCCAATCAGCGCCTGGTGCTGGGCGCCATTGCCAAGAAGATTCTCTCGGCCGATCCGGCTACTATGGCCAACACCATCAGCGCGCTTTCCCAGTACATCACTACCGATTTCAAAGTGGGCGATATCGTGGCGCTGGCCACCTCCATGCAGGGCATCGATCCGTCGAAGGACATCTACTCCGCCATGGAGCCGACGATCAGCGAGTATAAGAACGACACGTGGTACGAGCAGCTTGACGTGGCGGCGTGGAACACCATGATGGGCCGCGTGCGCGAGGGGCTTCCGCCCACCGAGGCCGATGAGGTCGACGAGTTGAACGGCACCGTGCTCGCTAGCGTTGGCGACGGCAAGGCGGCCGCGAGCGACAGCGAGGGCGTGCAGGGCGCAAACGGCACGCAGCGCCAGACTTTCGGCGAGACGCGCACGGGCATCGTCACTATCAAGAACGGCAACGGCATCAACGGCGTGGGCGCCGAGGCGCTCGAGCGCATCAAGCCCCTCGGGTATACCGCCGACGCCTCCAACGCGAACAGCTTCAGCTACGAGGAGACCGTGGTTGTCTTCGACACACCCGATCAGCGCGTTTACGCCGAGGAGCTCATCGACGCCCTCGGCTGCGGCCGCGCCGTGCAGAACACTGACGGCGAGTACGTCTACGACGGCGACTTCCTCATCCTGATCGGTAGTGATTGGCAGTAGTGGGGTTCCGCCCGCCCTGCGGGACGGGCGGGCCTACCGATGCTGCGGTTCCGACAGGCACCTGGCCTTGGCCCTTGTTTTGGGCTCGGCGCGGCACAAAGGCCGCTTGGCCCAAAGGCGGGCCAATTCCAGGCACCTGCCGCAACCTCGCTGACTTCCTTGGGCGAACCTGTGGTAAAACAGGGAATGGCGTATGTTGGCATAGATTTCTGGAATCGACCCGAGGAGTCCCATGCGATTTGTTTCGTGGAATGTGAACGGCATTCGTGCTGTGCTGAAGAAGAACTTCCTGGAAGTGTTCGACGCCTTCGACGCGGATATCTTCGCCATTCAGGAGACGAAGTGCCAGGTGGGTCAGGTGGAGTTGGACTTGCCGGGCTACCACCAGTACTGGAGCGCCGCCGAAAAGAAGGGGTATTCGGGCACGGCGGTGTTCACCCGTGAGGAGCCGCTGCGCGTGCTGCACGGTTTGGGCAACGAGTACCTGGACGCCGAGGGGCGCATCGTGGCCTGCGAGTTTCCCCAGTTCTGGTTCGTGAACGTGTACACGCCGAACTCCCAGATGGAACTTGCGCGCATCGACCATCGCATGGAATGGGACGACGCGTTCCGCGACTTCTGCAAGGGGCTCGAGGCCGGCGTGCTGCCCGACGGCAGCGCCAGCGATCCGAAGCCGGTGGTGATGTGCGGCGACTTCAACGTGGCGCATGAGGAGATCGACCTGAAGAACCCGGGCCCCAATCGCGGGGCGTCGGGCTTCTCCGATGAGGAGCGCGGGAAGTTCACCGAGCTGGTGGACGCCGGCTTCACCGACACGTTCCGCCTGCTGCACCCCGATGAGACGGGTCGCTACAGCTGGTGGAGCTATCGGTTCCGCGCCCGCTCGACGAACGCGGGATGGCGCATCGACTACTTCCTCGTGAGCGATGAGCTGCGCGATAAGGTGGTGGCGGCGAGCATCTACGACGACGTGGAGGGCTCCGACCACTGCCCCGTCGGTTTGGAGCTCGACCTCGACTAGGTCCATTGCTGCAGGCTGATTCCGTAGGGGCAGCCCCTGGGCTGCCCTTGCTCCCGGCAACGATGCCGCCCGGAACCGAGGGCGGCGCAAGCACCGCCCCTACGCAAAGAGTCGCCAAGGAAAGGAGCCCATCGTGTTGAAGATAACCGTCGTTGCCGTGGGCAAGCTGAAGGAAAAGTTCTGGACGGCGGCCTGCGACGAGTACTTGAAGCGGCTGCGCCCCTACGCGAAGGTGACCGTGGCCGAGATCCCCGACGTTGACCCGGCCCGGGCCGGCGGCGTGGAGGCGGCCCGCGAGCGCGAGGGGGCAGGCATTCTGGCGGCGGTGCCGGAAGGCGCGCACGTCATCCTCATGGCCATCGAGGGAAAGCAGCGCTCGAGTGTCGACTTCTCCCGCCACCTGGACGATTTGGCCCTGCGCGGCGCAAGCGAGCTCGCGTTCGTCATCGGCGGTTCCGACGGTGTGAGCGATGCGGTGCGCGCCCGGGCCGACGAGACGTTCTCCTTCGGCCCCATCACCCTGCCCCACAACCTGGCCCGCGTCGTGCTGCTCGAGCAGCTCTACCGCGCCTTCAAAATCTCCCGTGGCGAGCCCTACCACAAGTAGGGTCTCTTCTCGACGTCCAGTCAAAAGTGGGAAAGCGTTCTGCCCAATGTTGGGCAGAAGCCCGGCTGCCCTCTTCCTATACTGGCCTCATTCGCCAAGAGGGGGCGCAATCATGAAGGATGAACCCTCCTCTTTCAGGCGATTTAGCGTTGCAATGCGCATCGCTGCTCTTACGAGAGAAAGAGGAGGAGTATGGAAGAGAAAGAGCAATTCGCTCCCACCGAGATCGTGAAGGACGGCAAGGTCACCCGCCGCACCTTCGTGAAGGGCGCGGGATGGCTGACCATCACGTCCGCCATCGGCGCCAGCGCCCTTGGCTGCGCACCGTCGAAGCAGGGCGCCGAGGAGGAGCCCCTGGCCGAGACCGGCCCGGTGGCCGATCCCGAGGAGGGCTTCACCTACAAGAGTGCCTGCTGCTCGGTGAACTGCACCTCGCGCTGCCACCTTCGCGCTCGCGTGAAAGACGACAAGATCTACACCGTCACCCCCGGCCAGATGCCTGGACGCGACGACTACGCCAACTGCTGCCTGCGCTCCATCGGCTTGGGAACGCGTACTCACGATGAGAGCGTGCGCGTCATGCATCCCATGAAGCGCACCGGCGAGCGCGGCAGCGGCGAGTTCGAGCAGATCACCTGGGAGCAGGCCATCGACGAGATCGCCGAGCGCATGGAGGCCACCAAGGCGCAGTATGGCCCTAAGGCTTGCGGCTTCTACTCGTTCACGGGCAACCTGTCGAAGCTCTCCTGGGAGGCACCCACCCGTTTTGCTGGCACCTATGGCGCCACCGCCTTCGACATCGAGGGCATTATGGGCGACCATGGCGCCACCATGGGCATGACGCTCTGCTTCGGCCAGGGCCGCGGCGCCCACGACACGCGCGACTACCTGAACTCCAAGATGGTGGTGCTCTGGGGCCGCAACGTGGCCGACACCCACACCTCCGAGTTCCGCTACCTTGTGAAGGCTCGCGAGAACGGTGCCAAAATCGTCGTCGTGGATCCGCGCCTGTGCTCTACGGCGGCCATCGCCGATCAGTGGATCCCCATCAAGGCCCAAACCGACCCGGCTCTGGCCCTCGGCATGATGAACGTCATCATCAGCAAGGATCTGCACGCGAAGGACTGGCTCGTTGCGAACTCCGTGGCACCGTTCCTCGTGCGCGAGTCCGACGGCGCCCTCTTGCGCGACGGCGAGGGCGAGGACGCCGCCTGGATGGTGTGGGACACGGCCGCGAACCAAGCGGTGCCCAACACCACCGAGGGTGTGACGGCTGCGCTTTCCGGCACCTTCGAAGTGAACGGCGAGGCCTGCCGCACCGCCTTCGACCACCTGTGCGACGAGGTGTCCAAGTACACCCTGGAGTACACCTCCGAGATCACCGGGCTGGATCCCGAGGTCATCGAGACCTTCGCCATGGATTACATCAACGCCCAGCCGGCCGGCATTCGCATGGGCCAGGGTATGCAGCGCGTCTACAACTCCCATTCGCCCTTCCGCACCGTGGCCACGCTGGCCGCCGTGGCCGGCTACATTGGCGTGGAAGGCGGCGGTGCGTCTCATGCGGGCGGCACGGCGTCCATCCGCTCGACCCCCGGCGTCACCATTCCGGCGTTCAACTATGACGAGTGGGCCGACACGGGCGCCAACGAGGTGAACATGGTGAAGAGCTCGACGCTCTACGACCAGATCATCACCAAAGCCCCCAATCCCATCGACTTCATGTGGTTCGCGAACTCGAACTTCATCAACATGAGCCCCGATGCCAACAAGATCATCAATGAGGTGCTGCCCAACATCTCCACCATCGTGACGGTGGATCCCTACTGGACCTGGACGGCGAAGTACTCCGATTATGTGCTGCCGGCCTGCAACTACTGGGAGAAATGGGACTTCCTCGATCGATCGCCCTGGGTGTTCTTCCAGAGCCCCGCGGTGACGCCGGCTGGCGAGAGCAAGTCCGACGTCGAGATCATGTCGCTTCTCGCGGCCAAGGTGGGCCTGGGTGATTTGTGGTCGAAGACCGACGAGGAGTGGGTGCGCAGCTTCGTGAACGAGGAGCATCCGGCTTGGGAGGGCTTCGATTTCGACAAGGCCGTGGAAGAGGGCATCTGGGGACGTCCCGACGGCATCTACGACTCCCAGATCGTCTTCGCCGACGGCGTGTTCAAGACGCCTTCCACGAAGTTCACGTTCTACAACGACGATCTGGTGGAATTCGAGGAGGAAGTGCCCTGCTACAAGCCCATGTTGGAGGATCCGAAGGGCCCGCTCGGCGAGAAGTACCCGCTCGTGTTTCTGCAGTACCACGACCGCATGAACGTGCACACCCAGCACATCGGTATTCCGGCGCTGGCGGGCATTCAGGACGAGCCTCTGCTGGAGATGAACCCGGTGGATGCCAAGGCCCGCGGTATTGCCGACGGCGACGTGGTGAGTATCACAAACGATCGTGGCGCCTGCAAGATGAAGGTGTTTGTCACCGAGGGCATCGTGCCCGGTACGGTGGCCACCCAAAGCGGCTGGACTCCCGACTACACCATTGAGGGCAACTACCAGACGCTGACCCACTTGACGTTGAACCCCACAGAAGAGCACATTTCCCAAACCTGCACGGCATTCTACGACGTGCTGGTGGAAGTAGAGAAGGCGTAGGTGCGACATGGCTAAGCAATATGGAATGGTGATCGACACGACTCGCTGCATGGGCTGCCAGACCTGCGCGGTTGCCTGCAAGGTATCCAACGACGTGCCCGGCGAGCTGTATTGGGCCCATGTGGAAGGACTCGAGGGCGATCTGTACCGCCCGACGGGCACCTTCCCGAAGGTGAAGATGAACTTCCGCCCCACGCTGTGCAACCACTGCGCCGAACCGGCCTGCGTGGCCAACTGCCCCACCGGCGCCATGGCGAAGCGCGAGGACAACGGCGCTGTGGTAGTGGATCAGGACGTGTGCATCGGGTGCGGCACCTGCGTGAACTCGTGCCCCTACGGGGTGCCGCAGATTGACGAGGCGGCCGGCGTGTCCTCGAAGTGCACGATGTGCTTCGATCGCTTGGACAACGACCATCGTCCCTGGTGCGTGCAGGCCTGCCCGGCCGAGGCCCGCATTGTCGGCGACCTGAACGACCCGGAAAGCGAAGTGGCGAAGTACATCGCCGAGAAGGGCGCGGTGCCTTATCTGGAAGAGAACGGCACGACGCCTTCGGTCTATTACGTGTAAGCCCTCCCTCCCGCAGGGGCAGCGACTGAGCGTCGCTGCCCCTCTTCGCTTCGAGGGAAGGCGCTTTGGTACAATGAGATCGCGGACGTGGGGGATCGGACGCGAGAGGGGAGGGGAACTATGACGTGGACGGGAAAGAACGAGGTGCTCGACGAGGTCATCAGCCGCGCCGAGCTAGAGCGTATGCTCGACGAGGCGGGCGCCACCTATACGTCCCGGCGCATTCCGGCCGGTGCCATGGTGTTCTGGAACGGCGAGCCGGATGGCAACCATTACTATGTTGAAAGTGGCTCGGTGGAGCTGTACGGCGTCGATGCCGCTGGGCGCAAGAAAGTCATCGACCGCTACGGTCCCGGCATGTTCTTCGGATTCCATATTCTGCGTGACACCAATCTGACGATGTCGACGGCGCAGTGCTTGGAGGACAGCCGCATTCTGGCCATTCCCAAGGAATCGTTCTTCAAGCTGCTTCGCGGAGGCTCGGATTTCTCCGAATACTGCGTGCGCTATTTGTTCGGGCTTTTGTCCATGCAGACCAATGAGATGCTGAACCAGTCGTTCTACGTGACGGCCCAACGGGTGCCCATGCTGCTCGCCAAGTTGGCGGCCGAGCGTCTTGCCGAAGGCGCGGCGCAGCAAACGGTGGTGCTTCCCTACAGCAACAACGACATCGCCGACATGCTCGGCGTGAGTCGCAACTCGGTCACCTCGGTCGTCTCGCGCTTGCAGGCCCAGGGGGTCATTGAGAAGCAGCGCAGTGCCATTCGCATCATCGATGCGCAACGCCTCGCCGAGATTGCCCAGCTCGAGCAGGAGTAGCGGGCTATGGGCCGGCAACTTGCGCCGCTGTTTTTCGCCGCTTTCCTCGCTTACGGCTACAACAATATCTTCATGACGCTGACCCCCTCTTTTGTGGTGGCCGCAGGAGGGACGTTGGCGGAAGCGGGGCTTCAGAACAGCGTGTATCTGGCCGCGGCAGTCCTCTTGCGCTTCGCCTTCGGCCCGGCGGCGGATCGGTGGGGCACGAAGCCGGTCATGCTCGTGGGCCTTGCGTCGTTTGTGCTCGGGGGCATTCTGTTCCCGCTGTGTGCCGAGTTCTGGCAGATGCTTTTGGTGCGCTGCGTGCAGGCGGTCGGCCTTGCTTCTTTCTGGTCGTCGGCCACAGCCACCGTTTCGGAGGCGGCGCCACCCCAGGCGCGGGGCCGCTGGCTCGGCCTGTATCGCCTGACGACCTCCGCCTCGCTTCTTCTGGGGCCTCTTGTGGCGTTCGGGCTCGTGAAGGCCGCGGGGTTCGCCGCGTGCTTCTGGATGCTTGCTGGATGCTCTGCTGTTGCCTTGACTTGCGTTGGCGCCATGAGGCTCCCTCGCCGTCGACGCGAGCGGCTTCGGGTAAAATCCCCCTGTGTGGAAGGCTCGCTTTCTCTATCGGGAGTTGTTGGTATGGCGGTGACCGGGACGTTTGTCGCTGCCATGGGGTACGGGCTGCTGTTCAGTTTTGGAGGCACCTTCATCTCGGCTGCCGGAATGACCGAAAACGAGGGATGGTGCTTCACGCTTATTGGGCTCGGGGGCCTTGCGGCCAATCCCGTTGCCGGCATCCTCTGCGATCGCCGCGATGCGCGCCGGCTGTTCGGCGTCCATGGGCTGCTCATGGGGATGGGCGTTGCGCTCTTCGCCGTGGCGGCATCGTCTTTGCCAGCCCTTGTCGTTTCGGGCCTTTGCATCGGCTATGGCTATGCGGGCGCCATGGTGTGCGCCCAGGCTATGATTGCTCGCCAGGTGGCGGAAGGCCGCCAGGCGACGGCGCTCGCCCTGCAGCAGAACGCCATCGACGTCGGCATCGCCTCCGCGAGCGCTCTGTATGGAGCGGTGTTTTCCGTTTTCGGTGCTGCAGCCGCCGAGCCCTTTGTTTGCCAGGCGTGCCTTATCGCGCTCGTCGGACTGCTGCTAGCGAAGCGTTGGGCGTCCCCGGCCCGATGACTGGCGTGCCGGTCGCTACTTCTTCACGACTTCGATAGTCACCTCGGCTGGGGCGGGCAGCTCGGCGGTGCAGTGGGGACAGCGGGTGGCGCCCACGTTGATCTCCTCCAGACAGAAGGGGCAGGTGGGGGCATGCTCGATGACTTCCTCGCCCTTGGCGTTTTTCAAGAAGGGCAGCTTCGCCGTGCCGTCCTTCATCTTGTTGAAGGCCTTCACGATCATGAACACGACCCACGCCACAATGAGGAAGTTGATGATGGCGCTGATGAACGCGCCGAAGTCGATGCCGTTTTCGGTGCCCGCAACGGGGATGGTGAGGCCCGCGACATCGGTGCCGTTGCCCCCGGTGATGAGTTTGATGAGCGGGTTGATGATGTCGTCGGTCAGCGACGTGACGATGGCGGTGAACGCCGCGCCGATGATGATGCCGACGGCCATGTCGATCACGTTGCCGCGGTTGATGAACTCTTTGAACTCGGCCAGGAGGCTTTTCATGGTCGATCCCTTCTTGCGTGAAACCTTCTGCCAAGGTATTATGCCGCTCTTTTGCCGTGTGTCCATAGCGTCGTGATAACATGGCGCCAACCGTTTACAAGGAGTTACGACAACCGTGGATACAGCGAAAATCGAAGCAGGCGTCCGCCTGATTTTGGAAGGCGTCGGGGAAGACCCCGAGCGCGAGGGGCTGCGGGAGACGCCGGCGCGCGTGGCCCGCATGTACGAGGAAGTGCTGGGCGGCTTGGAAGAGGATCCGTCGCGGCATTTCGATGTGACCTTCGACGAGGGCCACGAGGAAATCGTGCTCGTGGGCGACATCCCCTTCTTCAGCATGTGCGAGCATCATCTGGCGCCGTTTTTCGGGAAGGCGCACGTGGCCTACATCCCTGGCGCGGACGGGCGCATCTGCGGCATCTCGAAGCTGGCACGGCTTGTGGACGGCTTCGCCAAGCGCCCCCAGGTGCAGGAGCGCCTGACCGGGCAGATCGCCGACACGCTGGTGGAAGCGCTGCATCCCGCCGGCGTCATCGTGGTGCTGGAGGCCGAGCATATGTGCATGTCCATGCGCGGCGTGAAGAAGCCGGGCGCAAAAACGACCACGCGGGCCGTGCGCGGCTGCTTCGAAACCGATGCCGACGCGCGCTCCGAGGCGCTGTCGCTGATTTTCCGCCACTAAAGCGATGCCCGTTTCGCTGCGGGCGAGCATGAAGCATCTGCCCGCGCCAGCCTAAGCGGGCGCAAGCGAGTTGAAGGATTCCGTCCCCACTAGAAAGAAGGTTTCCCATGAAGTGCGTCATCTCCGTCCTCGGCAAGGACCGCTCCGGCGTGGTGGCTGCCATCGCCACGACGCTGGCCGACTGCGGCGCCAACATCGACGACATCTCCCAGACGATCCTCGGCGAGGGTCGCATGTTCTCCATGACCATGATGGTGACGCTGGATCCTGCCGTCGCCGACTTCAACACCGTGCAGGAGCGCCTGGCCGCCGACGGCGAGCGCCTGTCCATGCAGGTTCTCATCCAACGCGAGGACGTCTTCCAAGCGATGTACGAGATTTAGAACGCCGCTTCGATCCCGCATGCGCTCGGCCCGCGCTGAGGAAGAATTGCCGCTACGGATGCGTGTCGACGGGCGATTGCGCCGCGACTGTGCCGCCGCCCGAAATTCCTGCTGCGCGCCTTCTTGATCGTTGCCGATGTCCATCGCCAGCGCTTGAGGCGTCGCTAAAGCCCACGCGCTCAGAACAAAAAAGCACATTTTCCAAGACGTCGTACCGGTTTTTGCTCGGTCGTCTATTTGATTACCGAGAAATGCCAGGTCAGCGAGTTGCATCCCGAGCTTTGCTTCTGAGCGATTTGGAAAATGTGCTATTTTGGAAGCGATTACTTGGAAAATGTGTTTTTCTGTATCGCCGATTTTTGCACGTACCCGATTTTGTCCATTATTTCACAATTTCCAAAACTGACGCTGAAGGAAGCCGGAAGAGAGGGCGCTGAAACGTGCGTCGCCCTCTTGGCGAGACGTTTTCTCCTCCAGCCACGTTTCGTATCCTCCGGAACTGCAGATGGTAGAATGTTTTCCACAAATATGCGTAATCGAAGGCAAATAGGGACGGAAGATGACCCGAATTTACACATGCAATGTGCCCATTGAGGCGGATCTGGTGGATGCGTTCTGCTGGCTGCAGAAAGGGTTCACCGACCAGTTCGTTTACTACGATAAGCAGCGTGCCTGCCGCTATATGGGACTCGGCCGCTGCATCGCGCTGCCCAGTTTGCGCGATGTGGAATACGAGTACGGCGAGGGCAGCCCGCTGCACGAGGTCGCAGCTGGCGAGGATGCCGCCGAGCAGCCGCCGGTGTTCTTCTCGTTCAACCGCTTCGACGCCACCAATCCCGCGCCGGCCGACGAGTTGATGGCCTCCTTCCCGCGGCTGCGGTTCATGCTGCCGGAAATCGTGCTCATCGAGAACGAACGCGGGCGGTTTCTCCAGGTAAACTCGCTCGGTCCGGTGTATCCCGGTCGCGTGGCTCGCTTCACGCGCATGGTGGCCGCTGCACCGCCCCGCCAACGCGCGGTCATTCCATTTTCTCTCGAGCCCGATTCTCGCGAGGCCTGGGACGAGGCCATGGGTGCGGCGCTTGCGGCCATTGGGGAGGGCCGGGTGTCGAAGGTGGTGCTCTCGCGTCGGTTGCGCCTTGTGGCTGAGCATCCTTTCTCGTCGAAGGATCTGCTCGTGAACCTCATCGACGGCGACGCCCGGGGCACGGTGCTTCTGTACCGCTACGCCGACGTCTTCTTCTGCGGCTGCACGCCGGAGCTGCTCGTGCGCAAACGCGGCGATGCTGTGGCGTCGATGTGCCTTGCGGGAACGTGCCCGACGGGGGCCGCCTCGGCGGAATCGGATGCGCTGGCGGAGGCGCTCATGGCTGACGGGAAGAACCGCGCCGAGCACGATTATGTGGTGCAGCTCATCCGCAGCGTGCTCGACCGTGTCTGCTACGACGTGGATGTGCCCGCAGTGCCCGAGATCATGCGACTTGCCCATGTGCAGCACCTGTACACGCCGGCCCGCGCCCGTGTGCTCGCCGGCGTCACCCTGACCGATCTGATGGAAGACCTGCATCCCACGCCTGCCGTGGCCGGCACGCCGGTGGGCGAGGCGAAGATGCTGCTGCGGGCCATCGAACCTTACAGCCGCGGCTTCTACGCCGGGGCCTGCGGCTTTGTGGACGGTGCCGGCGACGGCGAGTTCTCCGTGGCCTTGCGCACCGGGGTCTTCGACGGCGAGATGGGCTACGTCTACGGCGGCTGCGGTATCGTTGGCGAAAGCGATGCCGACGCCGAATACGAGGAAATCGACCTGAAGCTGCGCACCATCCTCTCTGCTTTCGGCGCGTAGCCTCTTGTCGCGCGGCTCTCCGGGGGCGTTTCGTGCGCTATCATGGACGGACGAAATTCGCGAAAGGAAGTGGCGATGCCCATAACGACGACTCATCAGCAGGATACCGCGCTGTTCGTGGCGGCGTTTTTCGACGAGATGGTGCGCTGGGGCGTGCGCGAGGTGGTGGTGAGCCCCGGCTCGCGGTCGACGGCCTTGGCCATGGCGGCCTACGAGCTGGAGCAGCGCCGACCCCAGGATCTGCGAGTTTACGTGGATATCGACGAGCGCGGGGCTGCTTTTCTCGGCCTGGGTCTTGCGAAGGCGAGCGGTCGCCCCGTGGCGCTCGTGTGCACCTCGGGCACGGCCTTGGCGAACTACTACCCGGCGGTTATCGAGGCGGAAACGTCCCGGGTGCCGCTCATCGTTCTGTCTGGCGACCGGCCCCCGCAGCTGCAGGGCCTCGGCGCGCCGCAGACCACCGATCAGCTGAAGGCCTATGGCAGTCACGTGCGCTCCTTCCGCGCCATGCCCACGCCGCGCGGCCGCGACCGCGACATCGCCTTCGCCCGCCAGGCGGCTCGCGAGGCGGTGCTCGCCGCGCTTGGCCCGACGGCTACGCTGGCTCCCTACCGAGAGCCGGCGCCGGTGAAGGAGGGGTTGCGCGAGCCCGTGGCGACCGGCGTGCATGAAGGGACGGATTCTGCGGTCGCGGCGGCTTCCCTCGGCAAGCATGCTGCTGTTTCAGCTGGCTCCGGGGCCGCCGCGCTGCCGAAGGACCCTGCTGCCACCATCGCGCTGCCGATGGACCCTGCTGCTACCGTCGCGATGCCGGCGAATTCTGCGATCGATGACGCTCCCGCCGATGCTCCTGCGTGGGATACTGCTGGCGACTTTGCGGCCGCAGCCGTTGAAGAGGCCGATTCTTTCCAGCCTGTCTTCTACAACGAGGCCGGCGACATCGTGAACTACGATCCAAACCTGCAGGTGGCTTCCCGTGCCTGCATGCACCTGGCCGGCCCCGTGCACGTGAACTTCCCCTTCGATGCCCCGCTCAAGCCCGATTTCGCCGGCGCCGATTTGCAGGCCATGCAGCGTGCCGCCCACGACTGCTTCGCTCTGGGCGCTCGCAACGCCAGTATCGCCGCGAAGGATGGTGCCCTTCTCGATCTGGGCCCGCTTGTTGGCCCTGCCGGCACATTGCCCCAGGCCAGCATCGAGTCCATCGAGCGCCTTCTGTGGAAGCGGCCGTGTCTCGTGCTCGCCGGCGAGGGCTCCTGCGAGACCGTGGCGGAAGCCGAGGAGATTCTCGCTTGGGCCCGCAAGCTGTCGCTGCCGGTGCTTGCCGATCCGCTGTCGGGTCTGCGCTCCATCGACGACCCGCTCATCATCGACAACTACGACAATCTCTGCGCTCGCGCCGACTGCCCCGTGCCCGAGGTGGTCATCCGCTTCGGTCGCTACCCTGTCTCGAAAAGCGCAACCGCCCTGTTCGAGCGCGCGCGCCCCGTCTCCCTGACCGTCGATGTCGCCGAGACGCGCGATTTCAACGCGGCGACGGACGTGTTCGTGGGTACGACACCCCTCGGGTTCGTGCGCAGCGGATGGCGCGCCGAGGGCCGCAAGGCTCAGCACCGCTTCGCTGATGCCTGGGTCGCCCTCAACGACGAGGCGCGCCTGCGCATTCTCGCCGTGGAATGGGACGGCGTGGCCACCCACGATTCCGAGGCCACGGAAGGCGCCTACGTGCGCTCGCTTCTCGAGCTGGCGCCGGAAGGCTCGTGCCTCTTTTCGGCGAATTCCATGAGCATCCGTGCCGTGGACACCTTCTACGTAAAGGACGGAAAGCCCCTGGCTGTGATGGCCAATCGTGGGCAGAACGGCATCGATGGCGTGGTTTCCACGGCGGTAGGCGCGGCGCAGCACTTCGCCCAGACGACGTTTCTCACCGGCGACTTCACGCTGCTGCACGACCTTTCCGGTTTGGCGCTCCAGCGCGAGATGCTGCTCCAGCGCCGCGGATCCGCAGAGACGCCGTCGCTGGTCATCGTTCTTCTGAACAACAACGGCGGCGCCATCTTCGACATGCTGCCCCAGGCCTCCGCCGACCCGTACTTCGAGCGGCTGTTCCTCGCGCCCCAGGACGTGCGCTTCACCGAAGCCGCCGCCGCCTTCGGCATCCCCTCGGCCAGCGTGCACACGGTCGGCGCCTTCCGCAGCGCCTACGAGCAGTTCCTCGGCACGCCGGGCATAAGCCTCATCGAGGTCGCCCTGCCCCTACGCGGCGTCCGCGACCGCTACGCCCCTTACCAGCGCTAACGCTTATGGGTTCGAGTGAGTTGCGCGATGGCGGGGCGATTACGGAGGGACGCGGTGGAACCGTGGTGAGATCTGCCGGCGAAGGGATGGCCCCCTGCATCCTTCTGCACGGGTTCGCTCAAACGCCTGCGTCGTGGGATGCGGTAGCGCAGCGGCTGCAGGCGGCCGGTCACCGCACCTATGCACCCGACTTGTACGAGTGCAAGGGCGACCTCAAGCTGCCAAGCGTTGAGGAAGTTTTGGAAGGTACGGAGGTGGGGGAAGACGGGGAAGACGGGGAAGACGGGGAGGGCGTGGAAGGCGACGCGAATGCCAAAAACGTCTCCGGGGCGGTGCGCGACCCGCTGACCTCCCTCGATGCGGCGTGTGATCGGGTGGCGGGCATTGTGCGTTTGGTCGCGCAGGTCGATGCCGCGCCCGTGCTCGTTGGCTATTCCATGGGCGGCCGCATCGCCGCTGAAACCGTGGTGCGCTATCCCAATCTGCCGCTGGCCGGGCTTGTTTTAGAAAGCGCGGGGCTCGGGCCTGCCGACGAAGCCGCTCGGGCCGCCTTAGCCGAGCGCAATGGCGCCTGGGCTCAGCGGCTTCGCGATGAGGGCGTTGCGGCCTTCATGGACTGGTGGGAGACGCTGCCGTTGTTCGCCAGCCAGCGTGCGCTTCCCGCGGAGGCGCACGCCGCCATCCGAGCCGAGCGCACCTCCCGCGATGCAGAGCCTTTGGCCCGCTCTCTGGAAGCCTGGGGTGCTCACCATCAAGCTGCCGAAACGGTTACGCTTGGCGTCCTTGCCGACCTGGCCAACCGCGGCGTTTCGGTGCTCTACATTGCCGGCGTCCTTGATGAGAAGTACTCCGCGGTAGCCGCCCGCGTCCGCGCTGCCGGCCTTCCCACAGAGCTCGTCCCCGATGCTGGCCACAACGCGCACCTCGAAGCCTCTTCCAATTTTGCGGGAACCGTTGAAGGCGTTCTCGCTGAAGATGTTCTTGATGGAGATGCCTTGGCGCGAAATGTGGCTTCAAAATCACGAAAGATCGGATACGGGGCCTAAAAGAGACCTTCCCGCGGCCTTTTTGGCTTAGAAATCACGAAAGATCGGGCGAAGAGCGCCAAAAAGGCCTCTCAGTAATACAAAAGCGCTCGTTTTCCCAGGTGGCGTATTACAAAAAAGTCTCTACTACTCCGATCTCGCCGATCTTTCGTGATTTTCAAGCCAAAAAGGAACTCGAAGTCGCGAAAGGGACTTAATGTCATCACGGCTTCCTGATATCTTCTAAGCCATGGCCGCGGCAGTCGTGGCTGTAGCACCTTCTCGCCGCCTTTTCCAAATTATGACCCACAAACACACTTTATTGTGCTAAAGTGTCGGCCATGATTTTCGTTCAGGGACATAAAAGCGGCATGGACGCGGCGGCGCTTGCCGTGGCAAGCCAGCACATCGCCCAGCAGTCGTGTGCCCGCGAGGCCGCGGCTATCTTCGGTGCTCGCGCGATGACTCGGGGGGCCGGAGCGGTTGCGCTAACCTGCCGCGATGCGGTGGCCTGCGCCCTCATGAGCGCGCATAAGGCTGCCCAGTGTTGCACCGACGCGGTCGAGCGTGCGCTGGCCAGTGCGCACAAGGCGGCTCAGTGTATCGCCGAGGCGGCCCGCGCTGTTGCCAGCCAGCATGAAGCCCAGCAGTCCCTGCGCGAGGTCTTCCCACAATTTGAGTTCCGATACCAATAGCACACGGGTTTTCGCCCGTGGCTATTTTTTTGTAGCCCCGGGCGAAAAGTCGTGTGCGCCATCGGACGTATCCGCACACTGGAAGGAAAGAAGAGGGAAATGATCGCGAAAGTTCTTTTGGTAATCGCCTTCGTGGCCGTGGCCGTGGCGGTGGGCATCTACTGCCGTCGGCACACGGGCACCGTGGATGGCTTCATCCTGGGTGGCCGCAACGTCGGTCCGTGGATGAGCGCCTTCGCCTATGGCACGAGCTATTTCTCGGCCGTGGTGTTCGTCGGCTATGCGGGCCAGTTCGGCTTCAAGTACGGCATCTCGGCCACGTGGGCCGGCATCGGCAACGCCATTATCGGCTCGCTGCTCGCCTGGTGGGTCTTAGGCCCCCGTACCCGCGAGATGACCCATCGTCTGCAGGCATCCACCATGCCGGAGTTCTTCGGCAAGCGCTACGATTCCCGCGCCCTGCGCATCGCGGCGGCGGCCATCATCTTCGTGTTCCTCATCCCGTACACCGCGAGCGTCTACAATGGTCTGTCGCGTCTGTTTGGCATGGCCTTCGCGCTGCCCTACGACGTATGCGTCATCGGCATGGCGGTGGTCACCTGCATCTATGTGGTGCTTGGCGGGTATATGGCCACGGTCATGAACGACTTCATTCAGGGCATTGTCATGCTGCTCGGCATCATCGCCGTCATCGTGGCGGTCATCTTGAACAACGGCGGCTTCTCCGAGGCCATCATCTCGCTGTCGCAGATCCCCGCCGAGGGTTCGGCCATGCAGGGCCCCTTCGTCAGCTTCTTCGGGCCCGATTTGTTCAACCTGCTCGGCGTTGTCATCCTCACGTCGCTGGGCACCTGGGGCCTGCCGCAGATGGTGCAGAAGTTCTACGCCATCAAGACCGGCCCGGCCATCAAGCAGGGTGCCATCATCTCCACCATCTTCGCCTTCGTGGTGGCCGGCGGCTCCTATTTCCTCGGCGGCTTCGGTCGCCTCTACGGGGGCCAGATCGAGTACGCCGCCAACGGCACGCCCATCTACGACTCCATCATCCCGACGATGCTGTCCACCTTGCCCGACGTGCTCATCGGCCTGGTGATTGTGCTCGTGCTGTCGGCCTCCATGTCGACGCTCTCGTCGCTGGTGCTCACGTCGTCATCTACCCTGACCATCGACTTCATCAACGGCAACATCATCAAGAACATGTCCGAGAAGAAGCAGCTTGTCTGGATGCGCGGCCTGCTCGTGGTATTCATTGCCATCTCGGCGCTCATCGCGCTGTTCCAGTACCACTCTTCGGTGGTGTTCATCGCCCAGCTCATGGGCTACTCTTGGGGTGCGCTGGCCGGTTCGTTCCTCGGTCCCTTCCTGTGGGGCCTGTATTCCGGGCGCATTTCGAAGGCGAGCGTGTGGTGCTCGTTCGCCGTGGGCGTGGGCCTGACGGCTGTGAACATGGGCTTGGCGCTGTCCGGCGGCGTGCCGCTCATCGCGAGCCCCATCAACTGCGGTGCGCTGTGCATGATCATCTCGCTGGTCATCGTGCCGGTAGTAAGCTTGTTCACACCGGCGGTGCCCTTCCAAATTAAGCCGCCGACCACTGAAGGCGCCATCGACCGCGAGTACGACCGCGAACTCGCCCAGGAGGAGCTGGAAAGCGCCACCGCCAGCGCCGCCGCTGACGTGTAAGTGCGGAAAGTCACAACCGTCACAACTGAAGATGAGAAACCTGGAAAGTCCCGTGTGATCGCGGGACTTTTCTCTGACTAACTCGGATATACTTATGCTGTTCTGTCACCAGAAGGCCGGGGGCAGGGCACCGGCGACGGCCGCGTTTCGTTGTCACGTGCAGAGCGCTCGCAACGTTCGCATTGCGCATTCGCGCGCTGAGCGCTCGCATCGCGCTCCGGGGTCGCGCGTTCGCGGGTGTCATGCCCTCGGCCTCTTGAGGAAGGAAGGTCATGGAAGGGTTCGAACTCATTGCCACGGGCCTGTGGTCCATCGTGCCGCCGATTCTGGCACTGGTCCTGGCGCTCATCACCAAGGAGGTGTATTCGTCGCTGACCATCGGTGTGTTCACGGGCATGATCATCTACCAGTTCACGCTGAACGGCGCCGGTGGCGAGCAGCTCGTCGCCTCGTTCACCATGGTGCCCCAAATGATGGCCGAGCAGATAGCCGGCAACGGGGCGCTGCTTTTGTTCCTTGCGCTTCTGGGAGCGCTTACCGTGGTCATCGCCACGGCGGGCGGCTCCCGCGCCTATGCGGAGTGGGTCACCACCCATGTGAAGAACGCCCGCGCGGCCTCGATTCTCACGGCGCTGCTCGGCATCATCATCTTCGTGGACGACTACTTCAACTGCCTCACTGTGGGCGCCGTCATGCGCCCGGTGACGGACAAGTTCCGCGTCAGCCACGAGAAGCTCGCTTGGATTATCGACTCCACGGCGGCCCCGGTCTGCATCATCGCGCCGGTGTCCTCCTGGGCGGTGGCCGTGGGCGGCTACATGGGTGAGGACGGCTTCAACACTTTCGTGGCCTCCATCCCCTACAACTTCTACGCGCTGCTGACCATTTTCTTCGTGTTTTTCATGCTGTTCCTCCAGAAGGATTTCGGTCCCATGGCCGCGGCTCAGGCCGATGCCGAGGGGCGCATTCCCCCCGAGGGCTCGGCGCTTGAGGCGGTCTCGCTCGCCCGCATCGCTGACAAGGCCCAAGTCGATTTGGAAGGCGCGCCGAACATCCCCACGGTGGTGACCGAGGAGGGCGACATTGACGATGCCGCCGCCGGGGCCATCGAGGAGTACAAGGGCCTGAACATCTCCGAGCGCGGTACCATTTGGGATCTTATCGTGCCCATCCTGGTGCTCATCGTGTTCTCCATCCTGGGCATGATGTACATGGGCGGCTTCTTCAGCGGTGTCGATTTCGCCACGGCGGTCGGTGAGAACCCGGTCATGGGCCTGTGCATCGGCGCCTGCGTGGCGCTGGTGGTGGCCGCCTGCATGTTCCTGCCGCGCAAGCTCATGAACCTGGGCGGTTTCGTGGAAGCCATGTCGGAAGGCGTGCGCTCCATGATCGGCGCCATCATGATCCTCGTGCTGGCCTGGTCGCTCGGCGGGTGCTGCCGCTACCTCTTGGGCACCGGCGAGTTCGTTTCCGGCTTCTTGAATGGCCTGGGCGTGGGTCTCGACCTTCTGCCGGCCGTCATTTTCGTAGTGGCGGCCTTCATCGGTTTTGCCATGGGTACGAGCTGGGGCACCATCGCGCTCATTCTGCCCATCATCATCGGCGTGTTCGCGGCCGAGGATCCGCTGTTCCTCGTGGCCGTGGGCGCGGCGCTGGCTGGCGCGGTTTACGGCGACCACATCTCGCCCATCTCCGATACGACTATCCTGTCCTCGGCCGGCGCGAAGTGCAACCATCTGCGCCACGTGGCCACGCAGATTCCCTACGCGACGCTGGTCATGATCGTGTGCTTTGTGGGCTACATCATCGCCGGCTTCACGAAGAACCCCTGGATCTCGCTGGCGCTCGGCGTGGTGCTCATCGTGATCGCCGTGCTGGTGCTCGTGCGCATGGAGGCGTCGAAGAAGGCGAAGGCGTAAGTCTCGCCCCTCAAAGCGAGCCAGCAACGGATTGCTGACCCTGCGCAACGACGCAGAAAGAAGGCCCCAACCCGGGGCCTTCTTCGTTGGTTGACTATGGAATGCGACAGACCGTCCGCCGTGCTGCCGCCTACGCTGCTGCGGCGGCTTCGGCGAGCAGGCGCTGGCTCTCGGCGATAAGGCGTCCGGCCAGAAATTCCTTGCCCATGGTCTCGTTCTGAGAAGCGTCCAGCAGCATCTGAAGCGTGATGCTGTCGAAGTAGGCGTCGTAGCCGGTGAGAACCAGATCGTACGCTTGCTTGATGCCTTGCACCATGGACGCATCGGCGCGATCCTTGCGACGGGTGCGCGTCGTGTCCTTGGCGTCGTCGTCCAGCGCGTTCACCACTTGCAGTAGGGTGATCTTCGAGGGGTCGTTGGCCAAACGATAGCCGCCGTGCTTGCCGGGCCTCGCCTCGATGATGCCGGCATTGCGCAAAAGCTGCGCGAGCTGAATGAGGTAGTCACGGGGGATCGACATGTCCTGGGCGATATCCTTCGACGAGCAGGTGTGCCCCTGCGCGGCCAGGTACAAGACGGCGCGCAGTCCATAATCTGTTGATGCTTTGAATTGCACTGCAGCCTCCTAACGTGTGAACGCCTACGGGTCTGCAGCTTGCGCTCCATCGACGCGAACGAACGGCCCGTGCCGACGTTGCGTCACCCGCAGGTGTGTCGGGAGCGGTCCTTTTTGTTCCCGGCACTTAGCAGTATGCGAGCCGCAAAACGCAAATACAAGGGATGTACCAAACGATGAGCGCACCGATTCGCTTACGTAAACACCCTGTTGAATTCAGTAATCGATGAGCGTTTAAGTGGGGAAGGGGAGCGCAAGGAAGCCGGCAGGAGAGGCGCGGCGGGCGGATGGAGCGGACGGAACGGACGGCTATGCGAGCCCCAGCACCTGCATCACGAGCAGCGCCACGGTGAGCGCCGCCACCACACCGACGGTGGCCCACAGAAGCACCTTCGACACGCGTCCGCTTCGGTAGTCGCCCATGATGTACTTGTCCGCCGAGATGATGGCCATGAGTGCCAGCAGGATGGGCAGAATCACGCCATTGACGAACTGGGCCGTCAGCATCATGCCCAAAAGGTTCACGTCGGGAATGAGCACCACGATGGCCGAGAACGCGATCACGAAGGTGAAGATGGACTTGAACGTGGGGGCCTCGCGCCATTTGAAGGACACGCCCGCTTCCCAGCCGAAGGCCTCGCAGATGACAAATGCGGTCGTCAGCGGCAGCACGCAGGCGGCCAGAAACGACGCCGCGATGAGCCCCACGGCGAAGAGCGCCTCGGCGTAGGGGCCGGCGAAGGGGGCGAGCGCCGCAGCGGCATCGGCCGCCGAGTCAATGGTGATGCCGGCGGGGAAGAGCACCGCACCTGTGGTCACGATGATGAACCAGGCCACCACGCAGGCGGCGATGGTGCCGGAGACGGCGTCGGCCTTCTGCGAGAAAAGGTCTTTGGGCGTGAGGCCCTTCTCTACCACGTTGCTCTGTGAGAAGAACATCATCCAAGGCGCGATAGTGGTGCCGATCATGGCGATGACGAGCGAGATGAAGCTCACATCGCCGACAAAGGTGGGCACTACGGTGTCATGCAGCGCCTCGCCCCAATTCGGCTGGGCGAGGAACGCCGCCACCACATAGGTGAGAAACACCAGCGACAGCCCGAGGAACACCCGCTGCACGCGCTTGTAGGAGCCGCCCACCACGAGCAGCCACACGCCGAGGGCCGCCACGGGCACCGAAATGTACTTCGACACGCCGAACATCTCCATGCCCGAGGCGATGCCGGCGAACTCGGAGAACGTCGTGGCCACGTTGCCCACCAGAAGCGCCAGCATGGCGAAGGCGGCGATGCGGATGCCGAAGCGCTCGCGGATGAGCGCGGCGAAGCCCTTGCCCGTGACGGCGCCCATGCGGCCGGCCGTGGTCTCCACGACGGCGAGCAGCACGCACATGATGGGGATGACCCACAGGGTGCCGAAGCCGAAGTTCGCGCCGGCCGTGGAATAGGTGGAGATGCCGCCGGCATCGTTGCCGGCCATGGCGGTCACGATGCCCGGCCCCATGGCCGCCAGCACCAGCAGCAGCTTCGACGGCTTTTTCGTCGCGGCGGGGCCGATCTGCTCGCCGGCGGGAATGCCCGTATCGGCGATCTCCTCGGCTGCCTGGTGCCGCGCGCTCTCTTCGGCGCCCAGGCGCCCGGCGGCCGTTGTGCGCATGTCCTTCGCGTTCATGGCAGCCTCCTAGTAGTGCAGGCCGCCGAGATGCAGCGAGCCCGCCAGCTGTAGCAAAATCAGCGAGTAAAGGAACAGGCCCATGAGAGACGCGACGGTAATGCCGGCAATCGACAGCACATTCATCTTCGTCTTGTCGCCCGCCACATCGTCCTCGATGGCGTCCCAGGCGTCGTCGGTGGTGACGATGCCGAGCAGGGTGCCGTGCTCGTCCACCACGGGCATGGCCGGGATGTCGTACTTGAAGATGTCGGCGGCCACGTCCTCCTCTTCCTCGGAGGGAAGGCAGCTGATGATGTCGTCGTACATGATGTCGCCCATGAGGCGGTCGGCGTTATAC
This sequence comes from Adlercreutzia sp. CNCM I-6207, assembly GCF_977072305.1. Classification (NCBI taxonomy): domain Bacteria; kingdom Bacillati; phylum Actinomycetota; class Coriobacteriia; order Eggerthellales; family Eggerthellaceae; genus Adlercreutzia; species Adlercreutzia sp. CNCM I-6207. The sequence continues at coordinate 74,627 of NZ_CDRVLZ010000008.1, forward strand.
AGAACGAGCGTGCGCAGGGAGTTCACGCCGAGCAGCTTGCCGTACTCATCGGTGATGTACACGTAGTGCACCGTCGGATGATCCTCGGGCAGCGCGCGCAGCACTTCGATGGTGTCAGCCACGGTGGCCGTCTTCGGCACGGAGACGAACTGGGTGGTCATCATGCCGCCGGCGGTGCCGTCCTTGTAACCGAGCAGGCGGCGGATTTCCGCGGCGTCTTCCACGCCCATGAGGCGGAGCAGCGTCTCGGCCTTCTCGTAGGGAAGGTCGCGCACGATGTCGGCGGCGTCGTCGGGGTCCATGTTGCCGATGAGCTCGGCGGCCCGGGCGTCGGGCAAGTCGTCGATGAACTCGGCTTGGTACTCGTCTTCCATCTCGGAGATGGCCTCGGTGGCGCGGCTGTCGTCCAGGTGCGCGAACACGCTGGCGCGCTGCTGGGGATCAAGCTGCTCCAAGATATCGGCCACGTCGGCGGGATGCAGCTCGTCCAAGCGGCGATGGGTCACCGACAGCTGCACCTCGGACAGGTCGCGGTCGAGCAGATCCATGTAGTTCCAGGCGATGAGCTGCTCGTCCACCTTCTTGTGGAAGAGCTTCGCCACGTTCACGACGGCCTTTTCCAGCAGCGGATGCAGCCCGCGCAGGATGCCGCGCACGCCCACCTCAGCGCCGAGCAGGCGCAGCTGCGTGCCGGACTGTGAGAGCTTCAGGTCGTTCACGCGCACGACCTTAAGGCCCTGGGTGTCGACGATCTGACGATCCATAAGGTCGCGGGCCAGCAGCACCTCGTCGGGCTGCAGGTAGCTGAAGCGGATGTCGTGGGCGTCCACCGACAGCGTGATGCCGTCGTCGTCGAAGGTGTCGACGTACTTGCGCCACGAGATCATGAACGGCACGCGCCCGGGCCCCTGGAAGGCCAGGCTCGTGATGCGCGGAAAGACCTCGCCGGTGGAAATGGCCAGGTCGGATATGGTGCCGAGTCGCTCGCCTTGTGCGTCGACCACGGGCTCGCCGATCATTTGAGAAAGATAGAGCATGCGTGTTCCTCCGTGCGGTAGGCATCAGCGCATCGGAATGGGGCGGCGTGCGCGAGTCGCTGAATCTGCGAGATTAAGCGCGATGACGCCCAGGGCGATGGGTGATGCTCAGCAGTCGTCCCTTCCGACGACCGCGCGGAGGCGAGAAGCCGGAAGTCTACATACTGTGAGGTTTCGATTTTCGAACCTTCAAGTACGTTCCTTTCCTTGGCCTGACAAAAAAAGAACCGCTCGAGGCGGCTTCTATTCTGTTCTGAACGATCTAAAATGGTGCGCCGTGAGGGATTCGAACCCCCGACGTACTGATTCGTAGTCAGTCCCTCTATCCAGCTGAGGTAACGGCGCACTTCCGAACAGCAACGATTATTTAACCATGACCCCAAAGCCTTGTCAACGAGAATTTTCAACTTTTTTGAAAATGCGCCGTTCGCCGTGCGGAGTGGCGGTCGTGGAAGCCCCCGCGCGCCCCGCCTTGTGCAGGCGTTAGAATAGTCCGATACCCGTGTAGCGACCATTTTTCCGGGAGGGTGCCCCATGGCCATGGAAATAGATGAAGCCGTCATCCGCGTGGACAACCATGCCGAAATCGACGAGGTCGAGCCCATCGAGATCAGCGACGACGAGGCTCGCCGCGTGCGCCTGTACGAGAACTTCTACCAGGTGAACGCCATCGATCCGGCGCTGTATGCCCAGCACGACGTGAAGCGCGGCCTGCGCAACGCCGACGGCACGGGCGTGCTCGCGGGCATGACCAACATCTCCAACGTGCACGGCTACGTAATGTCCGACGGCGAGAAGATGCCGGCCGAGGGCTCGCTGCGCCTGCGCGGCTACGACCTTTACGACCTTCTGGGCGATTTGGACCCGACGCGCCGCTTCGCTTTCGAAGAGGTGGCCTATCTGCTGCTCATGGGCGAGCTGCCGACGCAGGAGCGTCTCAACCGCTTCGTGGAAGTGATCGATTCCCAGCGCGAGCTGCCCGACGGGTTCACGGCCAGCACCCTTATGGTGGACACCTCACCCGACCTCATGAACATGATGGCCCGCTCCATTCTGCGCCTGTACGCGGCCGACGAGTCCGCCGAGGACCGCTCGCCCGAGCACGAGATTCACACGGCGCTCTCGCTCATCAGCCGTCTGCCGCGCATCATGGTGCTGGCCTACTACGCCAAGCAGGCCGCCTTCAACCATGAATCCATGATCATGCACCGTTTCGTGCCCGGGCAGTCCACGGCCGAGACCATCCTCTCCATGCTGCGCCCCGACCGCTCGTTCACGCCGGAAGAGGCCCGCATGCTCGATATCATGCTGTGCCTGCACGCCGAACACGGCGGCGGCAACAACTCGTCGTTCACGACCCATGTGCTCTCCTCGGCGGATACCGACCCCTATTCCACCTATGCGGCGGCCTTCGGCTCGCTGAAGGGCCATCGCCACGGCGGCGCGAACCACCAGGTGCGCGCCATGCAGGCGGAGATCAAGGAAAACGTGAAGAACTGGGAAGACGACGACGAAGTGGCCTCCTACCTGGCGAAGATCGTGAACAAGCAGGCCTATGACGGCACGGGGCTCGTCTACGGCATGGGGCACGCGGTATATACGCTTTCCGACCCGCGCGCCGTCATCGGCAAGCGCTTCGCCGAGCAGCTGGCCGCCGGCACGGAATACGAGGCCGAGCTGAACCTGCTGAAATCCATCGAGCGTTTGACGCCCGAGGTGTTCGCGCGCGAGAAGGGCTCCACCAAGGAGCTGTGCGCGAACGTGGACATGTACTCGGGCTTCATCTACTCCATGATGGGCATTCCGGAAGATCTGTTCACGCCCCTGTTCGCCTGCGCCCGCATGGCCGGCTGGGCAGCGCACCGCTTCGAGGAAATCGCCGCCGGCAAGCGCATCATCCGCCCCGCCTACAAAAACACCATCCGCGGCACCAAACCCTACGTCCCGATCGAGCGGCGGTAGGGATCGGAGCCGGCAAGGCTGGTATACCCGGTGACAGAACGCCCGGTTTTGCGCCGGTCGAGCGGTGATGGGGGTCGGACACGGCAGCACTGCTAGCCTGGTGACAAAACATCCCTGTTTCGTGCGCGTTTTTGGATTTATATAGGCATCGGTCTTCCGTTTCGTAGCGCGCGCCAACTCGTCACGCAAAGCATGATGGGTCTGACCAGGCAAAATGCAAATGTGGCATTCCCGCATCTCCTGACTAGGATCTTAGCAGGCTTTCTGAATGTCTATATAAGTCCATAAATGTGCACAGGAGGGTCTTGTTTTGTCACCGACAAGGGTCGAGATTTGAAAAAGGCCCGAGCGAGTCGGGCCTTGGAGGTTCTGGCGGAGGCGGTAGGATTTGAACCCACGGTACCTTTCGGCACGACAGTTTTCAAGACTGCTTCCTTAAGCCACTCGGACACGCCTCCGCATCATCGGGCTGTCGCCGCTGTGCGGCGAACGCGACGCACAGGATACCACATTCCGCTGCGATTATGGGGAATCGCCTGCTTTGCCGCGTCGCGCGGCGGTTGTTTGCGCGGCACCGCTTATAATTCCCTCCATGAACGAACATCGCACACCCGAAGAGCAACAGGCGCTGGACGCGCAGTATATGGCGCTGGCCTTGGAAGAGGCGCGGGCTGCGGGCGCGGCGGGGGAGGTGCCCATCGGGGCTGTCGTGGTGTACGAGCCCATCGACCGCGGCACGCGACGACCGTTGGCCGAACCGCGCGTCATCGCTCGGGGCCGCAATCGCCGCGAGGCCGACCGCGACCCGGCGGGGCATGCGGAGTTCCTCGCCATGAAGGAGGCGGCCCGCGTGCTGGACGCCTGGCGTCTAACCGATTGCACCGTCTACGTCACGCTGGAACCCTGCATCATGTGCGCCGGTCTCATGCACCAGGCGCGCATTGCCCGCTGCGTGTACGGTGCGCCCGACCAGAAGGCGGGTGCGGTGGGCACGCTGTACGACATTCACGCCGATGGGCGCCTGAACCACCAGTTCGAAGTGACCGGTGGCGTGCGGGAGGAAGAGTGCGTGGCCCTGCTGCGCGGCTTCTTCCGCGCCCGGCGCAAGAAGCCGATGTCAAATCTTGGATGAGGTGTGGCCGGTCTTTCTCGCCTACGAGTCAACCCATTTATCTCTCCGTCGCAAATGTATCTAAAATTTGAGCGCAAATCTCTCCAACAGAATATCGCAAATCAGTGTAAAATACGATGTAGATAATGAAATCGGATAAGCTCTGAGAAGGGAGTAAGCGACAGTGCAGTATCGCAATCGCATTGCCGATCGAGAGCTTGAGTTTCGTCTGGAATCTTTCGGTGCAACGCTTATTGTGGGCCCTAAGGGCTGCGGTAAAACTACCACAGCGAAGCAGAAAGCCGCCAGTGTCGTGGAGCTGCAAGATGAGGATAAGCGCGACAATTACCTTGCTGTAGCGGCAACGCAGCCTTCGCGGCTGCTGGAGGGCCCGAAGCCGAGGCTCTTCGACGAGTGGCAAGATGCGCCGAAACTATGGGGCGCTGTTCGCAAGTCGGTGGATGATGAGCAAAAGAACGGGCTCTATATTCTTACTGGATCGACGTCGCAAGAGGTGGACACCCCGCATACGGGTACTTTACGCATCTCAACGTTGAAGATGCAGCCGATGAGCCTTTTCGAGAGCGGCGAGTCAGAGGGCTCCGTATCTCTTAAAGCGCTCTTTGATGATTCGACGAGTTATGACGGCTGCACCTCGAAGCTTTCCATCGATGAGTTGATCGTGGCGATATGCCGAGGAGGATGGCCGCACGCCATCAACAACACCTCCTTGCGTTCGCAGCTAGCAGTGGCCAAGGATCTCTTTCGCCAAACATGCTTTGTTGATATGTCTGACATAGATGGACAAAAGAGAAATCCGCGCTGGGCTGAAGCGATTCTGCGCTCCTACGCACGCAATCTATGCACTTTAGCAGAGACGAAGACGATCTACCGCGACGTGCGAGCAACGACGGAGCTGTCTGAGTCGACGTTCTACGATTATCTTGAAGCGCTCGAAAAACTCTACATTGTTGAGGACGTTCTTGCCTGGTGCCCGGCCATTAGATCCAAAACGGCAATACGGGCTTCGAGAAAGCGAAACATGGTAGACCCGTCAGTTGCCGTCGCCGCGCTTGGACTGAGTCCAGCGTATTTCAACGAGGATTTCAAAACGTTAGGCTTCCTCTTTGAGTCGCTCTGCATGAGGGATCTGAAGGCATATTCCTCGGCGCTCGGGGGCGAGTTGTCGTACTATCGCGACCGGTACGGATTGGAGGCCGATGCGGTGCTCCATCTTGACGATGGGCGGTATGCGCTTGTTGAATTCAAGCTGGGCGAAAGTGAAATTGATGAAGGCGCAAAGCATCTTCTTGAAATTGAGCGGCTTGTTTCCGAGCGCAACAAAAAGGAGGAGCAAGTTCCATTACGTCTTCCCGACGTGAAGCTCGTTATCACCGCCACCGAGTACGGCTATCGTCGTGAAGATGGTGTCTGCGTGGTGCCCATTGGATGCTTGAGACCATAGGTTTCCAGTTTTGATCAACTGGATTTCTGACCTGTCTCTATTCCTGGCGGAGATTTGAAAGAGCGCTGGTGACTCTCTCAGGCGTCGCTTTCCCATTCGCTATAATTTTTCCCACGAACGAATGACGAACGCCTAGGGAGCGGCAAGCGGCCGACTACGGAAAGGAACGCGAATGACCGAGAACGCCCAGCGCAATCGCGAGGCGGAAGTGAACCTGCTGGCGGCGGCCCGGGAGGCCCAGTGGTCGGCGGCTGCTTTCATGGGGCCGAACACGATGAAGCTGGTGTCGCCGGCGAAGGTGAATCTGCTTTTGGCCATTGGGGCGCGCCGCGAGGACGGCTACCACGATGCCGACACCATCATGCACGCGCTCGCGCTGCATGATACGTTGTACCTGTGCGCAGAAGATATCTCGGCCGATGAGCTGGCGAAGCGCACCGCCGAAGGGGCGTCCCGCGAGGACGTTGCCGTGGGCGGCCCGGCGGACAACCTTGTCATGACCATCGACTTGGCCGACCGCACGGGCCAAGACCTCGCTGTGCCGGCGGCCGACAACCTCGCCTTCAAAGCTGCTGATCGCCTGTCCCGGGCGGTGGGCCGCGATCTTCCCGAGGCCATCCAGCTGCGCATCGAAAAGCACATCCCGGCCCAGGGCGGCTTGGGCGGCGGCTCGTCGAACGCGGCGGCGGTGCTCGTGGGCCTCGCGAAGGCGTGGGGCCTTGCGGCCGATGACGAGCGCGTGGCCGACGTTGCCCGGTCGCTTGGGGCTGACGTGGCGTTTTTCCTCCACGGGGGTTGTGCCTTGCTCGGCGGTGTGGGCGAGGTTTTGCAACGCCGTCTGGAAACGTCGCGGCGCTCCGTGGTGCTGGTGAAACCAGCAGAGGGCGTCTGCACCGCCGAGGCCTATAAGCGCTTTGACGCTGCGCCGCGCCCCGTGCCCCAAGACGTGCTCGTTTGCGACCTCGCCGCTACTCGCGCCGACGACGTGGTTCTCGCCAACAACCTCGCGCCGGCGGCCGAGGCCCTGTTGCCCGAGCTGCCCTCCATTCGCGAATGGCTCGCGGAACAGGCGGGCAGCGAAAGCGTGCTCCTCTCGGGCAGCGGTTCGGCCACTTTCGCGCTGGTGGACACGTTTGCCGGGGCCAGCCGCATCGCCACGGCTGCCACGGCTCACGGCTGGTGGGCGCGCCCGACGAGCCTCTCCGGCTTGCGCGCCGCCGTCGTTCCAGGGCGGTAATCATGGGTTTTCTCGCTCGCCTGTCCCGCGTCGTCCCTTTGCTCATCGTCATGGCGGTGGCGGCGGGGCTCATCTACGTGGTGGTCACGTACCGCCATTCTCCGGCTCGCGCCAAAGAGGTGCTCATCAAAATCTTCACCTGGTTCAACGGCGTCGTCGTCGGCTTTTTCGCCCTGGTGTCGGTGTACGCCTTTTTCGACGATGCTCCGGCGGTGCTCGACCTCTCGCTCAGCTTCATGATCGTGGGTCTTGTCGGCCTCCTCATCACCCGCATCGCCAACTGGCGCTTTCTCAAGCACAACCCCAACTACCGCAAAAAGCGCCTCGCCGCCACCACCCGCCGTCGCTGGCCATGGGGGAAATAAAAAACTCCCTGTAGGGAGTTCGAGAAAAGGCAAAGTGGCGGAGGAGTAGGGATTCGAACCCTAGATGCCCTTGTGGGGCATACTCACTTAGCAGGCGAGCACCTTCGGCCTCTCGGTCACTCCTCCGCGTAACAATGCATCTTACCCGAGCGCTCCGGTTTCTGCAATGAAAATATTCCTCGTTGCTCAAAGAATCCTGCTGATTTGCGCAGGTTCGCGCAGGTTTGCGCACATTGGCGCGTCCTTTTGCGGCTTTTCGAAAGGGCCTCAAAAGAGTCGATGCTGTGAAAGCGCTCAAGGCTCATCGAGCTTACTCTGTGTTGTTGCCAGTATAATGGGGCGAGACGTTTCCGCTGAAGGCGGTCTGGTCAGCCAAAATGCCGACTATGCGCCAGTATCTGCAGTGTCGAACCGTGGAAAGAGTATCGTGCACGGCAAAGAGGGAGCAAATGAGGGATCGCATCAAAACGTACGTGGGGGTTCTTCGAGATAACACTGCCATTGTCGCCTCGGTCGCACTGTTCTTTCTCTGGCTGGGGATTACCTTTCAGGTGCCTGACTTCGCTGTCGACGGGACTTTTGAACCCGGCCTCGTGGCCCCTTGGATCGTTGTCGCTTTCTGCTACGCCCTGGGGTACCTCGTTGCCGTTCTGTGGTACCGCAAAATCGCGTCTCTTTTTCTGCGGAGAAGATTCCTCGTTCTTGTGTGCCTTGTTATGGCAGCAGGTGTAACGATAGATATCGCATCTTCGTGGAACACCGATTTCTTTGGATCTGTTTCCAGGGTCGCCTACGTCGGGTCGATTCTGATGTGTCTCGGCACAACCCTGATTGTGGTCATGACGGCTTCGATTGTCGCTCAAATCGGTGCGCGAAACACTTTGCTTGTTTCTGTTGCCGGAATGCTTGTCGCGGCAACGCTTATGGTTGCCTTGGGCTTTATGGGAGTATGGGGCAAAGACATTGCTCGCCTTTTTGTTCCGCTGGCGATGATCCCCGTTAACTTGCTGGTTTTCAAAGGGATGCCTCTGAGGCAGGTCTTTATGCGCGGGCTTAATAAAAATACCGCATGGCCGCACAAGCTTTTAGCAACATCAGCGCTGCATGGGGCTGTTTTCGGGTTTTATATCGTTGCTTATTCGGCGCTTGGCGTCGAAGGCTCGCACATTGCCTTTAACGGGGTGTGCTACGGAATAGCGGCGGTCGTCCTAGGCGTCATGATGGTGGCTGCGCAAACGGACTTCAACCACCTCATTTACCACCGGGCATTTCCTGCCATGGCTTTCGGGATGCTTCTCATTTGCGTTTGCGCCGAAGCGTCCGTTTTGGGCGTAGGTATTGTTGCGGCTGGCTATGCGTTCCTCCATCTTATTATGTGCGGAGTCTGCTCGTATCTCTCGAAGCAGTTCGATTTGCCGGCGCCGTGGGTCATTTCGCTGACGACGTTGTTTTTCGTAGGGGGCCAGGTGATAGGTGCTGGGGCAACGACGCTATCCCTTTGGCTGGAGGCGCCGATCGGCGATGTTGCCGCCTGTGCCATCTTTGTGCTTCTCATTGGATCTCTCGGTCTTTCGGGGATCAGAAACGTACGGTTTGGCTGGGGCGTCGTTCGTCCCAGCACCGATACGAGTACGGCCACGCCCCAGGAATTTGCCGTGCAATATCTGGCATTGGACGCGGGCCTCACATCGCGGGAGATGGAGATAGCGCTTTGCCTTGCTGAAGGCAAAAAGCGGAAGCAAATCGCTGACGAGCTTTGCGTATCCGACCAAACGGTGAAAACTCATGTGAGTCACATCTATACGAAGCTCGGTATTCACTCAAAGGAAGAGCTGATCGAACTCGTTCGCGAAAGGGCCTCTTCTTTCGAAGAGTAAAGGCCCGCGACCAGGCCGTGGGAGGGAAGGGCTCGGTCGCGGGCGAGAGGGGAGGGCGATTTGCCGTCGGGTGCTTATCGGGCGGCTAGCTGTTGATGTACTTGGCCGCTTGCTGCGCCGCAACGCGTCCGGAGTTCACTTGATGGCCGAAGGCGGTACCCGGAATGTTGATGGTGTACACGCTCGCGTAGTGGTTGTTGCCCTCGTTGCCAATAGCGTACAGGCCGGGGATGGGCTGCTTGTCGATGTCCCAAACGCGCTGGAACTTATCCACTTTCAAACCGCCCGTGGCGAAGTAGAACACATAACTCATGCGGCCGATGTAGAACGGGGGCTGCTCTACGGGAATCAGGAGGGAGGGATCTTTGAGGAAGTCCTTATCGGCTCCCGCCTTGCAGCTTTCGTTATAGCGGGCCACGGCGTTTTTGAAGTTCTCCGGATCCATGTCGAAATGCTGGGCGAGGTCGGCCAGATCGTTGGAAGAGTAGAGGCTGTATCCGTTGTCGGATGTTATGGACTCTTCGAACATGGCCTGCGCCTCGGGCGTCGTGCCGAAGAACGTGTCGTAAATGTTCTGGTCGAAGACGCAGTAGGTCGCCGCATTGCGCTTTGTGGCGATACTGGCCGAGGAGGGAGCCATTACCGAAGTGGTGTCCTCACGCACGAATCGATCACCGGTCTCGTTGACCCACATAATGGGGCCGCCCGTTGCGATACCGCCCAACCCGTTGATAGGGTTGTACGGATCGGCCTTGTAATCAGTGACGGGGAAGGCGGGGATAGTGGGGCAAATACTCTGCGAAGCGTTGGCAAGGTCGTCGATTGCCCCAACCGCAGTAGCCATATTGAATCCATCGCCCGTTCCATTCAGGCCCAGGCAAACCATGTCGTCGGTGTTCCACCCTTGGCGCTTGATGATGTCGGGGTTGCCGCAAAAACCACCCGTAGCCAAGATGACGGCTTTCGCATTGATGAGAATTTCACCATCTTGACCAATGGCGTACAAGCCGCAAACCGCGCCGCTATCATCTAGTATGAGTTCATTCGCTGTCGTATTGTAGCGAACCTCTACCCCCAGTTCCTCGGCCCGCTTAGTCATCTGGGGCACGTAGCCCTTGGAGCAGCTGCCTTCCTTGAACCAATGGAAGGTATGCAGAAGGCCCGTGTAATAGTTATCCACCGTTCCGTTGTACTCCACCCCCTGCTCCAGGCACCAGTCGATGTTGGCCGCCGAGCTTTCGCAGAATTCGACCCACTCGGCGCCGTTGGGCCGGTACTGCAGCATCTCCATCTGAGCGGCAATGACTTCAGCGGGAGTGATCTCTTCGATCCCTGCGGCTTTCTGCATGGAAGAATTGATGGCGAACATGCCCTCGACGCCCAGGGCGTTTCCGCCTGATTCGGCGTTCTTCTCGATGACCAGGCAGTTGGTGTCGTCGAGTGCCGCTTGAACAGCGCAAGCAAGCCCCGAGCCGCCGAGGCCGACGATGAGGAGGTCGGTGTCGATGGTCTCGACGACTTCCTTCGGCGCAGTTCCTGTTTCGGCGACCTCCTTTGCGGGTTCTGCCTGGGGCGCGCATCCGCTCAGGGCCATGACCCCCAGCGCGCTTGCTGCGGCAGCTCCCGAGAGAAACGATCGGCGAGAAAGATTGATGGAACGCATGCTGAACCCTCCTAAAGTTAGCGTGGTAGGCAGCCGTTGTCGTGCGCTGCCTCGAACGATGCAAGATGGTAGGAGGCGCCACGGCCTCGCGAATCGCCCACCGAGATTGAATTCCCCGAAATTTGGCGACTCACCCACAACTCACCCACGGATTAACTGGGGATGTCGGGGGTTCGCGCGGGCGGTTTTTGGTAATCTACGCAATAAGGAAAACGCGCAGGCCGCTGGGGCGTCCGCGCACATTGCCAGGGAAAGGAAACGCGCATGATCGGTCGCTACACTCGTCCGGAAATGGGTCGCATCTGGGAACTTGAGAACAAATTCGCCATTTGGAAGGAGATCGAGGTTCTGGCCTGCGAGGCCCAGGCCGAGCTCGGCCAGGCGGGCATCACGCGCGAGGAGGCCCAGTGGATCCGCGACCACGCCGACTTCACCGTTGAGGAGATCGACGAGATTGAGAAAGTGACGAATCACGACGTCATCGCGTTCACCACCTGTATGGCGGGCTACATCGACGCCGACATCCCCGAGGGCGAAGACAAGCCTTCCCGCTGGGTGCACTACGGCATGACCTCCTCCGACCTGGGCGACACGGCCCTGTCCTATCAGGTCACGCAGGCTTGCGACATCATCATCGACGACATCAAGCGTTTCGGCGAGACCTGCAAGCGCCGCGCCTTCGAGTTTCAGAACACCCTGTGCGTCGGTCGCACCCACGGCATTCACGCCGAGCCCATGACCTTCGGCATGAAGTTCGGCAGCTGGGCCTGGGCCTTGAAGCGCGCCCTCACGCGCATGGAGGAGGCCCGCGCCGTGGCCGCCACCGGCGCTATTTCCGGCGCGGTGGGCACCTACTCTTCCATCGATCCCTTTGTGGAAACCTACGTGTGCGAGAAGCTGGGCCTCACGCCCGATCCGCTGTCCACCCAGGTGCTCGCTCGCGACCGCCACGCCCAGGTGATGGCCGCGCTGGCCGTGACCGCCTCCACGCTTGAGTCCATCGCCATGCAGGTGCGCCTGCTGCAACAGTCCGACGTCATCGAGGCGGAAGAGCCGTTCGCCAAGGGGCAGAAGGGCTCCTCGGCCATGCCCCACAAGCGCAATCCCATCACGGCCGAGCGCGTTTGTGGCCTCGCCCGCGTGGTGAAGGCGAACGCCCAGGTGGCCTTCGACAATGTGGCCCTGTGGTTCGAGCGCGACATCTCGCACTCCGGCGCCGAGCGCGTGGTGCTGGCCGACAGTTTCACGGCGCTCGATTACATGTTCGGGAAGATGCAGTGGATGCTCGACGGCCTGCAGACCTACCCGGCCAAGATGGAGCACAACCTGTGGCGCACGAAGGGCCTCATCTTCTCCAGCAAGGTGCTGCTGGCGCTCGTGGACGCGGGCATCTCCCGCGAGGACGCCTACGTTATCGTGCAGCGCAACGCCATGAAGGTGTGGGAGGACATCCAGAACGCCGTGGACGGCCCCACCTACCGCGAGCGCTTGGAAGCTGACGACGAGGCCATGGCCCTGCTTAGCCAGGAGAAGCTGGACGAGGTCTTCGACCCCTGGGACTTCCTCACCCGCAAGGACGTGGTCTTCGACCGCCTGCAGGAGCTGGAGTTCTAGTCGGGTATCGGCATACCTATATGGAAGGCCCCTGGCGCTGATTGTGCTAGGGGCCTTCTTTGTACGAACAAATGCTGAAAGAGGCGTCTACTGCGCAGCGGGGGCAGCGGTGTCGCCGGCGAGCATGTCGATGCCCTGGGCGATTACTGAGGCATCCATGGCGCCCATGTAGGCGCCGATGATGTTGCCCTCGGCGTTGATCAGGTAGGTCTGCGGGATAGAGCTCACTCCGAAGGCCGTGGCCGCCGAGTTGTTGGCGTCGAAGTAGCACGGGAACGTGTAGTTGTTCTCGGCGAGGAAGACCTTGGCGGACTGCTCGGTCTCGCCGTTCATGTCGGTCATGTTCACGATGACGAACTCGACGTCGTTGCCGTGTTCTTCCCAGGCAGACTGGATGTCGGGCATCTCGCTGGCGCAGGGGCCGCACCAGCTGGCCCAGAAGTTCAGCAGCACCGGCTTGCCTTTGAAGTCGGCCAGAGTGAGGGTCGCTCCATCCGCGTCGGTCATGGTGAAGTCCGGGGCCGGGGTGGTGGCTGCGTTGGCGCCGTTGCCGTCACCGGTATCGTCGGAAACGTCGGCGTCGGCGGTGGCATCTACCTCGGTTTCTTGGACGGCATCGGTGCCGGTAACTTCTATCTGCTTGTCATCGACCGTCGGCGCCAGGACGCTGTAGGCCACGCCCGCGCCGATGAGCAGCACGGCAAAGACGACGGCGGCCACAATGACGCCGACGTGTTTCTTGCGGTCGGCCTTCTCTCCTTCGGGGGTGGCAGCGTTGGCTTTCTCCTCTGCTTCCAAAGCCGCCAAGCGCTCGCCGATGACCTCGCCTCGCTGCTCGGCTGCCGAAGATTCAGTTGCCGCGGGGGTCGCGCTTGCCGTTGCCGGAGCGCCCTTCGTCGTTGCTTGTCCGCCAGCATCGGGAGTCTGCTCGTCGGCCGCGATCTCCGTCTCAACCGGAGTTCCGGCGTCGGTCGGCGTCTTCTCGTTCTCGCTCATGTTCGAACCTTTCTCCTTCGGGCCCGGTTCCACCGGCTAGCTCAGCAGGCGCAAGAAGCCGCCGAGCAGCCCCGTCGCCATGAGCACGCCCACGGCGACCAGAAACCAGCCGCATACCTTGTTAATGATATCGTAATGTTGCTTGATGACGGCAAAAGCGCCCTTCAGCTTGTCGATGAGCACGGCAGCCGCCACGAACGGAATACCGAGGCCGGCCGAGTAGCACAGAAGCAGGATAACGCCCTGCGCCACCGATGCCTGCTGCGAGGCCAGCATGAGCGCCGAGCCGAGGAACGCCCCCACGCACGGCGTCCATCCGATGGAGAAGATGACGCCGAACAGCACCGAGGAGAAGAATCCCAGCTGTCGTCCCGCCAGCGGGTTCTTCGCGCCGTGGAAGAGGTTGATCTTGATGATGCCGAGAAAGTACAGTCCGAAGGCGATGACCACCAGGCCGCACACCACGTTGACGGCACTTTGATACTCGATGAAGAACGCGCCCACCGACGAAGCCAAAGCTCCCATAGCGATGAACACGCACGTGAAGCCGAGCACAAAGCCGAGGGCGTTGCGCAGCACCACTGAAGTGCGCACCTCCTCGCCGGCGGCGAAGTAGGTGACGTAGATGGGAATCATGGGAAGCAGGCACGGCGACACGAAGGTGATGATGCCCTCCAGAAAGGTGATGAGATAGGTCACAAATCCTCCTCCTGCTTCGATCGCCGTTTTGCGATATCTCGCATTATTCCCTATTTGCGAGCGGCGTGCCTCCGTCTTCACAGAAAGTGAAGTGACCGTTACGTGCTTCGGCATCGTGCGGTGGCCCGTTGCCGCAAGGCGTTCCTGGCGCTATGCTGGTGGGCGTAAGTGAAATTGCGAGTGCGTGCGCGGTTGGCTCGAAGGGACTGCGTCGTTCGAGGGGATCGCGTTGTTCGAAGGGAAGTAGTGTGACTGTTCTGGTTGATTCCATCACCCGCCGCCGTTTTGTCTGGCTGGCGGCTTTGGCCGGCGGAAGCCTAGCGTTGAGCGGCTGCGCGGGCGACGGATCGAACGGGACGGGCGGACCGACCGGGGTGGACGGTTCGGGCGGCGAAGGCGCTGGTGACGGTCAGAACCCCGAAGCCGCCGCAGTCGCCGCGCGTGCTGCTGTGGACGAGCGCATCGGCGCCATGACGCTCGAGCAGAAGGTGGCCCAGCTGTTTATCGTGACGCCGGAAGCGCTGGTGGAAGGCGTGTCGCAAGTCACTCAGGCCGGCGACATGACTCGCGAGGGAGTAACGGCCCATCCCGTGGGCGGCATCGTCTACTTCGCTCAGAACTTGCTCGACCCCGAGCAGACGACGACCATGCTCGCGAACGTCAAGCAGTTCTACGCCGACGCCGGAAACGTGGCACCCTTCATTGCTGTCGATGAAGAGGGCGGCACCGTCGTGCGCGTCGCCGACAATGAGGCCTTCGGGGCTCAAGATGTGGGCGACGCCTCGGCCCTCGGCAGCGCCGGCGACACCGAGGCGGCCAAGCGCGCCGCCGAGCAGATCGCCGACTACCTGATGCCCCTTGGATTCAACCTGGATTTCGCTCCCGTGGCCGATGTGGTGGATCCCCTGCGCAGTGACACCATGGGCCTGCGTTCGTTCTCGAGCGACGCCGCCGTGGCCGCCGACATGGTGCGGGCCGAGGTGGAGGGCTTCCGCGACAAGAAGATGCTCTGCTGTGCCAAGCACTTCCCGGGCATTGGCGCGGCGGCCGGTGATTCCCACGAGGGCGCTATCACCATCGAGGCGACCAACGAGGAGTTGGAAACGGTGGACCTCGTGCCCTTCCGCGCGGCCATCGAAGCGGGGGTGCCCATGATCATGGTGGGACACGTGAGTCTGCCGAACATCGTCGGCGACAGCACGCCGGCCCCGCTCAGCTCGGCCGTCGTTCAGGGCATGCTGCGCGATTCTCTCGGGTACACGGGCATCATCGTCACCGACTCGCTTTCCATGGGCGCCATCACCGACTACTACACCCCGGCGGAAGCGGCGGTCGCGGCACTTAAGGCCGGCTGCGACATCCCGCTCATGCCTGAGCGCCTCGACGAGGCCTACCAGGGGGTGTTGAGCGCGGTGCAAGTGGGCGAGCTGACTGAAGAGCGCCTCGACGAGTCCCTCACCCGCATCCTTACCGCCAAACAGGAGTACTTCGGGTTGTAACAGCGATCGGGACGGGAGGGCCCCCGTGAAGCCCGCTGCGCGCTTTGTCCTCCTGCGAACGCGGCAAAAGAAACAGCGGAAGGAACGCACATAGGCCGGTACTATCCCGGCATCGTTGCTGCTGAAGTGGAAGCTGTTTCTTAACGGCCGCGTTCTTCGGAGGGCGCGCAGAGGTCTTCACGGGAGCCCTCCCGTCCCGATCGCGGACAAGCTAGAGCGCCCTTACGCCGCCGGTTCCCAAATGCGGACGAGGCAGTGCTTCTGCTGCTCGCCGCCGATGGGGGTGTAGTCCACGTTGCAATAAGTGACGGCCCGCGTGCCTACGTGCGTCGAGGCGAGGAAATCGTTGTAGTCGCCCGACCCCTCCTCGAGGGGCAGTTGCGCATAGCGCCGTCCCGCCAAATCGACGGCCACCACGAAGCTGCCGCCGCGCACCATGAGCCAGTCGCCGCACCAGCACGGTGCGGAAAGCGGGTTCGCCGCGAAATGGAACCAAGGTACCGCGCTGTAGGCCTCGGTGCCGGGATTGGCGCAGGCGACGGGAAGGTACGGTGCGGCATCGTCCGCCTCATCCGTCTCCGCAGCCGTCTCTTCCGCGTTGGCCGCCGTGAGCGAGACCGCCTCGGGAGCTTCCATAGGCAGGTAGGTGCCCAAATTCGCGATGCCCTCTCCGTAGTTGTAGATGCCGTCGAAGGCGAAGCTGAAGCCGGTCTTACCCCAGCTGCACTCCATGGGTCGCATGGATGAGGGCAAAACGCAGGCGTCGGTGACCTCGCCGGTGGCGGCGTCCAAGTGCGTGAGCTGGTAGTAGGTGCCGCTCGTGCGGGCACGGGGGGCCAAGGTGAGGCTGTCGCCGCAGGAGGTGGGCGCGCAGGCCATGCGCCCTTGGGAGGCATATACCATCTGGACGTTGGCCGTGCCGAAGGCAGCACGCTTAAGGAGGGAGTCCTCTACGCGCGCGTTGCCGTCCAGTTGCGGAAGACGCTGCCAGAAGGCGAAAGCGCCGGCCACGGCCAAGGTGGGCATCTCCCAGTTCACGTCGCCCTCGTCGAGCAGCTGCGGCTCGCCCAACGTCGTGCCGGAAAGCGGCGCCGCGTACACGCGCCAAAGGCTGTCCAAAATGTCGGCCTCGGTCCAGATGACGCCGGCGGCATTGGCGCGCACGTCGTAAATCTCGAAGCCTTCGGCCTCGCCCACGGCGTGCTCGAGGATAGTGGTGCACTCGGCGGAGACCAGATCGAGCAGCCCCACCTCGGCCAGGGGCTTGGCGGTTTCCGTGGGAAGCAAGCAGGCGGCGACGGCGTCGTCGCTGCACCAGACGAGCGTGCCGAAGGGCAGCTTCGCCGAGCCGGCAAGCGTGACGGCGTCCTCGTAGCTTTCCATCTTTTCCAGGGAGCTCTGGGCCGTAACGGCGCCTTCGGGCACCTTCAAGGTTTTCAGGGCATCGTCATCGTTGGAGCGACCGGCAGCCCAAGCGGCCCCGCCGCCCACGGCGGCCAATGCAGCCACGCCGGCCACGCCGTAAAGAAAGTGACGGCGCGTCAGCAGAAGCTCATGGCCCCCGGGCAGGGAGAGGGATGTGGGTTGTTTTGTAGCAACGCGCCGCGTGGGCGCGGATCTTCTCTGTGGCATGGGGCTATTGTGTCATTTCGCATACACCTCGGCGACCGTATGGAGCCAAACGCTACAATAAACGCAAACACGACTACCGGGCTGATATATGTGCCAGCTGCAGATAAAATAGCAGGTCAACACAGATTTAAGCTTGGGCATCCTAGAAACTGCAAGCGAGTATGCAAGGAGCACATTCCATGAGCAACGAAACGCGACGCATTCTTCTGGTTGAAGATGAGAAGGCCATCCGCGATGCGGTGACCGCCTACCTCGAGCGCGAGAACTACTGGGTGACCGCCGTCGGTGACGGCCAGGACGCCCTGGAGGAGTTCCAGAAGCACCATTTCGATCTGGTCATTTTGGACCTCATGCTGCCCCGCGTGCCGGGCGAGCGCGTCTGCCGCGTCATCCGCGACACGTCGGATGTGCCCATCATCATGCTCACGGCCAAGGGCGAGGTGGAGGACCGCATCATCGGTCTGGAGCTGGGCGCCGACGACTACCTCGTGAAGCCCTTCAGTCCCCGCGAGCTGGTGGCCCGCGCCCGCGCCCTGCTGCGCCGCGTGCACGCCGATTCCGAGCCCCAGCGCGAGGTGCTGGAGTTCGGCGAGCTGACCATCGACGTCTCCGGTCACAAGGTGCTCGTCTCCGGCGAGGAGATCGACCTGACAGCCAGCGAGTTCAAGCTGCTCACCACGCTGTCCCGCTACCCCGGTCGCGTGTACAGCCGCATGGAGCTCGTGGAGAAGGTGCTCGGCTACGACTTCGAGGGCTACGAGCGCACCATCGACTCCCATGTGAAGAACCTGCGCGCCAAGATCGGCGACAACCCGCGCAACCCGAAGTGGCTCCACACCGTGCACGGCGTGGGCTACCGCTTCGAGGATCCCACCAAGAACGGCCAGTAATCGCCCGTTCATTTCGCGTACTTGCCGCCGGAGCCGCTCGGCTTTGGTGTCCGCCGTCTGCTTCGAAGGAGTTCCATGACCGAGACGGAAGCAAAACCGCGCATTCTGGAAACCGCTGAAGAGGTCGCCCCACCGGCGGCCTCTTCGCCTTCTCCGGAACGCAAGAAGGAAAAGAAGCACCTGCGTTGGTCGAACCTGTCCTATACGACCCGCGTGACCTTGGCCTTCGCCCTCATCGCCGCCATGACCGCCCTTGTGGCCATCGGCGTGGTCTCCTTTGTGTGGGAGCAGCATTTCCGCACCTACACGGCCGACAACATGCAGACGCTCTGCGAGACCACGGCGAACCGCATCGCGGCCATTTACGAGGAGACCGGCGATTTGTGGAATCCCGAGACCACCCGCCCGGCCGCCCAGGCCACCGAGCTCACGAGCGGTGTGGGCGTGCGGGTGATCGACTTGAAGGGGAGCACCGTTTTCGACTCCTCCGTCATCATCGACGAGCAGCAGGGCGACGTGTTCACGTCCTTCGCACCTCAGGACCGCTCGCAGGCGGCCACGGCTTCCATCGTGCTTCCCGATGGCGAGAAAGTGGGCACCGTGCGCCTGTGGGTCTACGGCTCTGAGGCCCTTATGCGCCAGCCCGACCAGGAGTTCCGCGATAACTCCTACCAGGCTATGTTCATCGCCGGCGGTGTGGCCATCGTGCTTGCTTCCTGCATCGGCTTCCTCTTCGCGCGCAACCTGGTGTCACCGATCAACCGCATCATGAAGACGGCCCGGGCCATCGGCGACGGCGATCTGTCGGCTCGCACCAAGCTGACCGGCGAGGACGAGGTGGCGCGCCTCGGCGAGACCTTCGACGTCATGGCCGAGTCGGTGGAGAAGGACCGCGATTTGGAGCGGCGCCTCACCACCGATGTTGCCCACGAGCTGCGCACCCCGCTCATGGCCATCCAGGCCACGGTGGAGGCCATGATCGATGGCGTCTACGAGGCCGATGAGGAGCGCCTGGTCACCGTGAATTCCGAGATCCAGCGCCTGTCGCGGCTGGTGAATGCGCTGTTGAAGCTGTCTCGTCTGGAAAACCGCGGCGAGCCCATGAAGGAGGAGGTCGTCAACGTCGGCGAGCTCATCTCTGGCATCGTCGCCACCCACGAGATGTTCGTGTCCGATTCCGGCCTCACCTTGGAGTACGACGCCGAGCCCGACGTTATGGTAGTGGGCGACGCTGATATGATCCGCCAGGCCACGGCCAACCTCATCTCCAATGCCGTGCGCTACACGCCGGAGGGCGGCCACATCACGGTGTCGGTGCAGAAGGGCGACATCATGGCCTCCATCGCCGTGCGCGACACCGGCATCGGCCTTACTAAGGAAGAGGCCCGCATGGTGTTCTCGCGCTTCTGGCGCGCCGACGCCGGTCGCAACCGCGAGAGCGGCGGCCTTGGCGTGGGCCTGGCCGTGGTGAAGGAGATCGTCGACCGCCACGGCGGCTGGGTGCAGGTGGAAGGTGAGAAGGGCAAGGGCGCCTGCTTCACCATCCATATCCCGTTGTACGACGAAGACGCCTCCAAGCACCGCCGCAACTCCAAGAAGCGTACCGGCCACAAAAAGCCCGCGAAAGCAAGCCGATAGGAGAAGGTGCCCTTCGGCGTTCTGCAAGTTTTGCGGCCTCGAAGCAACGTCGCGGCGATCCGGATGGCGCGATTTACGGCATTGCTGGGCGCCTGACGATCGAGATGGACAAAAACGGGTAGCTAGCTGCGAGCTAGCCCCTGGGATGGTAACGTTTTGGCCGAAAAGGGGTCGTTAACTGCGAGCTAGCCCTGCGGTGGACACGTATTGGACAAAAACGGGTAGCTAGCTGCGAGTTGCCCCCTGTGCTGGCCCCGTTTTGGCCAAAAAAGGACCGCTAGCTGCATTTGGTGCGCGCGCGTCCATGTTCTCGTCGATTGCCGCGTCTTCTGACCAGGCGAAACGCGAAACGGATGGAGGGCTTTTTGCTGGCCGGACAATCAATGGCCAGAAATGGTGCGCCGACTGACAGTTAATGGGTACTTTTTGGCCATTTCGAACAGAAGGGGTATCGTGCCGTTCTCTGTGAAGCGACGGTGCGAGGGCCGTATTTGTGCCATAATGTCCGATACGCGAAAAGCGCTTGGGTACCTGCGCTCGAACGGCGTCCGTTGGGCGGTGTTCGAGCGGAGCGGCAGCCGGGCCATCAAGGAGAAAGGGCACTCATGGCGGGAATCGACATTACTCCCGACGCGCAGGGCAAGGTGCGCGATCTGTACGATTTGGGCGACAGGCTGCTGCTCGTGGCCACCGACCGCATCTCGGCCTTCGACTACATTCTGGAAGACGAGATCCCCTACAAGGGCCAGGTGCTCACCCAGCTCTCCAAGTTCTGGTTCGATCTGCTCGACGGCGTCGTGGAGAACCACCTCATCTCCACCGACGTGGCCGACCTGCCCGAGGAGTTCCAGCCCTACGCCGACTATCTGCGCGGTCGCTTCATGCTAGTGAAGAAGGCCGACATGTTCCCCGCCGAGTGCATCGTGCGCGGGTATCTGGCTGGCAGCGGCCTGAAGGAGTACAACCGCGAGGGCACCGTCTGCGGCATAGAGCTGCCCCAAGGCCTCGTGAACTCCTCGAAGCTGCCCGAGCCCATCTTCACCCCCTCCACCAAGGCCGAGATTGGCGACCACGACGAGAACATCTCCTTCGAGCGCCTTACGGAAATCCTCGGGGAAGAGGATGCCACGGCCCTGCGCGACTTGGCGTTGAAGGTGTACACCACCGCCGCCGACCACGCGGCCGAGCGCGGGGTTATCATCGCCGACACGAAGTTCGAGTTCGGCCGTCTCGGTGACACCATCATCTTGGCCGACGAGGTACTCACCCCCGACTCCTCGCGCTTCTGGCCCGGCGATACCTACGAGGAGGGCAAGGACCAGCCCAGCTTCGACAAGCAGTTCGTCCGCGATTGGCTGACGGCCCATTGGGACAAGACCGGGAACCCGCCGCGCCTTCCCCAGGAGATCATCGACGCCACGTCCGCGAAGTACATTCAGGCTTACGAGACCATCACCGGCAAGAAGTTCGACCCCGCGACGTTCTAGCGCCGCCCGCCCGCAAAACCCGCCGTCATTCTGAGCGAGCGGAGCGAGTCGAAAAATCTCGCGAGATCTTTCGACTTCGGCCTTTCGGCCTGCGCTCAAGATGACGTGAACTGAAGGAGAGAGATGTCCCAACGCAACCCCATGAACGAACGCTACACCTCCGAGGAGCGCACCGGCACAACGCGCAAGTCGGCCGCCTCGGCCAAGCCCAAGGCCAAGGCCGCCGCCTCGGTCACCGTGAAATCGGCGAAGAAGACGCCCGAGCAGCGCAAGGCCGAGGAGAAGGCCGCCCGCAAGGCCGCCGCCGCCAAGCAGCGCGAGGTGGAGCGCAAGTACTACAAGCCCGACACGCCGCGCTACAAGCGTCTGCGCCTCATCTGGTGGATCCTGCTCATCGCGGCCATCGGCTGCACGACCTTGAGCTTCGTCGGCCAGCAGTCGCTGCCGCCTCAGGTGGCGGTTGTGACGCTCATCTTGGCCTACGTGTTCATCATCGCCGCTTTCGTGCTCGATTTTTGGAAGATCAAGAAGGAGCGCGTGGCCTACCAGGAGCGCATGCTGGCGCTTGAGGAGAAGAACGCCAAGGCCGAGAAGCAGGCGCGCCGCGTGCAGCAGGCCAAGCAGGTGAAGGCGAAGGGGTCGGGGAAGAACCAGAACCGCCATGCGGCCCAGAAGAAGGCTGGCGAGGCCGATGGGGATGCCGATGCCGCCGATGCCGGCGAGTCCGACGAGCCTCCGGTGAAGCCGGCCCGCCGCGGCCTGTTCGGCAGCGGCTTCCATCTGTCGAACCGTGAGAAGATGCAAGCCGAGAAGAAGGCCGCCAAAGAGGCCGAAAAAGCTCAAAAAACCGAGTAGCACCTACCGTAGGGGGCGACCTCGGTCGCCCCTTCTCAAGTGAGGTGACTCCACTTGGTGAGGAGCGACCGAGGTCGCCCCGTACGGGGGGGTCAGTTGAACTAAGGTCCACCCCTATGGAAAAGTTCGAGCGCTCATTCCTTGAAGAGAGAGGCACATCCATGGTATCTCGCGTCTATGTTGAGAAGAAGCCCGGGTTTGATGGCGAGGCTCGCGCCCTGGCAGCCGAGCTGCGCGACATCGTCGGCATTTCGGGGCTGACCGGCGTGCGCCTGGTGAACCGCTACGACGTGGAAGGCGCGAGCGAGGAGCTGTTCGCCGCCTGCGTGCCCACGGTGTTCTCCGAGCCGCAGTCCGACACCGCCACCTACGACCTGCCCGATGCCCCCGGCGCGGCCGTGTTCGCCGTGGAGTACCTGCCCGGCCAGTTCGACCAGCGCGCCGACTCGGCGAGCGAGTGCATCCAGCTCATCAGCCAGGGCGAGCGCCCGGATGTTCGCTCGGCAGTGGTGTATTACCTGGAAGGCAACCTGACCGACGCTGACGTGGAAGCCGTGAAGCGCTACGTTATCAATCCGGTGGAGGCTCGCGAAGCGTCGCTTGAGCCTCGCGACACCCTGGCCATGGCCTTCGAGCGCCCGGCCGACGTGGAGGTCATCGAGGGCTTCACCGCCTTTTCCGATGACGAGCTGGCCCGCTTCATCGACGAGCGCGGCCTGGCCATGGATCTGGCCGACATCCAGTTCTGCCGCGCCTACTTCGCTGAAGAGGGCCGCGATCCTTCCATCACTGAGATCAAGATGATCGACACCTACTGGTCGGACCACTGCCGCCACACCACCTTCGGCACCGTGCTCGATGACGTGGAAATCGCCGACGCCAACGTGCAGGCCGCCTTCGACCGCTATCTGGAGCTGCGCCACGAGCTCGGCCGCGATGAGAAGCCGGTCTGCCTCATGGACATGGGCACCATCGGCGCGAAGTGGCTGAAGAAAGAGGGCATTCTCACCGGGCTCGACGAGTCCGAGGAGATCAACGCTTGCACCATCAAGTGCAAGGTGGATGTCGATGGCGAGGAGCAGGACTGGCTGTACCTCTTTAAGAACGAGACCCACAACCACCCCACCGAGATCGAGCCCTTCGGCGGCGCGGCCACCTGCGTGGGCGGTGCCATCCGCGACCCCCTCTCGGGCCGCTCCTACGTGTACCAGGCCATGCGCGTCACGGGCGCGGCCGACCCCACGGTGCCCGTGGCCGATACCATTCCCGGCAAGCTGCCCCAGCGCAAGCTCGTGACCACGGCGGCGGCCGGTTACTCCTCTTACGGCAACCAGATCGGCCTGGCTACGGGCCAGGTGCATGAGCTGTACCACCCCGGCTACGCCGCCAAGCGCATGGAAATCGGCGCGGTGGTGGGCGCTACGCCGGCCGATCACGTGCGTCGCGAGACGCCGGCGCCGGGGGATGTGGTGGTGCTTCTCGGCGGCCGCACGGGCCGCGACGGCATCGGCGGCGCCACAGGCTCTTCCAAGGCCCATTCCGTGGAATCTTTGGAAAGCTGCGGGGCCGAGGTGCAGAAGGGCAACGCGCCGGTGGAGCGCAAGATCCAGCGCCTGTTCCGCCGCGGGGATGCCTGCCGCATGATCAAGCGCTGCAACGACTTCGGCGCCGGCGGCGTGTCGGTGGCTATTGGCGAGTTGGCCGACGGTCTGGACATCAATCTGGACGCCGTGCCCAAGAAGTACGACGGGCTCGATGGCACGGAGCTTGCCATTTCCGAGTCGCAGGAGCGCATGGCCGTGGCGCTGGCGCCTGAGGACGTGGACGCCTTCATCGCGCTGGCCCACGAGGAAAATCTGGAGGCCACGCCGGTGGCCGTAGTCACGGAAGAACCGCGCGTGCGCATGCATTGGCGCGGCGACACCATCGTGGACGTGAGCCGCGAGTTTCTCGCGAGCAACGGCGCGCCGAAGCATGCGGCGGTGGCCGTGCCCGCGCCGGCCGACGAGAGCTTCGCCGAAAGCGCCTGCGACCGCGCTTTCGAGGCGACAAGCGAGCTGACCGACCCCGTGGTGGACGCCGTGTGCGACGCCGACTCGCTGGAAGTGTCCCTCGCGGCGCTCATGGGCGACATCAACCGCGCCTCGAACAAGGGCCTTGTGGAGCGCTTCGACTCCACCATCGGCGCGGCCACGGTGCTCATGCCCTTCGGCGGCGCGCGCCAGCTCACCCCGGCGCTCGCCATGGTGGCGAAGCTGCCGGTGCTCGGCGGCAAGACCACGACGGTCTCGGGCCTGTCCTGGGGCTTCAACCCGTATCTTTCGTCCTACGACCCCTATGCTGGTGCCTACATGGCCGTGCTCGATTCCGTGGCGAAGCTCGTGGCCACCGGCTTCGAGCGGGCGAACATGTACCTCACCTTCCAAGAGTACTTCGAGAAGCTGCGCCAGGATCCCGAGCGCTGGGGCAAGCCCATGGCGGCGGTGCTCGGCGCGCTCATGGCCCAGATCGATTTCGGGGTGGGCGCCATCGGTGGCAAGGACTCTATGTCCGGCTCCTTCGAGGACTTGGATGTGCCGCCCACGCTTGTGTCCTTCGCGACGGCCATCGGTGACATCGACCGCGTCACCTCGCCGGAGCTGAAGGAAGCGGGCGACAACCTCATCTGGGTTTCCTTCGAGGACGCGCTGGCGTCGAGCGTCTGCGCCGCCTTCGACGCGGTGGAGTACCTCATCGGTGCGGGTGTCGTGCGGGCCTGCGCGAGCGGCGCCTACGGCGGCTTGGCCGAGACGCTGGTGAAGGCGGCCGTGGGCAATGGCCTGGGTATCACCGTGGACGAGGACATCGACATGGGCCAGCTGTTCGAGCCGGCCTACGGCACGTTCGTGATCGAGCTGGCCGCCGGCGAGGATGCCCAGTCCGTCGTCACGCGTTTGGAAGATGCCGGGCTCGACGCCAACGTGGATGTGGTGGCACTCGGTCAGGTGACCAGCGCTTACGAGCTGGCGTGCGACGGCCAAGTGGCCGATCTCGCCGTGGTTCAGGAGGCGTGGGAACGCGGCAGCGGGATTGAAAGCGTGTTCCCGTACCGCACCTCGCCGGAAGAGCGCGCAGCGGCCGAGACGGTGCCCGCCATCAGCTTCGAAGGGGAGGCGGCCCCGGCCTACCACGGCCCGGCGCTGCTGGGCGACGCCTCCGGTGCTCCGCGCGTGGTCATTCCGGTGTTCCCCGGCAACAACTGCGAGTACGACTCCGCTGCCGCCTTCGAGCGGGCCGGCGCCGTGCCCACCGTGTACGTGGTGAACAACCTGACGCCCAAGGCGGTGGCCGAATCCACCGCCGAGCTGGCGCGTCTTATTCGGGCGTCCCAGATTGTCATGATTCCCGGAGGTTTCTCCGGCGGCGACGAGCCCGACGGCTCCGCGAAGTTCATCACGGCCTTCTTCCGCGCCCCGGAGGTCACCGAGGCGGTGCGCGATTTGCTGCAGGCGCGCGACGGCCTCATGCTCGGCATCTGCAACGGTTTCCAGGCGCTCGTGAAGCTGGGCCTGGTGCCCTTCGGCGACATCCGTCCCATGGACGCCGATTGCGCCACCCTCACCTTCAACAACATCGGCCGTCACCAGAGCACGCTCGTGCGAACGCGCGTGGCCAGCACGATGTCCCCCTGGATGAGCCGCATGGAAGTGGGCGAGATGCACACGGTGGCCATCAGCCACGGCGAGGGGCGCTTCGTGGCGCCGCAGCCTCTGCTGGATTCCATGATTGCGAACGGACAAGTTGCCACTCAGTACGTGGACGCCGCGGGGCAGCCTTCCATGGATTTGGCGGTGAACCCCAACGGGTCGGTGCTCGCCATCGAGGGCATCACGAGCCCCGACGGCCACGTGCTCGGCAAGATGGGTCACACGGAACGCGCCGGCGCGGGCCTGTACAAGAACACCTTCGGCAACACCTACCAGCCCCTCTTCGAAGGCGGTGTCGACTACTTCCGCACGAAGTAGTTACTGCCACGCGAGGTAGTTGCCGCTGCATGAGGTGGCTGCTCGGGAGGGTGGCGTGCGACCGCCCGTCGGTGGGACCGGGGGTTTGATGCCCGAAAACAACAAGGGCGACGTCAGGAACGGAAGTTTGGTACCTGGTGTCGCCCTTTTTGCGGCCAACTTGCGGAGTTTGGCATCGAATGGTGCCAAGTTTGGCAGTTTGGTACCCTGCCTTGGTCAAATTGCGAAGTTTGGTACCTGAAAACTTGCACGTACGAATTTCTGACCTGGTGTTTCTTCGGAGTCGAGGTACCAAACTGCGGTTTTTGGCCGAATTCGGGGTACCAAACTTCCGATCCTGGAAGAGGGCAGGTGCCATATCGCGGATCTTGTCCGAGAAAGATGGATACCGGTTCATCGGGCGGTAGGGCTGTGGTTGTGGTCTCCTTGTCGACGGCGCCAGATGGATCGTCGAGGTCGTCGCGCGGCACTGCCCCGGGGTCGAGTGCGCTGTGGATCCGCTCTATGTGGTGCAGTGGGTGACCGACGTGCTCGACGAGACCCGCAGGGAGGCGTGGCGCGGCTGCGAAGGCTGAGGGTTCTCGCCTGGGCCTACCTTCTGCACCGCCGCTGCCGCAAAGCCGCCGCCGAAGACCGCAGCCAGACCTTCGAAAATGTCAACGAGTGACGACGCCCCTGGCAAAAAGTCGCCCCGGGCTACGGTGTTGTATGCAGCAAACTTTGTAGTATAGAGCAAAAAAGCAGGTCATTGCTTAGCATCTATTTGTCAACATGAGCTAACACCGTAGCCCGACCCGCAAAAATGACGAAGGCGCGCAGTTGCCCTGACAAAAAAAGCGCCTCGGGCTGCGAGTTGTACTCGGGTGTGTGGCGAAAAGGCACCTCGGGCTACGGGCTGTGCTTGAAAAACGGCAAAAGAGCGCGTTGTTCTGTGGATACTCTCGGGCCCCCTGCGAATTGCTGCCAGGCTACTGCCACAGCCTCACTTCGGGCTCCAGTTCCACGCCGGTGGTCTGGCGAACGCGGCGCTGCACTTCGGCGATGAGTGCTAGCACGTCGGCGGCGGTGGCGTCGCCGGTGTTCACGACGAAGCCGGCGTGCTTCTCGGACACCTGCGCGCCGCCCACGCGCAGGCCTTGGCAGCCGGCCTCTTGGATGAGCGCCCCCGCGAAGTGGCCCTCGGGGCGCTTGAAGGTGCTGCCGGCGCTCGGCATCTCCAGCGGTTGCTTGCTCTCGCGGCGCTCGCGCAGCTCTTCCATGCGCGCGGCGATGGCGGCAGGGGAGTCGGCGCGCAACTGCAGCGTGGCCCCGAGCACCACCCAGCCCTCGCGCATCATGCGGCTGGTGCGATAGCCCCAGTTGGCTTCCGCTGCCGGCACGCTCACGATGCTCCACGAATTCCCGTCGGGCACCAGGCAGCGTACTTCCACGGCTACGTCCGAGAACTGGCCCTCGTAGGCGCCGGCGTTCATGATGGCCGCGCCTCCGACGGTGCCGGGAATGCCGCTGGCGAACTCGTAGCCTGCAAGCCCGGTATCCCGCGCCACGGCGGCCACGGCGGCGTTCGTGGCCCCGGCCGCTGCCCGCACGAGGCCGCCGGGCAGCACCTCGACGTCCGCGAAATTATCCGCCAGCAGAAGCGTCACGCCGTCAAGTCCCTCGTCGGGCGCGAGCACGTTGGAGCCGAGTCCCAGCACACGCCAGGGAACCCCGCCCGCCTCGCAAGTCGACACGACGGCCGCCACCTCGTCTTCGGAGCGCGGCGTCACGAGCCATTGCGCCGGCCCCCCAATGCGAAATGTCGTATGCTCGGCCAGGGGCTCGTCAGGACGCACATTCTGCGAACCGACGATATCCCGAAGGCTCTTCTCGAAGTCCTGGGCGTTCACGGCTTGCTCCTCCTCAGCTGGATTACGGATGCAGAGGAGGTGCGGGATGCCCTGACCGAGCAAGTTCCGCAGCGAACAGAACAGGACTGAATGTCCTGTTCTGCAGAGCGAGGACTGTCTGAGCGAATCAGGGCGTCCCGCACCTCCGGTCGGCAAAGAGTTTCAAGCCCGTGTGTTCTGGGCCGGTATCCTCCGTTTATCATGCCGTGCGGGTTACCGTTGGTGACCCGCATGGCTCATTGTACTAGAATACGCCCATGACGAAATCGCTGACATATCCGCGCGATCGCCAAAGCGCTTCCGCCCATCGTTGCTCGCGCTTCGCACCCGCTTGCGGGCTCGCATCCGCATCCGCTTTTGGGCTCGCATCCGCACCCGCCCCAGTGGCCGCCCTTGCGGATGCTTCCGCACGCACGAAAGTGGGGCGCTAGGCCATGGCGCGCAGGGTTCCCGAGGTCAAGCCCACCTCGCCGGCGGCGGCCATCGTGCTCGTGCTGCTGTTCATTGTCTGCTTCATTATCGGCCTGTGGGTGCTTATGGCGCTCACGCGCATCGTGCTCGGTTAGGGGCAAGGACTATGTGGCAGCGATTCACCCCCTACGACTTGCGCGTTATCGGGCACTACCTGGGAACGCTCCTGTTGTTCTTCGCCGCGCTCATGGCCCTTCCCTTGGCGACGGCGCTGGTCTTTCAGGAATGGGAGCCGGCGGCGCGCTACCTCGCGGCAATCGGCATCACCATGGTCGCGGGCTGCAGTCTGCGTTTTCTGCGCATCGAACCCGGACGCCTCGATCGCCGTCAGGCGCTGGCGGTGACCGGTTTCGCCTGGGTTGTTCTCGCGCTGTTCGCCTCGTTCCCTCTGTACTTCTCGGGGCATTACATGACCTACCTCGATGCCGTCTTCGATGGCGTCTCCGGCCTGACCACCACGGGCGCCTCGCTCATCGTCGATTTGGATCACCTCTCCTACGCCGACAACATGTTCCGCTTCGCTATGCATGCCCTGGGCGGTCTCGGCCTTATCGTGGTGGCGTTGTCCTTCGGGCTTTTCGGCCGCGGCGGCGGCGCGTCGCTGTTTTCGTCGGAAGGCCGCAGCGAGCACGTGGTGCCCAACGTGGTGCAGACCACCCAGTTCATTGCTCGTATTACCCTGGTCATCGTTTCTGTCGCCACGGTGATCATCACGGCGTTATGCCTGTTCATGGGCATGGAGCCCACTCGCGCCTTCCTGAACGCGCTGTGGGTGTCTACCTCCGGGTTCGTGACCGGCGGTTTCACGCCCATGCAGCTTTCCATCATGTACTACCATTCCTTCCCCCTTGAGGCGATTCTCATGGTGCTCATGATTTTGGGCTCCATCAGCTTCGTCATTCACGCCGAGGTGTGGAAGGGGCGTCCGCTCCCGTTTTTCCGAGACATCGAGACGAAGACGATGGTGCTTTGGATCGGGGTCATGGCCTTCGTCTTCACGGCCACCCTTGCCCTGTCGCCCTTCGATGACATGCTCGCCCTCTTGCGCCGCGGCCTGTTCATGATCATCTCGGCGTTCACCACGACGGGCTTTCAGGTGGTCACCACCAACCAGATCACCACCGCTTTCAGCAATGGCGCTTTCCTCACCCTGGCGTTCATCATGGCCGTTGGCGGTGCTTCCGGCTCCACGGCCGGCGGCATCAAGTTCTCGCGCATGGGCATCATCTTCAAGTCCATCGTGTCGAACGTGAAGGAGACGCTGGCACCGGATTCGGCTCGCGTCGTCGTTTCCTACAATCACGTGGGCAGGCGCACCTTGACGCCGGAAATTGTGAAAGAGGCCATGACGGTGTTCATCCTGTACGTGATCACCTACGTTATCGGCGCGCTGGTGGGCATTGCACACGGGTTCGAGGCCATTCCCGCAATCTTCGAGTCGGTGGCCATGACGTCCAACGGCGGCATCATCACGTCGGTGGCGGGGCCCGGCATGGCGGGAACTCTCGAGCTGTTCTATATCTTCCAGATGTGGGCCGGACGCTTGGAGTTCATGACGCTGTTCGCCCTTATTGTGGAAGTGGTGGCCTCCCTGGTGCCGCGGCCTCGACCGAAGGAGCGCTCATGAGGCGGCGGGGTATCGCGCTTCTGGCGATCGCGCTCGCGGCGGTTCTGGCCGCGCCGGGCCCTGTGGCTTGGGCGACGGGGGCTGCCAACGGCGCCACGACGGCTTCCTCTGATGCCGGTGTGACCAACAAGGATGTGCCGACGGACGACACGGGCGTCGTAGAGGCCGGCGAAGGCGCTGGGAACGAAGGCGCTGGAAGCGAAGGCGCGGACGGCGGCGCGGTGCAAGGCGGAGGCGCCGAGGGCGAAGGCGCGAGCGGCGGCGCGACCGAGGGCGAAAACGGGGCCGATGGCGAGGACGGCCAGGCCGTCGTCCAGCCCGCGCGTCCGAAGCTTCCCGACCCAGTCTTCGGCGAGGACGTGAGCGAGGATAACCTCGTGAACCCCCAGCAAAAGCCCGACAGCTCTTTCATCTACGATACCTCCATCTCCGCTTTGCAGGAGGCCGATTCCTACCTGAACAACCAGACGGTGCAGGTGACGGGCGAGGTCATTGGAGACCGCATTCGCGCCGAGTTCGATCCCGGGTACAGCTGGATCGTCCTGCAGGGCTCCGATAGGGCTCACTCCGAAATCCCCGTGTTCATGGACACGGAGTCCACCGAGGTCATCGATACCTACGGAGCCTACGGCCGCAAGGGCACGACGCTGCAGGTGCGCGGCACCTTCCATCTGATCTGCCCGGAGCACGAGGGGCTAACCGACCTGCACGCCGACGCGGTCACCTTCGTGGAAAAGGGGTCGGTCACCGAGCAGCCTTTTGACATCGGCGCGTTTCTGCCGGGGCTTATGCTGGTCGCCATCGGTTTCATCATGCTCATCGTGTTCCACCAGATGAGGGAGGGGCAGCGCTGATGGCCGAGGCGCGCTATCGCGGCGAAGTGGTGAAGCTGGACCGGGGGTACCCGCTCGTGCGTTTGGAAGACGGCGAGCTTCTGCGCTGCGAGCACGCGACGGCCCTGGTGAAGGGGGAGCGCCGACGGGCCGTTATCGGGGACGTCGTGGAAGTGGCGGTGCCCCCGGCGCACGATAAGGGCGTCATCGAGGCCATAGCGCCGCGCACCCGCGAGTTCGTGCGCAAGGATCCCACCGAGCGCGCCGTGCCCCAGGTGCTCGCCGCCAACTTCGAGCGGGTCATCGTGGCCCAGCCCGTGGGCGAGGTGAACCTGCGGCGCCTCGAGCGCGAGCTGGTACTGGCCTTCGAGACGGGGGCCGAGGTGACCGTCGTGCTCACCAAGGCCGATCTGGCCGACGACGCGGCCACCCGGGCCACCGTGGAGGCCGTGCAGGCTCTGGCTGCTCCCGCGGCCGATGTGCTCGTCGTGTCCGAGGACGACCCGGCATCGGTGGAGGCCGTGCGCGCGCTTCTGGCGCCGGGCACCACCACGGTGCTCATCGGGCGCTCGGGGGTGGGGAAGTCCAGCCTGGTGAACATGCTGGTGGGCGCCGAGGTCTTAAGCGTCGGCGCAGTTCGCGAGGGGGATGGCAAGGGCCGCCACACCACGGTGAGCCGCGAGATTGTGGAGGTGCCCGGCGCCGGCCGCATCGTGGATATGCCGGGCGTGCGGGGCTTGGGACTGTGGGACGCCGAAGAGGGCATCGGCGCGGCTTTTCCCGATGTGGAGGCGCTGGCCGCGCAGTGCCGCTTCCGCGACTGCACCCACCACGAGGAGCCGGGCTGCGCCGTGCGCGCGGCTGTGGAATCCAGTGAGCTGACACCGGAGCGCTACGCGTCCTACCAGGCCCTTCAACAGGAGATGGCCGCCATGCGCGATCGTCGCGAGGAGGCGCGCCGCATGAACAAGGAGAAAGTGAGCGATACCAAGCGCCGCCGCGCCGGTGCGCCCAAGGGCGGACGACGCCGGCGATAACAGGGCGCGACTGCGACAATACCCCGTGTATGGGCGGGGTGGTCTTCGCCGTGCCGGCTCGTTCCGTTCATGACATTTTGCCTACCGAGATTGCCGCTGGATGCGAACGCGCTAAAATGATGTAACACTCTTCGACTGAACTCGAAAGGACCTCCATGAACCCCGTCATCGTCATTCCCACGTTCATCTACCCCCGCCGCCACCGCGGAGGGGCCGATGTGGTGAGCACCTACGACCACCCCACCGCCCCCAACCAAGAAGGGGAGCTCGGCCGCTGCCTGGAGTCGCTGGCGAAGGTGGAGGGCCTGGGACTCGTGGTCATCCTCGTGTCCGCCGACGTGTCTTTGGAAGTGCAGGCGGCCGAGAAGGTGCAGGCCATCGCCAACCGCCATCCGGATGTGACCACGCTCGTCATCGGCGCGGCAGAGCTGGCGCTTATCGAGCAGCGCATGGCCCAGCAGAACATCGAGCGCCTCTCCAAAGAGATCGGCCTTCAAGGCTACGGCGCCATCCGCAATTTGGGCCTGCTCGTGGCCAACGTGCTCGGCTTCGACGCCGTGGTGTTCTTGGACGACGACGAGGTGGTCGACGACCCGAAATTCCTGGAAAAGGCCATGTACGGCCTCGGGAAGCTCACGCGCCAGGGCGTGCCCATCGTGGCGAAGACGGGGTACTATTTGAACGACCAAGACTCCTACCTCTCGAAATGGGAGGACAAGTGGTACAACCGCTTCTGGCAGCAGGGCCGCGCCTTCAACGAGTGGATCACCAAGGCCATGCGCGGCCCGCGCTTGTCGCGCTCGAACCATGTGTGCGGCGGCTGCTTGGCCGTCCACAAGGAGGCGTTCCGGCGCCTCGCCTTTGACCCGTGGATCACCCGCGGCGAGGATTTGGACTACATGCTCGACCTGCGCATGTACGGCTCGGATATCTGGTTCGACAACCAGTGGGTGCTGCGTCACCTGCCCCCGCGCACCGCAAGCGAGGGCACGCGTTTCCGCCAGGACATCTTCCGGTGGCTCTACGAGTACCGCAAGCTGGAATACTCCCGAGCGCTCATCGACCTTCAGCAGGTGAAGCCGGCCTCGCTCGAGCCCTACCCGGGGCCGTTTTTGGAGCCGGGTCTTCTGCGCCGCATTCGACTCACGGCATGGATGCGCAGCTTCGGACGCCCCGACAAGAAGGCCTACCGCCTGGCCGCCAAGGCCGCCACGGGCGCCGCTTCCGCCTACGCCGAGGCCAACTGCGCGAAGTACTTCGAGTTCCAGTACGTCTGGCCCGAGGCCATGAATCGTTTG
Organism: Adlercreutzia sp. CNCM I-6207; assembly: GCF_977072305.1. Taxonomy (NCBI): domain Bacteria; kingdom Bacillati; phylum Actinomycetota; class Coriobacteriia; order Eggerthellales; family Eggerthellaceae; genus Adlercreutzia; species Adlercreutzia sp. CNCM I-6207. The sequence continues at coordinate 107,813 of NZ_CDRVLZ010000008.1, forward strand.
GAAAGCGATCAGCTGCTTTCCGAGGCGCTGGTGCGCTCGGCCATGCTGCGCGCCCAGGATGTGGCTGCCGCGAGCGTCCCGGCTCCAGTCGCTGCTGCGCCCGCCACCGTCGCCTCGAGCGCCCCTGCAGGCGGCGCTACCCCCATGTGTCACCCTGAGCGCAGCGCCGCAGGCGCGGAGCCGAAGGATATCCCCGCCCCGCCCGTTCCGTTGCCCCATGCCGACATCGATCCCGGCATGACTACCCAGATTCGTTTGGACATGGAGGACTAGCGTCGTGGAAGCCATGATTCCGCTGTTTCTCGTGTCGCTCGTCGTCGGCCTGGTGGTCGGCGTTTTGGCGGGGCTGCTCGGCATCGGCGGCGGCATGCTGCTCGTGCCGGCGTTCAAGCTCGGCTACGCCATGGACTCCCTCATGTGCACCGCCACCTCGCTGTTCACCATCATCCCGACATCTATCTCAGGAGCGGTTTCCCATATTCGGAACAAGACCTGCCTGCCAAAGCTCGGCGTGGCCGCGGGCCTCGGGGGCGCCTGCATGTCGCCTTTGGGGGTGTGGCTTGCCGCCCTCTCGCCGGACTGGGCCGTCATGGGAGCCGCCGCGCTCATCATCGCCTACTCTTCCGTCACCATGTTCCGCAAGGCGTTGAAGGCCCCGAAGGCTACCAAGCCCGTCGCCTCTTCGTCCCAGCCGGATGCGAGCGCCCTTTCCTCGTGTCATCCTGAGCGCAGCGCTGCAGGCGCGAAGTCGAAGGATCTCGCCGCTGTCGAGGATCGCGCCGCCGCCATCGAGCGGGCGCACTTGGAGGCCCCCGCTATTGGCTGGCGTGAGGCCGCCATCGGTGCTGCCATCGGCCTGTTCGCTGGGCTCGCTTCCGGGTATGTGGGTGTGGGCGGCGGCTTCATCATGGTGCCGCTCATGATGTCCGTCCTGCATGTTCCCATGAAGCTCACCTCGGGCACGTCCCTTATCGCCGTCATGATCCTCGCCGTGCCCGGCACCATCACCCAGGCGGTTCTCGGCAACATCAACTGGGTTGCCGGTATCGCTGTGGCTTGCGGTTCCATCCCCGGCGCGGCCTTGGGCGCCAAGCTCATCCCGAAGGTGCCCGAGCGCCAGCTGCGCTTTCTGTTCGCCGGCTTCCTCGTGGTGGCCGCCGTTCTGCTCGTCGTCAACCAGCTGGGGGTTTGGGGCTAGGTCGTTTCCGCGGCATTCTCGAGTTTGTTATACTGGCGTCAATAGCTGATGCAATCAGGGGGTACGATTATGGCGAAGCGCGAATCGGGCACGGTTTCCACGCGGGGCATCGGGGTGCCCAAGTTCAACCAGGAAATGCTCGCGGCCACCATTGCCGCCCTGGCGGGCATCACGCTCGTGTGGACGTTCTCGCAGCCGGCGTTCCCCGTGCCCGTGCTCATCGCGGCCGGCGCCGTGTTCACGGTTTCCATCGTCATGGTCATCCGGCTCATGATGGATCCGGATTCCGTGCGCGCCCTGCAATCCGATGCCATGCTGCAGCTGGCCTCTTCCATGATCGACGCCATGGGCGACGGGCTCACCGAGGAGGCGTCCCAGGAGGTGTGCGAGCTTTTGCTGCCGAACACCTCGGCCATCGCGGTCGCCCTCACCAACTGCGAGAACGTGCTCGGCTACGCGGGCTACCAGGAGGCCCACAACCCGGCGGGCATCGCCATCCGCACGAGCGCCACCCACGAGTGCATTCGCCAAGGGAAAACACTTGTGCTGCTGGCGCCCGAGGAGATCGGCCTGCCTATTCCCGTTGAGCAGAGCCGCATCAAGGCCGCCATCGTGGAGCCGCTGTTCGTCGGCGGCCGAGTGGAGGGAACGCTCAAGTTCTACTACCGCGATCCGCGCAAAATCACCGAAACCCAGCGCTCCATCGCCCACGGCTTCGCCCAGTTGCTCGCCACCCAAATGGCCGCCGTGGAAATGGAGACCCAGCGCAAGTTGGCCACCTCCATGGAGTTGAAGATGCTGCAGACGCAGATCAACCCCCATTTTTTGTTCAACACCATCAACACCATTGCCTCGTTTATCCGCACCGACCCCATGAAGGCTCGCACTCTGCTGCGGGAGTTCGCCGTGTTCTACCGGCGCACTTTGGAGGACTCCACCGAGCGTATCTCGCTCGCCCGCGAGCTTGACCAGGTGCAGCGCTACTTCAACTTCGAGCTGGCCCGTTTTGGCGACGCGCGCCTCGCCTTCGAAGTGGACGCGAGCCCCGCGCTGCTGGACATGATGGTGCCGCCGTTTCTGGTGCAGCCGCTCGTGGAGAACGCCATCAAGCACGCGATGCCCTCGGAAGGAAAACTGACCATCACGGTGAAGGCCGATGCCGACGGCGACGACGTGGTCATCGTGGTGAGCGACGACGGCGTGGGCATGTCCGAGGAGACCTGCGCGAACATCACCCAGGTGGAGTCGTCCACCGGCCTCGGCATTGCCGTGAAGAACGTGCATGACCGCATGATCGGCTTCTTCGGCCCCGATGCGCAGATGGTGTACACGAGCGTGCTGGGGGAGGGCACCCAGGTAACCCTGCGCTGCCCCGGCTGCGCCAAGGCGCCGACGTCCGCGGCGGCATCGGCGTCGGCGGGGGCGCCCGCGGCGGCCGAGGGGGCGGCGCAAAGCGCGGAGAAGACGGCGCGCAACAACGCCACGGTGGCCGAGCTGGCCGAGCTTGTGGCCCAGGTGTCGGAATAAAGGCCGATCCCAGCAGGTAAATCGCCTATTTTCGTATCGACAATAGGGACGCAGTCGTATATCATCCCATTCATTGGTTGTTATCTTTTATGGGGAAGGGCGCGCCCGTGTTTGAGTTTCTATCTTCGCCGTTTGGCCTGGTGGCTGTAGGCCTCGGTGTGTTGGCGGTGGCCGTGCTCGCCCTCTGTCTGTGGATCACGACCCTCGACCGCCGCATGCGTGGCATGGCCGATGGCTTGGAAACCGAGCGCCGCAAGGTGGCCGAGCTGCAGATGGTCATCGGGCGCCGCGCCAACGCGGCCCGCAGCTACGGTAACCGGGGGAGGGCGGCAGCGCCGGCTCCTGCTCCGGCCCCGGCTCCGGCGTCGGCCGTCGCTGCCGCTTCGGCTGGTGCGCCCATGCCGCCGCGAGGGGCGGCGGCTCCGATGCCAATGGGCACCCCCGCTGGCGCCTCCGTGCCTCCGCGAAACGCCGTTCCGGCCTCCGCGGCCGTTCCTTCGGGCGCAGCGCCTCGAGGCCGTGCGCCCCGGCCCGCCCCGGCCGGCAGCGGCTGGACGCCCAGCAGCATCCCGATGCCGGCGCAGTCGGAGGTGGACGCCTGGGTGCAAGGTGGTCCGGCCGTGCAGCAACCCATTGTGGTGCCCGATCGCAAGATGTCACGCAAGGCCCGCCGCGAGGCGGAGCGCGCATTCGCGGCCCGCGCGGCTGCCGAACTGGAGGCTCGCCAGGCCCGTCGCGCCCAGGAGGCCGCCGCGGCCCAGCGCTCTTTCGGGTCGACCCCGGCCCGCGCGGCAGCAGCTTCTGCGCACCCCGCCGCAGCCGGCCGTCCTGCTGCGGGCGTTCCCGCCCAGGCCCAGGGCTTCGCGCCGGTGCAGCCGGCTTATGGTGCGCCTTCCGGCGCTCGCGCCCGCCACGCGCGCTAGCGGTCTTCCCGCTGCGCCACTTTCCCAAACTCAAAAGGCCAGCGCCGAGGATGCTTTCGGCGCTGGCCTTTTCGTGATGCAGCTGACGTGCTGGGCTTCTACCCCTTGTAGGCCTCCTGGAATCGAGCGACGTCGCGCTCGTAGATGACGAGCGTTGAATCGGGCTCTTCCAGATAGAACGGCACGCCGGCCAGCTTGGGATGGTTCACGAGGGCCGCCAGAGCATCGAAGCCGATCTTGCCTTCGCCGATGCGCGCGTGGCGATCGACGTGGCTGCCGCGCTCATGGGTGGCGTCGTTCAGGTGCACGGCCTTCAGCTTGTTCAGGCCGATGGTACGGTCGAACTCTTCCAGCACGCCATCGAGGTCGCCCACGATGTCGTAGCCTTCGGCCCACACGCCGGCGCAATCGAAGCACACGCCCACGTGCTCTGGGTGCTCCACCTGGGCGATGATCGCGGCCAGCTGCTCGAAGCTCGTACCCACTTGCGTGCCCTCGCCGGCCATGGTGTCCAGCAGCACGCAGGTCTTCATGGATGGCGTGATGATCTTGTTCAGGGCGTCGGCCACGTCGGCCAGCCCCTCTTCCACGCTGATGTTCAGACGGCTGCCCGGGCGGATGAGGTACAGCGAGCCGTCCACCTCAGCCAGGCGCGCCAGATCCTCTGAGTACACCATGAGGGCGAAGTCACGCTCGTTCATCTTGTCCGTGGCCGGGTCGGCATCGTAGGGGGCGTAGGCCAGCGCGTCGTGGATGCCATGCTCCTTCGCGAAGGCAAGATAGGCGGCGACGTCCTTCTCGTCGAGGGCCGCCTGCTCGCTGCCGCGCGGGCTGCGCGTGAAGTACTGGAACGTGTTTGCGTTGATGGACGCCGCCTCTTTGGCCATCTCCAGATAGCCGCGGCGCTTCGAGAGATGGCAGCCAATGGTCAGCATGATGGGTCCTTTCGACAAAGATTTCTAAAAACTTGGTCAAAAAATCGAGTTATGAGTCTTGTCCTGGCCAAAAATCATAGTTCAGATGCCCTTGAGTCGGTGCAGTGCGGGCATTTGTTCAAGATTCCGTTGAATTAAGAGCGATTTGGAGCGCTTCAGGGGGTGCGGACAGTTACTTGGACAGCGGCCTACGCCGCCAGCCCCAACCGCCTCCTGCGGTTGTCTATCGTATCGTAGACGGTCCTGCCGCCCTCCCGGAAGGCCTTTAGACGGACGGTCGAGTAGGCGGCCATCCACCCGTCCAGCAGCTCCATGAAGGCCTCCGCCGTCCATCCCGACCAGTCCCGCCCGTGGAAGAACTCGTTCTTCAGGTTGCCGAAGAACCCCTCGCAGGCGGCGTTGTCGGGGCTGGTGCCCTTGCGCGACATCGACCTGGCCAGCCCGTGGCGCCCGCATATGGCCTTCCACCCGGGCCAGCGGTAGTGGCAGCCGCGGTCGGTGTGCGCGACGGGCGCCTCCCCCTCCCCGAGCGTCGCGCACGCCATCTCGAGGGACGACTCGGTGAGGCGCGCGTCGGGGCTGGTGCCGACGGCCCAGCCGACGGGCTTGCCGTCGAACAGGTCGACGACGGGCGACAGGTACACCTTGCGGCCGTCGTCGGGCAGGCGGAACTCGGTCACGTCGCTGACCCACGCCTCGTTGGGGCGCCCGGCG
>NZ_CDRVLZ010000009.1:0-112804 GCF_977072305.1 Adlercreutzia sp. CNCM I-6207
AGCTGACGCACCTGGAGTCGCATCCCTTCCTGAGCCTGGCCAACCGCGTCAGCATCGGGGAGAGGTACGGCTATATGTCAATGGTGGTTTAACAGCGGGCATGCAGAATTCAATCCAAAAAAGCACATTTTCCAAACGAGGACACCACTACCGGCCAATCCAGAATTGCCTTCCGGGCGAACAACCTAACTTACAAACGCGAGCGGCGCAGTCCTGTCCTATTCCGCATTGACCACGCAAGGGACGAGCTCAGCGGACACCGCAATCGGACCAACCGTCACGACTGTCGCATCATTGCTGCCGCTTTCTCAGGGCCGCCTGCTCAACAGAGCTCATAAGCTCTTGCTTAGTATGGACGCCCGTCTTTGCATAGATGCGCTTAACATGGGCCCAGACGGTGTTTTCGGTAATCACGAGATCCTCTGCGATATAGCGCGCCGAGCGTCCGCGGGCCAAATAGCCCAAGATCTCCCTCTCGCGCCGCGTGAGTCCATTTTCGCCGGCAATTACCTCAACGCCGCTCTCTAGAATATCGTCGATCACTCTCAGCTCGTTTTGGATTTCTTCGGCGGAACCCTGGGTAAAAGCATTCGCTTCGTGCTTGCTCTCGCACTTCGAAGCGTCCTCTCGAACATCGACCCCACTCCGCGCGCTCTCATCCGCATCAGTCGTCGACCGGCGCTGAATCTTCCGAAGCCCGAACATGAAGACACCAGCCAACGGATAGATGGCCGCAAAGGCAAGGAGAGTGAGCAAGGAAAGGCCGTAATCAACACTCAGAGCTCGCAATACGCTGCCAATGCCTAGGCCCGCAAGGAGGGAAAGAGCCGAACCTCCCAAATAAGCACCCGCAAGAAGGTAGGCAGAAAGATCGAGGCGGCGCGAACAGTCGACGATGTAGAGTAAGAACACCATGCCGCAGACGTCGTAGCAGACGATCACGATAAGACCGACAAGTCCTCCCAGCGCATCTCCGAAAAAGGGCAGAAGCGACAAAACCACAAGCAGCAACGGCAGACAAACCCGATACACCGACGTCGGATGGGGACGTCTGAGGGCGACGATCGCCATGAGCAGCGTGACGAGCGTCGCGACGGCAAGCGGCACCCACATGTTCACATCGCCGACCAAATGCTCCGATTGCGAGCCGAGCACGGCGGTATGCAAAATACCGACGACCCCCACAAGGACAAATACGCAAAGGTACGCGAGAGCCAGATCGCGTCGCTTTGACGAATCAGCGGGCGCAAGAATGCTCCTCGCAGGAAAGACCATACCACGCTTCTTGTAGGCGAGCAGCAGGGCCGAGAGGCACACTGCCACGATCGGCGGCCCAAAGGCCCAAAAGCGATCGATATCGACTGCCAGGGGAATGAGGATGCACTGGACAATGAGGGCACCGATGATCTGGATGGTCGGCGCGACCACATCTCGTTCAGCGGAGAGCACATCAAGCCACACGGTATTGAGAACCGTGGAGGAGAAGCCGCAGAGCAGACCGCAGACAAGAGCGAGAGCGCCCTCGGGAAGACCAGGGAGCAAATTCGCACCACCAAAGAGAAACCCTAGGGACAGCGCGAGCACGGCAGGATATTGCTTGAGTGATCCAGGCGAAAGACGCCCTCTGCGCGCCCCGAGCACGATCAGAGACGCCGTGGCAAGCGAGGCGACGAGCATGGGGGTCATAAAGCTCAGCTCCGAGATAAAGCCGACATTGGAAAACACCGACCCCATCGCTGTCAAATAAGCCACGCCAAGCGCCGTCTTGCAGAGACCGAAGCCGAGCACTCCTGCCAATGTTTTCGCCAGCCCGTCGGCCATCGACACCTCCCCTTTCGCAATTTGGACTATTCTACTGCTCGCACATGCTCGCCCATAACCCGAATGCCTCATTTTTTACAAACTCGAATACTGCATACAGCTGATCAGGCCTTATTCGAAAAGATACCCAATTTTCGGTCATACGGGCGGGCGTATCGCTCGCAAGAAATGCACCGATTTTCGGGGTCGCGGCCGCCGCGATTGCGTTCCATACTTCCAAAGGTCCACGCCGCGCAAGCACTGAGTCGCGGCACCAACAATCCCAAAAGGAGGGAATGCGCTTATGAAGCTCAATCGCAGGGACTTTATCATGGGGTCCTTGGCTCTCGGTGGAGCAGCCGCCGTCGGAGGGCTGGCCGGATGCTCCGCCCCAAAGCAGACGCCATCTGATCAAGGAGCCATGCCGGACACCGGCGCCGAGAAAGGGATCCCCGAAATCTTCACTGACGGCAAATGGATCGGCACGGCCATGGGCCACGACGACGAGCTGATTGCCGAGGTAGTTGTGGCCAACGGAGACCTCGCCTCGATTCGCGTGCTGCGATGCGACGACACCATTGGCATCGGCACGACGGCGGCCCCCATGATGGCGGCGCGAATCCTCGAAGCGAAAAATCTCGACGTTGATGTCGTCTCGGGCGCGACGACCACTTCCATCGCCGTCAGGAACGCCGTCTCGGATGCAATCATGAACGCCGGCGGCGACCTGGCGACCTTCAGCCTGGGAGCCGCAGAGCCGAGCGGCGGGACCGACCAAGCCGTCGAGGTGGATGTTGCGCTTGCGGGGGTCGGCACCGCGGGACTCATCGCCGCCGTCCGTCTCCTGGAAGCCGGCAAGTCGGTCGTCCTCTTCGAGAAGCAGGACATCGCGGGCGGCTCGATGCCGATGACCTACTCGGGCGTGGCGGCTGCGGAATCGGAGCTGCAGGCGAACTACGCAGTCGGACGGCACGACGAGAACCCCATGTTCAGCAAGGCAGGCATGTTGGCGATCATGAGCAAGTACCTCGTGCCCGAGAACGACCGTTTCGATGGCGCGATGCCCTATCAGACCGCGATGTACGACAATTCCGGAAAGCTTGTGGACTGGCTGCATGGCATGGGCGTTGGCTTCTACAGCCTCGGCGTGAACCCAGCCTACGGCGTAACTCCCTATCTCGCCCCCGGCTGCTATATGGGCGGCTGCGGATACGCCAAGGACTTCCTCGTCGACCGAGTGGGCGCGCTTGGCGGCCAGATCATCTATGCTACCAAGGTCACTGAGCTCTCGCAGGATTCGGACGGGCGCGTGACCGGCCTTCTGGCTGAAGGGCGCGACGGATCCACCTGGACGGTGACCGCGAAGGCCGTCTGCCTCACTACCGGCGGATTCGCCGCGAATCCCGAGATGATCGCCGAGCACTATCCCGAATACGCCGAGTACAAGTTCAACTGCGCGCCGGGATCCACCGGCGAGGGCATTCTCATGGGCCAGAAGGCCGGCGGTGCCGTGGAATGCATGGGCCGCGAGCTCGGCGCGTTCCTCTCGACGACGAGCCAAGCAGGCTCCAACTTCGAGATCGCCTTCCTCTACCAGACGACACCGGGCATTATCGTGAACGCCTCGGGAGCGCAGTTCGGCAACATGATGTCCGACAATCACGGGATGCTCGGACGTGGCTTGCGCGATGCGGCCAACGGTGGCGCCTTCTTCTATATCACCGATGAGTCGGGGCGCATCACCACCAACAAGAATGAGCTCTACGCCATGGACACTTACAAGTGTCTCGAACGACGCGGGGACATGGTTCACTTCGCCTCAGTCGAAGAGGCGGCCGCGGCGCTCGACCTGCCCCAACTGGAGGCCACCATCGAGGCCCACAACGCCCATGCCCTCGCCGGCGAGGAAGACGAGTTCGGGCGCAAGAACCTCCCCTACCTCGACACCTACAACGGCATCTGGATCGTCAGCTGCATCCCCACCTTCTACCTGACGACCGGAGGACTGGCCATCGACACTGCGGGGCACGTGCTCACCGAAGACGGAAAGCCCGTAGCGGGTCTGTATGCCGCCGGTGACGTGTGCGGCTCCATCGAGGAGAAGGACGGCCGACCCTACGCCATGGGATTCGACGCCGCCATGAACTACGGGTACCTCATGGCGGAGACCGTTATCGCCGATCTCTAGCGGCTCACTTCGCCACCTCTTCTCTTCCTCTTGCGCCGGGAGCCTTCGGGTTCCCGGCGCCTCGCCTTTTCGGAACCCCCTTATTCCCCATCGCCCACGTAAGGGGCGAGCACGGCGGTGAAGACCTTCAGGTGGGCCTTGCTGCGGTTCAGGCAGGGGACGTAGATGAAGGCCTCGTCGTCGGAGCGCTGGCGGTGGGCGCTTCTTCACCGCTGTCGACAGCCTAAGAATGAACGCCAAATCGCAGATTCTCGACGTGAACGACCCGCCCATCACCAACATGTACGCTGTCAGTTACGATGCCGGCGGCTTGCGCCCGTAAAAAGAGGCGCTCCGCAGAGCGCCTCTCAGAGGGAGGGTACCTTGCCGAGCGCGATTACAGCCGCGTCTCCACCGCGTGCAGAACGGCCGTGCGACCCGAGTAGATATTGTGGGCGCCGCACGATCCGGAGATGTTCATCGTATAGACGTTCGCCCAGATCATCGCGCCTTCGACGCCAACGGCATAGAGGCCGGCGATGGGTTCTGCCTGCTCGTCGACCACATTGAAGTTGCGGTCGGTCTTCAAAGACCCCATGGTCTTTCCCAGACTGCTCTTGATCTCTACGGCATACACCGTGCCCTCCATCGCGAGCGGGCGCATGAACTCCGAGGCTTTGCCGAAATCGGAGTCGTCGCCGGCCTCGCAGCAACCGTTGTAGCTCTCAAGCGTCTCGCTGAGAATCTCGGCATCGGCTCCAATCGACGAGGCAAGGTCTTTCCAGTTCGACGCCTTGAAGATGATTCCCTTGGCCTGGCCGTCCTCCAGCTCCTTGAGTCCCTGAGCGTCGCCGGCCACATAGTCGTTCATCATGGCTTCGTCCATGAGGATGAATGCCTGCTTGCACATGCGGATGGGGTTGGCCGTAATCATATGGTTCGCCAGGGACAAGTCCTCGTTGACGAAGCGCTCTCCCCGCTCGTTCACCCACAGCACCCAGGGAATGTTGGCCAGGGAGTTCATGACCGAGCAGAAATAACCGCCCTCGAAGAACGCAGGCAGATCGGGGACCGTCGTGCCGCCGAGCATGCCCATATTCGAGGTATTGCTGGCGCCTCCAACGGCGATGGCCATATCGTGGCCCGAGCCGTCGCAGCCCATGGTCGTGGGGATGCAGTTCTCCTCGGTGTACCCAAACTCGGCGAGCAAATCGAGACGCTCGGCGTAGCCGCCCGTGGCCAGGATAACCGCGCGCGCATTGACCTGGACGACGGTTCCGTCGGTCTTCGTCGCAAACAGACCGACAACAGAGCCGTCCTCATCGCAGATGAGCTCGTCGGCATGGGTGTCGAAAAGGAACTCCACCCCTTCGCTGACGGCCGCCTCGTTCATGGGCACGATATAGCTCTCAGCGCCCGTGCCGGTCTCGAACCAGTGGAAAATCGGATGGAAGCCCACATAGTTGTCGACCTTGCCAAAGCGCACACCCTTAGATACGAGCCAGTCGATATCCTCGCCCGACGCCTTCACCAAATCTCGGAGCACCAAGCCGCTGTTGCGGTACTGGTTCTGCTCAAGCTCGGTGCGAATCATCTCGCCCATGGACACCGTGATGTTTTGATCTTTCTGAATCTGGGAATTCACGGCGAACAGACCCTCGACGCCGCCCGCTGCGCCGCCGGCAATGCTCTTCGCCTCGATACAGATAACCGATGCGCCCGATTCGGCTGCCTGGACACAAGCGGCAAGGCCGGAACAGCCAGCGCCTACGACGGCAATGTCAAATTCGAGCGTCTCGTCCGGCACCGTCGCTTCCGGCTGGTCGCTTCCCGTGGCGGAAAGTTCGGCTTGCTTCGCATCGTCCTTCGGCGCGCAGCCGCTCATCGCCATGGCGCCCGTGGCAAGGATGGCTCCCACGCCGCCAATAAAAGCCCTTCTCGTTACCTTCTCCATTTCCCACTCCTTTCGAGGTACGCCAACTTCTGTTGACGCGATGCATTCTAGGAAGGAGGAAAACGAAAAACAATGTCAATATAGACACCCATTTGCTCAATAGCTATGGCTGCTCACAAAGGTTTTCCAATTTTAAAAATGACGGTTTTTGTTAAAATGACTCAAGTAATGTAGCGTGATTGCGCTTGAGGTTGTAGTACATCCGCGAGTGCCATGCCCTCAGAATCATCACGGCCTCATCTGTACCAGGGTTGTGCGCGGGGATCGTAATGGCATCCAAAGCGGGCAGGGCCCGATCGAGCGTTCGCTGGCCTCTGGCCGTAAGGCCGACCAGCACCGAGCGACTGTCGAAGGGGTTGGGCATCTCCTTTGCCAGGTGCGCTTCGCAAAGCCGCCGCTTGCTCAGCGACACATGGCTGCGCGGCGACAGGAGCCTGTCTGATATATCCTGTATGCGCAAACTGGGAACCCCGGAAAGCGCATGGAGCACGCGGAACTCGTTGAACGCCAAGCCGCACTCTTTTCTCACGCAGGTCCGCCACCGCTCCAAGATGGCTCTCGTGAAGAGGGTGAACTCGACGCCCTGACCGTCTGCCGGCACCCGCCTCAACTCGAAATCAGCCTCATGCCCGCGCAGGATGTCGAGGTTGCCGCCTATGCCCGTGCTCAGATAGTGATTGTACTCGACATCGGGCAACGACTCCTGCGCCACCCCCTTCGAGAAGGCGAAGAGGTCGCGGCAGCATTCCTCGGCCAGCAAGCGGCCCTTCTCGGTAAGGGAGAGTCTCGCCCGCCTCCTGTCCTCATCGCTGCTTTCCGCCGCGAGAAGAGACCGGTCGATCAACGGGGGGGGCCATATGCCAAAGTGTGCTCGTTTTCAGCATGAGGAAGTCGGAGAGCTGATTGAAGCCAAGGGGCGTCTCGGCCTCCCACAGACATAAGAGCAGCTCGTATTCTGTCACCGACAGACCGAAACGAGCCCGGCAGAACAGACTACTGTACCTCGATAGCTCCGTATAAATTGCGGCAAGCTGAGCGGAGAAGCCTATGGTTTCGCCCGCGCTGTAATCATCCACGCTTTGCCCTCCTGCTATGACTTACAAAGCGCTCAAGCCTCATCTCCCACGTAGGGAGCGAGGATATGGGTGAGCACCTTGAGGTGCGCCCGCGAGCGGTTCAGGCAGGGGACGTAGATGAAGGCCTCGTCGTCGGAGCGCTGGCGGTGAGCGCCGCGGCGGAAATCGTCGGCAGCGCGCTGGCGGCGGCGCGCGTCGGCCAAGTCGGCATGGGCGTCATCGCAGCGGGCGGCGGCCTTGCCTGTGTTCTCCAAGGCCCCCGGTTCCTCGTCCGCGTTCACCTTCTGCCCCGCGATCACCGCACGGTAGAGGGGCTCCAACTCGTAGGGCACGTCGTAGAGCGTCTCCAGGCAATCGACCGAGAAGTTGGGGCACACCATGAACAGGCGGCTGCCCGGCTCGGCGGCCTGGGCCAGACGCTCCAGCGTGGGCCGCGTGAAGGGCGACAGCCACGTGCGGCCCTTGTCGAAGCGACTCTGATAGCTGATGGTCCAGCTTCGGCGATCGAGCCCGAGCTCGCCGGCCACAGCAAGACTCGTGGCCCCGGTCTGCAGCTCGTAGGTGTCCCCCGCCTCGATGTCCTTCAGCGGAATGGAATGGAACGAGAACAGGAGCCGATCCCCCGACTCTTCGGAAAAGCCCGCGTTGCGGATGGAGGCGGCCACGGCCCGGACGTAGGTGGCATCCTCGCCGTAGCCGTCGACAAGGCGCACATCGCCCTTGAACCGGGCCCGCCGCACGGCCTTGGCCACACCGTCGCCCACCGAGCCGGTGGTGGAAAACGCCGACTGAGGGTACATGGGCAAAACGACAAGCTCGGTGCAGCCCTCCTCCTTCAGCTCCTTCACCGCCCGCTTGAGGGAGGGCTTTCCGTAGCTCATGCCGGCGCGCACGACGACGGGCAGCCCCTGCTCGGCATAGTAGTCGTTCAGGCCGCGCTCCAGGGAAGCCGTAATGGCAACGAGAGGCGAACCTTCTTCGGTCCAGATCTTCTGGTACTTCTCCGCCGAGGCGCGCGAGCGCTTGCGCAGGATGGTCGTATGCAGCAGCGTCCACCACACCGGGCGCGGCATGGGGCAGATGCGCGGATCCATGAGGAACTGCGAGAGGTACTTCTTCACGGCCTTTCTCGTGGGAGCCTCGGGCGTTCCCGTGTTCGCAATGATGACGCCCACCTTGCGCGGGGCGGCGGCCTGCTTCCTACTCATCGGGTACCTCTCCTTCCACAGAAGGGACGGGCGACGTTGCCATGAGCTCGGCCACCTCGCGCCCCGCCTCGGTCTTGCCCAGCGAGCGCGCGGCCAGCGAATCGAGCGCTTCCTGCAGGTCGCGCGGCAGATTGTCGGCGAAGGCCATGGGCTCGCCGGTCGTCGGGTGCTCGAAGGCGATGCTGTAGGAGTGTAGGAACTGGCGGCGCAGCCCCAGCTGGGCCCGGGCGTCGCGGGGGCCGTGGGCGTTGTACACCGGATCGCCCACGATTGGATGGCGCGTGTACTGCATGTGCACGCGGATCTGGTGGGTGCGGCCCGTGAAAAGCTTGCACTCGATGAGGCTGTAGCCGTCGTCCTTGGGGCCGGCCTCGAAGCGCTCAAGCACGCGAAACGTCGTGATGGCCTCCCGCGCGCTCGGCACGTCGCGCACGGCCATGCGGCACCGCTCGTCGGCAGAGCGCGCGATGGGCGCGTCGATCATGCCGGTGTCGTGGGCCATGATGCCGTGAACGAGCGCAATGTAGTGGCGGTCGACCGCCCGATCTTGAATTTGCGCCATGAGCTCGCGGCCGGCCTCATCGGTCTTGGCCGCCAGCATGAGGCCCGAGGTGTCGCGATCGAGTCGGTGCACGATGCCGAGCCGGTCGGCCTCCTCGCCCTGCACGTTGCACAGGTTCTCCTCGCCGCAGTGCCAGATAAGCGCGTTGACCAGCGTGCCGTGGGCATGATCGACGGAGGGGTGGCAAACGAGCCCGATCTGCTTCGAGAGCACGAGCATGTCCTCGTCTTCGAAGCGGATATCCAGATCGATAGGCTCGCCGTAGACCACCACGGACTCCGGCTCGTCGTCCACCTCGTAGACGATGGTGTCCCCCGCCGCCACGGCATGCTTTTTGGAAACCGTGGCGCCGTTCACAAAGACGCGGCCTTCCTCGATGGCGCGCGCGGCGGCCGAGCGAGAAGCGTAGAGCCCCCGGGCGGCGCACAGGGCATCCAGGCGGCTTCCAGCGTCCTCGGTGGCGACGATATGGCAAAGCGAGCGTGACATGGCATCCATTCTATCGACGTCCTGCCAGAGGGTCATCCCCCGAACAGGTTACTTCTCCTCCGATGCGACCTCCTTCGCGGGCGCATCCTTCCTCATGGACCAGAGCGTCCCCGCGAAGAACAGCACGAACCCGCAGGTAACCCCGATGTCGGCAACGTTGAACGTAGGGAAGCTGATAAACACCGTGTCGATGAAATCGACCACGTAGCCCAACGTGAAGCGGTCGAGCGCGTTGCCCAAGCCGCCGGCCACAATCAGCGCGATCCCCACCGTCTCCATAACGCCGGCGCGCTTGCCGGCCGTGAACAAATACACCGTGAGCGCGACGCAGACGAGCACCGACATCACTCCGAGGGCGAAGGTCGATTCATCGAACATACCCCAGGCGGCACCGGTGTTGTGCACCAGGCGGAACTGCACCAGACCAAGAAAGGGACCGGCCACCACCTGGCCCACGGAGAAGCCGTTGAAGTAAGCTTTCGTGGCGATGTCGAGGACAAGCCACAGAGCGGCAAGAGGAACGAAGATGGCGGCGTTGCGCTTGCGCCGGCTGGGAAGCCTCTCCTCCACGGCAGAGGCCTCCCCTTGCTCTTTCTCGATGGCTAGCGTCTCGGGAGCGGCCACTTACTCGGCCCCGCCCTCGATGGCGTCCAGCGCGTCCCCGCAGCGCTCGCACACGTCCGGATGATCCGGGTTGCCA
Source organism: Adlercreutzia sp. CNCM I-6207 (assembly GCF_977072305.1). Taxonomy (NCBI): domain Bacteria; kingdom Bacillati; phylum Actinomycetota; class Coriobacteriia; order Eggerthellales; family Eggerthellaceae; genus Adlercreutzia; species Adlercreutzia sp. CNCM I-6207. The sequence continues at coordinate 9,957 of NZ_CDRVLZ010000009.1, forward strand.
CCGAGCTCGCGGATGTTCCAGCAGCGCGGGCACTTCTCGCCCTCGGCCACCGTGACCGCCGCCGTGATCTCGTCGCCGTCGCCTTCCACAAACTGCACCGAGGCCACTATGAACAGCTCCTCGAAGACCGACGGGTCGAAGGAGCCAGCGGTCGCCACGAGGGCCGCCGGCGCCGTCACGGTAAGCGATGCCTCCTGGCTCTTGCCGATGATCTTCTCGTTTCGGGCCTCTTCCAGCGCCTTGGTGACCACCTCGCGGACGGCCATCATCTCCTCCATGGTCGCCACTTGCGCGCCAGCGTCGGCGGGAAGGGCGGGCACGAAGTCGCGCGCGGTGGGCCAGCCAGCCAGCTGCACCGAGGCCTCGTGGCCCTCGATGTCCCTGAAGGCCGGCGGGTAGCACTCCCACACCTCGTCGGTGGTGAACGACAGGATGGGTGCCATGACGCGCACGAGCACCTCCAGGATGTTCATGAGCACGGTCTGCACGGCCCGGCGTCGCGGCGAAGCCGGCGCCTCAGCGTACAGGCGATCCTTGGTGACGTCCATGTACACGGCGGAGATGTCGTTCACATAATCGTACAGGGCCCGGTAGACGCTGTTGAAGCGGTAGGACTCGTAAGCGGCCTCCACGTCGGCGAGCAGCTGCGAGAGACGCACCATCGCCCACTGGTCGAGCGGCTCCAGCGCGTCCCAGTCCCCCACGAAGTCGTCCGGCGTGAAGTCGTTCAAGTTGCCGAGCAGGAAGCGGAAGGTGTTGCGGAAGCGACGGTAGGCGTCGGAGACCTGCTTCAGGATGTTCTCGGAGATGGACACGTCCTGGGAGTAATCGCAGGAGGACACCCAGAGGCGCAGCACATCGGCGCCGAACTTGTTGCACATCTCCTCCGGATCGATGCCGTTGCCGAGCGACTTCGACATCTTGCGACCTTCTTCGTCCACGGTGAACCCGCAGTGCATGACCGACCTGTACGGCGGCACTCCGTAGGCGCCGATGGAGGTGAGCAGCGACGACTGGAACCAGCCGCGGTGCTGGTCGGAGCCCTCCAGGTACATGTCGGCCGGGAAGGTGAGCCCATCAGCTTCGGCACGGTGGCGGCAGACGCTCGTGTGCGAGACGCCGGACTCCCACCACACGTCCAGGATGTCCTTCTCGGGGATGAGCTCGGTACCCCCGCACACCTCGCACTTGGTGCCGCGCGGCAGATAATCGCTTGGCGCCTCGGTGAACCAGGCGTCGGCGCCCTTGGTGTTGAACAGCTCGATCACCGCGTCGAAGGTCTCGGCCGTGGCCACCGTGTTGCCGCACTTGGCGCACTTGAACACGGGAATGGGCACGCCCCAGCTTCGCTGGCGGGAGATGCACCAGTCGGGGCGGTCGGCCACCATGGCGCCGATGCGGTTCTTGGCCCAGGCGGGAATCCACTCCACTTCCGAGTTGATGGCGCGCAGGGCGTCCTCGCGCAGGGCGTTCTTGTCCATGGAGACGAACCACTGGTCCGTGGCGCGGAAGATGACCGGCTCGTGGCAGCGCCAGCAGTGCGGGTAGGAGTGGTTGATCTTCTTCTCGGCCACGAGCGTCCCCTGCTCGCGCAGCCAGTCGATGATGACGGGATTGGCCTCGTCGGTGGAAAGGCCGGCAAACTGCCCCGCCTCGCCGGTGAACACGCCGTTGTCGTCCACGGGCATGAGCATGGGGATGTCGAACTCGAGCGCCACGAGGTAGTCGTCCTGGCCGTGGCCGGGGGCCGTGTGCACGGCGCCGGTGCCCGTATCCAAGGTGACATGATCGCCGTAGATGACCGTGCCCTTGATGTCGCGGCGCACGGGAGCCGTGTAGGTGAGGCCGAACAGCTGCTTGCCCGTCAGCGTCACCGGCTCGCCGTCGGCACCGCGGACGAAGTCGTAGTCTTCCCAGCCGGCCACCTCGGCCACCGTTTCCACGAGCTCCTTGGCCATGATGAGGTTGTCACCGCCGACGGTGACCATGACGTAGTCGGCGTCGGGCGCCAGCGACACCGCCGTGTTCGCAGGAAGCGTCCAGGGGGTCGTCGTCCAGATGAGCAGATAGGCGGCGCCTTCGGCTCCGGAGGCCTCGAACACGCCGGGCATCGCATCCAGCTTGAACTTCACGTAAATGGAGGGCGACACCTCGTCGCCGTACTCGATCTCCGCCTCGGCGAGCGCCGTGTGGCAGTGGGTGCACCAATGGATGGGCTTGCGGCCGCGGTAGACCGAGCCCTTCAGGTACAGATCCTTGAAGATCTCCACGTTGCCGGCCTCGTAGTTCGGAATGAACGTGAGGTAGGGATGCTCCCAGTCGGCGTTCACGCCAAGCCGCTTGAAGCCGTTCCTCTGGATATCGACGTACTTCTCCGCCCACTCGCGGCAGCGCTGGCGCAGCTCTACCTGGGAGATCTCGGCCATCTTCTCGGGCCCGAGCGTCACTTCCACCATATGCTCGATGGGCTGTCCGTGGCAGTCCCAACCGGGGATGTAGGGGGTGAAGTACCCGCGCTGGGCGTGGCTTTTAACGACGAAGTCCTTGAGGATCTTGTTGAAGGCGTGACCGATGTGAATGGGGCCGTTGGCATAAGGAGGGCCGTCGTGCAGCACGAAGGGCTTGCCGTCGGCGTTCTTCTCCAGCACACGGCGGTAGATGTCCATTTCCTGCCACTGGGCGAGCCGCTCGGGCTCGCGGGCCGGCAGGTTCCCCCGCATGGGGAAATCGGTCTCGGGCAGGTTCATGGTGTCCTTGTAGCTGTTCGACACAGTTCGTCCCTCTTCCACGTCTCGGGTTCCTCTATATCACGGCCGTCGAAGTGCGACGGCGGCGCCTGTGAGCGTATCTTGCAAAGTATACGGCAAGGGGGCGCGACGCGGGCAATGGTTACAACTTTTTCTCAGGAAAGGCTTCATTAGCCGCAGCAGGTGCAATGGGCCCGATTTGCGTTAGAATATCGGATGCGCAGCAGCGTGCCGCAAAATGCAGCCCCCTACCCGATAAGGAGCCCTCCATGGCCTTCGCCATCGTCACCGATTCCTCCTCCAATCTCACTGAGGAGGTCATCGACCAGTTCGACCTGCATATCCTTCCGCTCACGTTCATGGTGGATGGCGAGGAGCATCACAGTTACCTCAAGGGGCAGAAGACCGATCTTAAGCAGTTCTACACCATGATGCGCGAGGGCAAGGTCATCACGACGTCGCTGCCGAATCTGAAGGACTCCCGCGAGCTGCTGGAGGGGCTTCTTGCCTCGGGCCAGGATGTGCTCTACATCGGGTTCTCCAGCGGGCTTTCCGGCACCTACCAGGCCATCGACCTTCTGCTGGCCGAGCTGGCCGACGCCTACCCGGACCGCACGGTGCTCGCGGTGGACACCCTGGCCGCCTCCATGGGCGAAGGGCTGCTCGTCTGGTACGCCGCCAAGATGCGCGAGGAGGGTGCGTCCATCACCGAGGTTCGCGACTGGCTGGAGGCCAACAAGCTGCATCTGGCCCACTGGTTCACCGTGGACGACCTCATGTTCCTATTCCGCGGCGGCCGCGTCTCCCGCACGAGCGCCTGGGCCGGCACCCTTCTGAACATCAAGCCGGTCATGCACGTGGACGACGAGGGCCACCTCATTCCGCTGGAGAAGGTGCGCGGGCGCAAAAAGTCGCTGAAGGCGCTGGTCGATCATATGGCGCAGACGGCCACCTCTCCCGTGGCGGATCAGACCGTGTTCATCAGCCACGGCGACTGCATCGAGGACGCCGAGTACGTGGCCGACCTCGTGAGAGAGCGCTTCGGCGTCACCGACATCCTCATCAACTACGTGGATCCGGTCATCGGCGCCCATTCCGGCCCCGGCACCATGGCCCTGTTTTTCCTGGCCAGTGAACGATAGCGACGCTTACCTGCCGCCGTGGGAGGGCCCGGCCATCCTGCTGGTAGATCTGGACGCCTTCTTCGCCTCCGTCGAGCAGCTTGACCACCCGGCCTGGCGGGGCAAGCCCGTCATCGTCGGCGGCGATGCGGACGCCCACGGGGTCGTCTCCACCTGCTCCTACGAGGCCCGCGCCTTCGGAGTGCGCAGCGCCATGGCCTCGTCGCTAGCACGAGCGCTGTGTCCCGAGGCCATTTGGACGCATGGCCATTTCCATCGCTACCGCGAGGTGTCCGCCGCCATCATGGTCATCCTGCGAGACGAGACGCCTCACGTGCAACAGGTCTCCATCGACGAGGCCTTTATGGACGTCACCCCCACTGCCGTGAACACCGAGCACCCGGTTCTCGTGGCCCAGCGCATCCAGGAGCGCGTGGCCGCCCTCGGCGTCACCTGCTCCATCGGCGTGGGCACCTCCAAGTCCGTGGCGAAAATCGCCTCGGACCGCGACAAGCCCCGAGGACTCACCGTGGTTTTCCCCGGCACGGAGGCGGCCTTCCTGGAAAAGCTGCCCGTGCGCACGCTCTCCGGCGTGGGGGCAGCCGCCGAGAGGACGCTCCTTTCCCACGGCGTGCGCACCTTGGGAGCCATGGGCCGGGCCGACGGTGCCCTTCTGCGGAAGATCTTCGGGAAGAACGGCGAGATGATGCGCGACCGGGCCTTAGGGCGCGATCGGTCGGAAGTGGCCGAGGACGACGAGGTGAAGTCGGTCTCCAACGAGGTAACCTACGCCCATGATCTGGAGACGCGCGAGGACATCGAAGCGGCGCTTTCCACCATTGCGGCAAAGGTGGGGAGGCGCCTGCGTCGCAAGGGGCTCAAGGGACGCACCGTGGCCGTGAAGATGCGCTACGACAACCGCACGACCCGCTCGGCCCAGTGCTCGCTGGCCGCCCCCACCGACGATGACATCGCGTTCGCCCCGGTGGTGCACCGCCTGGCGGAGGAGCTGTGGGCTCCGGGCATGAAGGTGCGCCTGCTCGGTGTGGCCGTGACCCATTTCGAAGAGGACGGCGCCCCGGTGCAGGAGACGCTTTTCGACGCTGCCGTCCTTGGGGGCGATGACAACGCAGACGCGGTTGAAAGCGAGGCGCTCATCCGCGACGAGGAGAAGCGCCGCAGCCTTCTGGCCGCCACCGACGCTTTGCAGGAGCGTTTCGGCGACGGCACGGTGCGCTTCGGCTTCGAGCTGCGCCAATCCGGCAACACCACCGGCTCCTCCTCGAAAAACGTCGAGGACTACAAGTAGCTCCCTACCAGCGGGCCCATCATGTTCTCGAGTTTTTCGAAAACTCACGAGCAAATGCCACTTCGAGCCCGTTTTGGCACCCCGGGATGCCAGTTGAAGCCCGTAATGGCACGAAATGCCATTTGAGGCCCGAAATGGCCATGGGTGGATTACCATTTCGGGGTCGAAGTGGCATTCACTCATCCCCAAAACGAAAAATTTCCGCTAAAACAGGGCCACGCGAGACATCACTGGCGGAAAGTACACGAGCGGAACAAGTGAAAAGAGGAGCGATTATGGCGCTGGTTTTGGCGATCGACATACGGAACACGCGGACGCGGATCGGGCTGGCAGTTGATGGACGACTCGTCTCCCAGTGGGCCGTTCCCACAGATTCCGCCGAGACAGCCGACGGCGCCGTGGCCTGCGTTCTCGGCTTCTTCGACGCCCTCGCCCGCAATCTCGCGCCCATCGAAAAGGACGCGCCCGACGCCATCGACCTGCCCGAGAGCGCTCCTTTGGCCGACGGGGCCATCATCGCCTCGGTCATCCCTGCCCTCACCGGCGTGTGGTCCGATGCGGCGCGGCGCCTCACGGACGCGCGCCCGCTCACCGTAGGCCCAGGTCTTAAGACGGGGCTGAAGATGAACTTCTCCGATCCCACGGCCGTGGGCGCCGACCGCGTCGCCGAGATGGTGGGCGCCAAGAGCACCTACGGCGCCCCGGCCCTCGTCATCGATCTGGGCACCTCCACCACCTTCGAACTTTTGGACGAGGCGGGCGCCTTCCGCGGCGGCATCATCGCCCCGGGCATGAAGCTCGGCGCCCAGGCGCTGGCCCGCGGAGCCGCCCAGCTGGCCGCCGTGGAACTTAGGGCCCCCAAATCGCTGCTCGGCCGCACCACGGCCGAGGCCATGCAGGCGGGCATCGTCATGGGAGAGGTGGCCCGCATCGACGGACTCATCGACATGATCTGGGCCGATTGCGGCTATACCACGCCGGTCGTTCTCGTGGGCCAGCACGCCGAAGCCATAGCCGCCCTCATGACCCACGCCGTCACCGTCGACCAAACCCTCGCCCTCCGCGGCCTTCTGGAGCTTTACGCGGCCAATACGCGACGTTAGTTGAATTTAAATATCTTCTGGGCGATCTGATAGCCCTTGAGTCCGATCTTCTCGCCGGCCTCGGTGGGCAGGTTCGTGGCCAGATTCAGCGCGTTCGAGCGCACCCGGCGGTAGAGCGACGGGTTCTGCTCCTTCAAATAGGCCCAGATATCCTTCAGATCCCGCTCGTCGGCCTCTCCCCCGCGCATGCGCAGAAACACCGAGCAGATGCACATCATCATGGAAATATAGTTTCGCAGATAGTGGCGCAGATGACGATTGCGCACAGCCTGCGGATCCACGTTGTCGATCATCTGCCGCGTGACGCGCAGCTGCTGGTCCATGCGACCCATCATGACCTTCTCGTTGACCGACTGGTCCTCGCGCCCGATGAAGTAATGGTAGGCGTCCACGTTGAAGTAGCGCATGGTGCGCACGTAGACCAAAGGCTCGTAGACGAAGATGTTGTCCACGTAGAAGGTGTGCTCGGGCAGCGTAAGATGCATCTTGCGCAGCATCTCGGTGCGGTAGTACACCGAGTGCATGAGCAGGTACTGGCTCGGCAGGAAGGTGCCCACCTCGTCCCAGCCGAACTCATAGCCCTCTGGCAGCACATTGCCGTAGCCCATGACCTTTTGCTCGCCTTCGTCTACCTTGTCGTAGACGTAATTGGCCACCACCATGTCGCAGGGTACCGGCGCGTCCAGCTGGCTGCGCAAGTACACCATGAGCGGGAACATGGCCGCCGGATCGAGCCAGTCGTCGGAGTCGACCACCTTGAAGTAGAAGCCCGTCGCGTGAGCGAGCCCCGTGTTCACTGCGCCGCCATGGCCCTTGTTGGGCTGATGGATAGCGCGCACGATGTCCGGGTACTCGTTCTGCCAGCGGTCGCAGATGGCCGCCGTGTCGTCCTTGGTCGAGCCGTCGTCCACGAGCAGGATCTCGATGTCCTCGCCGCAGGCGAGCAGCGTCTCCACGCAATGATCCATGTAGGCTGCCGAGTTGTAGCAGGGCACGGCGAACGTGATGGTCTTCAAAAGCGCCTCCTTCGTCGGGGTCTCGGTGCGCGGGCGTGCTGCCTCGCGCGGCGTCCTAGGCGTCGGCCGTCTCCGTCAAGATCTTCTCGGAGGCAGCCAGGGCGTCGGCGACCACCTTGTCCATGTTGAAGTAGCGGTACTCGGCCAAACGTCCCAGCGGATGGAAGTTCGGCAGCGCATCGGTCAGGCGGCGGTAGCGCGCATAGAGCGCATCGTTGTCGTCGTTGATGATGGCATAGTAGGGAATCTGCGTCGCCGGATCCTCGTAGGCCCGGGAGTACTCGCGCATGATGGTGGTCTTGTCGCCGGTCTGCTCTGTGAGCCACTTGAACTCCGTGATGCGGGTGTAGTCCTCGGTCACCGTGTAGTTCACGGTGCCGCAGGGCAAGTGGTAGGTCTCGTCGAAGGTCTCGTAGACGAAATCGAGGGAGCGGTAGGGCAAACGGCCGAAGCGCCCCAGGAACAGCTCGTCAAGCGGACCGGTGTAGACGATAGGGCCTGCGAACGGCACGCCCTTGATGTGGATGGCCTCCAAAGGGGCATCCTCTTCGCGGCCGGCGAAGACGAGATCGAACACGCTCTCCGCCTCGGTGTTCAGGCAGACGGTGATCTTCTCGTGGCCGAGCAGGTTCTCGAACAGGCGCATGTAGCCATCGACCGGCATTCCCTGGAAGGCGTCCTGGAAGTAGCGGTTGTCCCGGGAGATGAACACCGGCACGCGCGCGGTCACCGAGGGATCCACTTCCTCGGGAGTGAGGCCCCATTGCTTCTGGGTGTAGTAGAGGAACACGTTCTGGTAGACGAAGTCCGCCACCTCCTGCAGCTCCGGATCCTCCTGGGCGCGCAGCTCGTTGATGGTGACCTTGCGCTCGTCGCCGAAGGTGTCGACGAGCTTCTCGATGAGCCGGGCCGCCTTCTCGTCGCCGAAGGCGATTTCCATAGAGTTCTTGTTGAAGGGCACGGGCATGTAGGTGCCGTACCAATCGGCGAGCACCCGGTGCTGGTAGCTCGACCACTCGGTGAAGCGGGCAAGATAGTCGTAGGCGCGCTGATCGTTGGTATGGAAGATGTGCGGCCCGTAGCGGTGCACGAGCACCCCGGCCTCGTCGTACTCGTCGTACATGTTGCCGGCGATGTGCGCGCGCTTCTCGATGATGAGCACGCGAAGACCGCCCTCTTCGGCAAGCTGCCGGGCACTGACAGCCCCGGCAAAACCGGAGCCGACAACGACGGCGTCGTAGTCTTCGATGGCGATATCGCGGAAATCGGCGTAATTAACGGCCATAACGGGTTCTCTCCCTCGTACTCGTTGATGCGAATGGGGCGCCGGCGCTCGGGCGGCGTCGTTCGGAGGATATTGTACCCAGCCCGCATCCGATGGCCTCCAAACCCCATACAAACCGAATAAATGAACCTGCCGCGCGGTCGCGCCGTGCGGGGCGGCGGCCCGTGCTCTATCATGAGGGCAGGATACCCGTGAGAAAGGACGTTCCCGTGAGCCAGTTCCTCGATTCCATGATCGCCCGCGCGAAGGCCGACAAGAAGACCATCGTGCTTCCCGAGGGCAACGACATCCGCACCCTCAAGGCCGCCGAGGCGATTCTCGCCGAGGGCATCGCCGACCTCATCGTCTTGGGCGACGCCGACGACATCGCCGCTGCCGGCTGCAACTTGGAGGGCGCCCGCATCGTCGACTTCCGCACCTCCGAGCTGCGCGAGCCCTATGCCGAGAAGCTGGCCGAGCTGCGCGCGGCGAAGGGCATGACGCTCGAGCAAGCCCTCGAGCTTATGGACAACGAGCTGTACTTCGGCATGATGATGGTGAAGATGGGCGAAGCGGACGGCCTCGTCTCGGGCGCCTGCCACTCCACCGGCGACGTGCTGCGCCCGGCCCTTCAGATCCTGAAGACCGCTCCCGGCGCGCAGATGGTGAGCTCGTTCTTCGTCATGAACGTGCCCGACTGCGACTTGGGCCACCACGGCACCTTCATCTTCTCCGACTGCGGCCTGGAAGTGCAGCCCGATGCCGACCGTCTGGCCCAGATCGCCATCAACGCCGAGGCGGCGTGGCGGTCGCTGTTCGCCGATGCCGAGCCGGTCATCGCCATGCTGTCGCACTCCTCCTACGGCTCGGCCAAAAACGACGATTCCGACAAGGTGGTGCGCGCGACGGCCAAGGTGAAGGAGCTCGCGCCCGAACTCGCGGTAGACGGCGAGCTGCAGCTGGACGCCGCCATCGTTCCCGAGATCGGCGCGGCGAAGGCGCCGGCCTCCCCTGTCGCGGGCCGCGCCAACGTGCTCGTGTTCCCGGACATCGATGCGGGCAACATCGGCTACAAGCTAGTGCAGCGCTTGGCGAAGGCCGAGGCGCTCGGCCCCATCCTGCAGGGCATCGCCGCCCCGGTGAACGACTTGTCCCGAGGGTGCTCGGCTGACGACATCGTGGGCGTGGTGGCCATCACCGCCGTGCAGGCGCAGGGGAAATAACGTCCTTTTTTGCTTCTCTATCCCTCCGGGCCCGAGGTGGCCGAGGGGGTGCCGTGCTCAAACAGCATTGAAGTGCAGGACTCGCCAAAGGTCGCGACATTACCTTATGCACTTCAATGAACTGCGCGCGGCACCCCCTCGCCCACCTCGGGCCCTGCATTTTTGAGGCTGCGGGCAGGATCCCTGCCCTGCCCGGGCCCTGCTCGTTTCAGATTGCTACACTGATTGCTTGCTTTTCTCTTCTCTCTCGATGCTGAGTTTCTCGAAGAGCTCGTCGCGGCTGTGGACGCCGAGCTTCTTGTAGACGTGGCGGATGTGCGACTTCGCCGTGCCGTTGGCCACGACCATGGCAGAGGCCACCTCGCTGGCCGAGCACCCCTCTAAGAGCAGCGTGAGCACCTCCTTCTCGCGCTCGCCCAAACCGCAGGCGGCAGCCACGCGATCCACTTTGGCGCGACGGGCCGCATCGAGATCTCCCGTCGCCTGCTCGCCCTCGAAAAGCTCCGCCGAACGAGTCGGCGTGACACCCCGTCTCACGAGGATGATCATGGCGGCGTTGGCAGCCAGAATAGACAGCAGAACCATGATGTTCGACGCGAATTGCTCGGCGAATGCGAAGCAGAGCGCCATGCACAGGCGGCCGACGAGACATCCGGCGGCAAACGCCACCATGAGGCTCGTGAAGGCCGCAAGAGTGCGCCGCCGACTCCCCTGCGCGCTGGCGCACAGGAGCACGACGGCATAGGCGAGGAAAAGGAACATGCCGAGCGCTGCCAGATCGAAGGAAAGCGCAGGCTCGAGGTGAAGATAGGAGGCAGCTATGACGGCCACGATGATAGCGGGCACGGCGATGGTCGTCAGCGGGAGGACTGCCGCATTTGCCAAGAGCACCACAGCGCAGATAAGCAGCATCGGGGCGAAGAAATCCCCCGAAGCATAGGAGGCGCTGTCGCCCCCGATACCGGCAAAGGCGATGGCCGTGATGAAGGAGAAGCTGAACAGAAACGTCGCCGAGGCCGGGTAGCGGAAGGCATCCGCCGGCACGGCCGCGGGCGCAGCGGCGTCGTCTCCCTCCTTGGCCTGCTCCGTGCGCAGCTTGCGAGAGAGCACGAACGTCCCCAGGAACATGAGCACCCCCATGCACACGCACAGCTTTACCGCCTCCAGGCCCGAGAACACCCAGATGACGAAGGAGGCGAACACGCCCGCCAGCACGATATTCCAAATCACCGAAAAGGAGCGGCGATCGATGTGCACGGCGAACCACGAGGTCATGGCCACGGGCAGATAGACGCCGAAGATAGCGCCGCAAACCCAGTTGACGGGCTCGGGCACGTGGATGCCCGCCCCGAACAGCACGCAGTACAGCACCAAGCTCGCCTGCACGAGGAGGGCCAAAGTCCAAAGCCATCGGCTGCCCACGGCAAGGCGCCCGCTCTGCCGCAGACGCAGCCCAAGCATCAGCGCGCAGAGGACCTCGGCGACATAGGAAGCATCGGTATAGGAGAACATGAACGCCGAGGTGTGCCACATGGCCGGCCAGAAGTACACCTGGCCCACGAAGGCCAAGTTGCAGGCCAGACCTACGAACAGACTTATGGATCCAGCGCTTCTGAAATGCTCCTCGAACCCGAGGCGCAGCCCCGCGATCGTGTCTCTCAGATGTTTCATCGATTGCCCCTCCCCTTTTCGCTGCCACCCATGAAACCACAAAAGGCAGATAAGCGCCAGCGGCAAATTGGCAGTCTCTCCTCATTTCCAGAAAGGTGGGTTAGCGGGATAGGTTAGCAAGTTCCGCCATCGCTAACCTACAGGTTATCTCTCACGCTAACCTCAATGCTGCCGCTAAAGTGACCAGCGTGATCGGGGACACCGCGATCCCCGGAGCGCCGGAGCGAATGCGTCACGCGACGTCTTCGCCAGACATCAACCCGGCGCGAAGACACCGACCACAAGGGAGTGGAAAATGGGAAAATATACCCGCCGACAGTTCATCACCAGCGCTGGTGTCGGCATGGCCGCCGTCGCCGGCCTCGGCCTTGCCGGCTGCGCGCCGCAGACCCCGGCCGATAAGGCCATGGCCAACACGGGCAACGGGGGAACCACCTTCGCCGACACCATCGCTTGGGACGGCGAGTACGACGTCGTCGTCATCGGCTTCGGCGGCGCCGGTGCCGTGTCCGCCTGCTACGCCGCCGACGCCGGCGCGAAGGTGCTGCTCATCGATAAGGCCCCTCAGGGCATGGAGGGCGGCAACACGCGCTTCTGCGGCCAGATCATCCTGAACTCCGACGACAAGGAGGCCATGCTCGCCTACAACAAGGCCATGGCCGGCGATTTCGCCGTGGACGACGAGCTCATGGACGTGTACGCCGAGGGCCTGACTCAGACGAAGACCATGCTGCGCGACTTCTTCGGCGTCCCCGAGGAGAACTTCCTCGATTGGAAGGAGGACTCCTCCGCCCAGCCGATGATCGCCATGTTCATCCCCGAGTACCCCGAGCTCGAAGGCGGCGAGGCGCTGCACGTGCTGACCGTGAGCGACAACGTGTGCAACTCCGCGCTGTGGAAGACCTACCGCAACAAGGTCATGTCCATGAGCGACAACATCGACGTGTGGTACATGTCCCCGGCCACGAAGCTCTTCCAAGACCCGGTCAGCCGCGCCGTCATCGGCGTGGAGATCGACAAGGCCGGCGACACGGTGAACATCCGCGCCAAGAACGGCGTCGTCATGACCATGGGCGGCTTCGAGAACAACAAGCAGATGGTCGAGGACTTCCTGGGCCTCACCAAGAGCACCCCGGCCGGCACCCTGTTCAATACCGGCGACGGCGTGAAGATGGCCATGGGCGTCGGCGCCGATCTGTGGCACATGGAGGCCTACGAGGGCAACTGCTTCGCGCTCGGCGGCATCTCCTTCGTGGTGAACGAGGATCAGCACGCCAAGACGTTCAACGACCTGCGCAACCTTTCCGGCAGCGTCATCGTCGTGGGCAACGGCGGCGAGCGCTACCTGCGCGAGGACGTGTACAACCGCCACGGCCATGTGCCGAGCAACGGCGACTGGGTAAATGTGAAGCGCCCGCGCAACACCTACATGGTGTGGGACGCCGCCCAGAACGAGGCCATCGCCGAGTACCACGGCATCCCGGCCGGGTTCGAGGATCAGGTCGTCTCCGCCGCCACCATCGCCGAGCTCGAGAGCGCCCTCGGCATTCCGGCCGGCAAGCTCGAGCAGACCGTGACCGATTTCAACAAGATGGCCAACGATGGCTATGACCCGGCCTTCTTCCGCGCCGCCGAGACCATGCGCGCCTTCGGCGAGGGCCCCTTCTACGCCATCGAGATGATCCAGGCCTTCCTGAACACCCAGGGCGGCGCCCGCCGCAACGCCCGTGCCGAGGTCGTGGGCACCGACGGCGAGCCCATTCCGCACCTCTACTCCGCCGGCGAGTTCGGCGGCATGACCCCGTACCAGTACAACGGCGGCGGCAACATGGCCGAGTGCCTCATTTTCGGCCAGCTGGCCGGCGTGGGCGCGGCGGCCGAGAAGGATCCGCTGCCGGTGCTCCCCCTGGGCGTGGCCTCCGAGATCGTCTACACCCAGGGCAGCGGCAGCCACGAGGTCGATCCTGACCCGACCGCGTCCGCGAAGCTCGGCGAGAACGAGTACCTCGGCACCTCGACCCTGTGCATGGGCAACGAGCTGGCGGTGAAGGTGAAGGTGGAGGGCGGCAAGATCGCTGCCATCGACATCGTGCAGCAGCAGGAGACCGCTGGTGTGGGCAGCTTGGCACTCGACGCCCTGCCGGCCCGGATCATCGAGGCCCAGTCCACCGAGGTGGATGCCGTAGCCGGCGCCACCGTCTCCTCCACGGCTCTGAAAGACGCCGTGAACAACGCCCTCGCCCAGGTGAAGTAGCTCGCCTGATGCGATAGGGGCGCACCCGAGCGCCCCGCAATCCCTCCCCACGAGATCGTGGCCCGCTCTGGGCCTCGATCTCGTTTTTTTCAGCCGCAAATCGACGATTGTTCCGTTAGAACCGTCGATTTGTGGCTAGCATTTTCCCGAAACAGCCTGATCCGGAGAAAAAGAAGCCCCGGATTGACGATCTTTACAGAACAACCGTCAATCCGGGGCTAGTTTTTCGGAGCCGAAAGCGCCTACGCAAGCTCGGTGATCTCGAGCGTGCCCTCCTTCACCAGCTGATAGGTGTCGCGGGCGATCATGTACTCCTCGTCGGTGGGAATGATAACGATGCGCACCTCGGAGTCGTCCGTGGAGATCTCGCGCTCGCCGCGCAGGCCCTTGCGGTTCTTCTCCAGGTCGATCTTGATGCCGAGCGGCTGCAGGCCCGCGAAGATCATGCGGCGCATCTTGTCGCAGTTCTCGCCCACGCCGGCCGTGAGCACGATGGCATCGACGCCGCCCATGACGGCGATGTACTGGCCGATGTATTTCTTCGCGGAGTTCGAGTACATGTCGTAGGCGAGCTGGGCGCGCTCGTCACCCTCCTCGGAGGCCTGGCGCACGCTGCGCAGGTCGTTGGAGATGCCAGAGATGCCCAAAAGCCCGCTCTTCTTGTTCATGAGGTCGTTCACCTCGGCCGCCGTGAGGTTCTCCTTCTCCATGATGAAGGGGACGATGGCCGGATCGATGGCGCCGCAGCGGGTGCCCATCATAAGGCCATCGAGAGGCGTGAGACCCATGGAGGTGTCAACGGCCACGCCGTGGTCGATGGCGGAGATGGAGCAGCCGTTGCCCAGATGGCAGGTGATGAGCTTCAGATCCTCCAAGGGCTCGTCCATGAAGGCGGCCGCTCGCTCGGCGATGTAGCGATGCGAGGTGCCGTGGGCGCCGTACTTGCGGATGGCGTGCTTCTCGTACAGCTCGTAGGGCAACGGGTACATGTAGGCCTTCGGCGGAATGGTCTGGAAGAACGAGGTGTCGAAGACGGCCACCATGGGCTTGCCGGGCATCTGCTCGCGGCAGGCCTCGATGCCCATGAGCGCGGCCTTGTTGTGCAGAGGCGCGAGCTCCGCCAGCTCGTCGATCTTGGCGACGACATCGTCATCGATGAGCACGGAGCGATCGAAGTACTTGCCGCCCTGCACTACGCGGTGCCCCACGGCGTCGATGTCGTCCAAAGAGTCGATGGCCTTGGTGGGGCCGCTCGTCAGCGCCTCCAGCACGAGGGCCATGGCGGCGTTGTGATCGGGCATGGGGGTGTCGATGACCACCTCATTCTCGTCGATGCCGTGCTTGTGGAAGGCCTCGGCGGAACCGACACGCTCGCAGATGCCCTTGGCGAGCACTTCATGGGTTTCAACATTGATGAGCTGGTACTTCAGAGAGGAAGAACCGGCGTTGAGGACGAGGACGTTCAATGACTTACCTCCTAATCAATAGTTTCCCCTATTTTAGGAGTGCACGCAGGGCGCGTCGCACCTGCTCGCGTCCTTATCGGCAAGCGGAGCGCCGCTCACCGATTGACACCCCGTCATCTTTTCCGTTGAATTGCGGAGGCGGCTCCCCGTAGAGGGCGACCTTGATCCCCCCCTTCCAACTGAAGACATCATTCCGGTCGAGTGGGCAGACCAAGGTCTGCCCCTACGGAATCTGTCGCGCCGTCACCGCTCTAGGAGAGGGTCGTGTCCTGGGTCTCGTCGTCGGGGGCGGCCACCAGCTCGCCCATGAGCACCTCCACCTGCTGCTCGGCGGCGCCCAAGCGCTTCTGCAGCGAGCCCAAGAGCACCACGCCGCGCTCGTAGGCGGCGAGGGACTCCTCCAGTTCCAGCGTATTGCTCTCCAGCACGGAGACGATGGACTCCAGCTCGCTCAAGGCCTCGCGGAAGGTCAGCTCTTCCACCGGCTTCTTCTCGTCAAGGTTCGCGGCATCGCTCATGGCGCTTCCTTTCTCATCGTTGCGTGTATCACTCGTCGCTGAGCGTATCATCAGTCCCAAGCCTCGACGGCGCTGTGGATGCGGCGGATATCGTCCACCGTGCAGTCCAGCTCACCGTCGGAGAGGGTCACCACGAGGCGCTCCCCCGCCGCGACGCCGTCCACCGAGCTCACCACTCGGCCGTCCTCCCCCTTGGCCATGGCGTAACCGCGGCCGATGATGGCCAGAGGCGACAGATCGTGCAGGCGCGCCGAGCTCACGGCCACCGACGCGCGATAGGGGTCGGTCATCGCCGCGCCGGCGCGCATCAGGCGCCCCCGCGCCCCATCGAGCTGCTGCCGGGAGCGCTCGCCGAAGTGCTCGCCGAGGTAGCCGAGGCGCCCTGCAGCGGCGCCCACCGCTCCTCTGGGCGCCGAGAGCAGCCCGGGCAGCATGCGGCCCAGCGCCTCGCCGATAAGCCCCAGCCTGTGGCGATCCTCGCGCAGCGCCTCCGGCAGCGCGCGGCCGAGGCGGTCGGACAGGTCGTCCAAGGCCAGCGCCTCGCCGTCGAACAGGCGCGTCGGCTCGCGGAACAGCGGTAGGGAAGCCACCCGTTCCATCTTGATCGACAGCGCGTCCAAACGACGGCTCTCGGCATGGCCCATGGCGGCGCCGAGCCCCTGGATGCGGGCGGCGATCTCGCCCTGAGCCGGCGCCACGGCCTCAGCGGCCGCCGTGGGCGTCGAGGCCCGCACGTCGGCCACCATGTCGGCGATGGAGGTGTCCGGCTCATGTCCGATGCCCGTCACCACGGGCACGGGACAGGCGGCAATGGTGCGCGCCAGCCGACGGTCGTTGAAGGGCATGAGATCCTCGAAGGATCCGCCGCCGCGCACGAGGAGCACCACCTCAGCGCCGGCGAAGACCACCTTGGCCAGACCGTCCACGAGCCCGTCGGCCGCCCCGGGGCCCTCCACGGGAACGCCGGCGAACAGGATGCGGGCCAAGGGATACCGCCGTCGCAGGGTGCGAAGCACGTCGTGGACGGCCGCACCGCGCGGCGAGGTGACGAGCCCTATGGTCTCGGGATAGGCGGGCAAAGGACGCTTGCGGGCCGGATCCATCAGTCCCATGGCCTCGAGCTCCCGCGCCAAGTTGGCCACCTGCAGCCGCAGCTGCCCCTCGCCGGCCAACGACACCGAGAACACGTCGAAGTTCATGCGCCCCTTGGCCGCGTACAGCGAGAAGCGCCCGGTGAGCTCCACCAGGGCGCCGACGGAAAGCGCCACGCCCGAGGCCTGGTAGCGGTTCATCCACATCATGCACGGAAGCGAGGCCTTCTCGTCCTTCACGGTGAAGTACACGGCCTTGTAGCCGGGCTTGTCGTTCACCTCGGAGACCTCGCCCACCAGGCGCACCACGACCTCTTCCAGGGCATTCTTGGCCAGGCCCATGGCCGCCGACACCGACAGGGCCGGGGCGGCCTCCTCTTCCGTTGTCGTCTCGCGCTCTTCCACCGCCACAGCAGGCTCCGTTTACTCCTGGCGCTGGCCGAGCAGCCACAGAAGCTGCAGGATGGAGGTGAGGGCGGCGGCCAGATAGGTGAAGGCGCAGGCGCGCAGAACGTCGAAGGCGCCCTTGCGCTCCTGGGCGGGCAGGCCGATCTGACCCATGTAGGCCATGGCGCGCTGGGAGGCGTTGAACTCGACGGGCAGGGTCACCAGCTGGAAGAGCACCACCACCGCGTACATGATGATGGCCGCGGTGGTAAGACCGGCGATGTTCAGGACGATGCCGGCCATGAGCAAAAAGATCCAGGCGTTCGAGGCCAGGTTCACCGCCGGCACGATGGCCCCGCGGATCTTCATGGGCGTGTAGTCCTGGGCGTACTGGCAGGCATGGCCCACCTCGTGGCAGGCCGTGGCCGTGGCGGTGATGGTGCGCCCGTCGAAGGCCTCGGGCGAGAGCGTCACCGAGTTGCTGCGCGGGTCGAAGTAGTCCTGCCCCGGGCCGCCGCGGAAGACCTGCACATTCGAGATGCCGTAGTAGGAAAGCATCTGGCGCGCCGCCTCGGCGCCGGTCAGCCCCGTGGAGTTCGCCACATGGGAGTAGGTCTTCAGTTTGTGGTTCACATACCACTGGGCGCCCATACCGATGACGAGCGTCACGACGATGAGCATGAGGTAACTGCTGGAAATCATAGGGTTCTCCTTGCGTATGCCTTGCATTTTTGGCAGTCAATTATAGGCATGGGAGCGCCCCGGTCGCCCGGGAGGCGCCGAAAGCGTGAAAGATACGTAACCGCCTCAGGAACGCGGCGTCACCACGAGTCCTTCGGGGCCGAGGGACAGGGCGAGCCGACCGGCGAGAAGCTCCAGCAGCTCGTCCCCCACCATGGCGCGGCGCCAGCCGCGCAGCACATCAACATCGGCGGTGTAGCCCCGGGCGACGCGGGCGAGCTCCGTGCGGGAGGCCAGCGTCTGCATGGCGATGTCGTTCTCCTTGGCGCGCAGCCGCACGAGCGCCTCCATGAGATCGAGCTCGGCATCGACGTTGCGCTCGCTCTTCGGCGATTTGTCCAGCTCGGGCCACGTATCGGGCGCAGCATCGAGACCTCGGACGAGCACGGTGGCTACGGCCCGGGCGTCCCGAGTGTTCAGCTTCTCGCGCACGCCGCGGATCAGGAACAAATCGTCGATGGTGCGGGACTCGCGACGGCAGGCCTCGACGATCTGCTCGTCGGTGAGCACCCACTTGCGCGGCATATCGCGCTCCTGAGCCGTCACCTCGCGCCAGCACGCCACCTCCCGAGCCGCCGAGAGCTGCCGGCGCGTAAGCTGGCCCACGCGCTTGAGCCGCTTGTAGCGCTCGAAGGGGTCGCTCTCGTAATGGGCCGGGTCGCTCATGGCGGCGAAGTCGTTGTCGAGCCAGTGCAGACGCCCCTTCGCCTCCAATTTCTCCACCATGATGCGGTACATCTTCGGCAGATAGATCACGTCGTCGGCGGCATATTCCAGCTGGGAAGTGGAAAGGGGTCGGCGCGACCAGTCGGTGAACGAGTCGCTCTTCTTCAAGTTCACGCCGCACAGGCTGTGCACCAAAGGCCCGTAGCCGATCTGCTGGGTGTGGCCCAAAAGAGTGGCCGCCACCTGGGTATCGAACAGGGACGCGGGCAAAACGCCCAGCTCGCGATAGAGGATCTCCAAATCCTGGCCGCCGGCGTGGAAGAGCTTCACGATGGAAGAGTCAGCGAGCAGCGGGGCGAGCACCTTCATGTCCTCGATGGCGAAGGGATCAACGACGGCCACTTCCGCATCCGTGGCCAGCTGAATGAGGCAGAGGTTCGCGTAGTAGGTCTTCTCGCGCAGAAACTCCGTATCAATGGCCAAGACCGACGTCGAGGCCGCTCTGCGCACGAAGGCCTCCAG
Source organism: Adlercreutzia sp. CNCM I-6207 (assembly GCF_977072305.1). Lineage (NCBI taxonomy): Bacteria > Bacillati > Actinomycetota > Coriobacteriia > Eggerthellales > Eggerthellaceae > Adlercreutzia > Adlercreutzia sp. CNCM I-6207. The sequence goes on from NZ_CDRVLZ010000009.1 coordinate 29,056, forward strand.
GTTTTCTTGGCTTGCAATGTATTCCACGACGGTCCTTGTCTGTAAGAGGTGAGGTTGTAGTACCATCCTATAATAGCAAGGGAAAGGAATTATGTGAAACTCCTCATCGTGAACAACCTGGCCTCCGGCTTCCGCGACGGGGCCATTTACGACTTCATGCGCGCCTTTGCGTCCGACGGCGACGAGATTTGCGTGCGCTGCACCGACGGTAACACCGACCTCGCCGATTTTCTGCGCGACGCCGAGAATTTCGACGCCGTGGTAGCCGCCGGCGGCGACGGCACGGTGGCCTCGGTGGCCTACCTTTTGGCCGAGACGGGCATCCCGCTGCTCCCCTTCCCCGCCGGCACCGCGAATCTGCTCGCCATGAACCTCGCCTCGCCGGCCGAGCCCCATGCGCTCGCCCATCTCATGCGCGAGCAGCGCCTCATGGATTTCGACATCGGGGAGATCGAGCTCTCCAACGGCGAGCGCTTCGGATTCTCCATGATCGCCGGAGCCGGCTACGACGCCGCCATCATGGAAGGCGCGGAGCCCTCCAAGCGCCTTCTGGGCCCCATGGCCTACTTCACGGCGGCCTTCGCCAACTTCGCGCCGCAGTTCTCCCGCATCACGCTCACCATCGACGGGAAGACCGTCGAGACCCAGGGCGTGGGAGTGCTCGCCATCAACTTCTCGAAGCTGCAGTTCGACATCTCGCTCGTCCACGAAAACCTGCCGCGCGACGGCATGTTCGACATCGTGGTCATGAACACCCACGACGCCGTGGGCCTCATCCCGGCGATCTTAAGCTGCATGCTCGACCGCGCCGGCGAGTTCCCCGCGCGCCCCGATGTGATGGAGGTCTTCCGCTGCCGGGAATGCACCGTCGTCGCCGACCCGCCGCTGGATGTGCAATACGACGGCGAGGTGACGGGGACGACCACGCCCTTCACCGTGCGCATGCTGCCCGAGGCGGCGCGCTTCGTCGTGAGCGAGGAGTGCCTGAAGCTCTTCGGCGAGGAGAGCGCTTCGCCGCTTAATCTCGACTAGGGACGCGCACAACGAGGCCAGCGCGCTCGCCCAAGGGCCCCCTGCCCGCTCCTTCCCTTCCACGGATCTACCACCCTCCCCTTCCGTGAAAAAAGCGGCCCCGGCGCGATTGCCGGGGCCGCTTTCTCGCTTCGACCGAAGCGTCGCTACACGAGGCCGGGCGTCGTCACCAACAGGTAGATAGACAGGCAGGCTGCCGCGATGATAACGACGAGCACCACCTTGTCCAGGGTGCTCTGAAAGTACTTCTCGCCGCGCTCCTTCTTGCCCCAAATGTACATGATGATACCGGGCACGTACAAAAGGCACATGAGGATGACACCGAGCACGCCTGCGGCCCACGAAAGGAACAAGCTGTAGACGACGCCCACGCAGCCGAGGATACGCCACCAGAGAATCGGACCGCTGAGGTGCCCCTTGAAGGCCTCGGGCTCCTTGAAGGCCACTTTCGCGAAGTAGGCGGCGGACAGCAGGTACGGCAGAAGAATCATGCCGGCGGACAGCGTGTAGAAGAACTGGTAGGTGGAATCGGTGAACAACCAGGTGATGAGGAAGAGCTCGATGATGATGTTCGTGACCACCAGCGTCACCACCGGCGCGCCCTTGGCGTTGGTCTTGGCGAAGGCCTTGATGAACACGCCCTCCTCGGCGGCCTCGAAGGGGGACTCGCTGGCGAGCACCGTATAGCCGAGCATGGCGCCGATGAGCGAGAGCGACACGGCGAAGTTGATGAGCACGGCACCCCAGTCGCCCACGGCGGCCTGCATCACGTAGGCCAGCGCCGGATTCTCGAGGTTGGCCAGCTCGGAGAGCGGCATAACGCCCATGGAGAGAATCGATACCGTCAGGTACAGCGTCAGCACGCAGATGAACGCGATGATCGTGGCCTTGCCCACGTCCTTCGCCTTCTTGGCGCGGCCGGAGATGGCCACCGCGCCCTCGATGCCGATGAACACCCAGATGGTCACCATCATGGCCGTCTGCACCTGGTCGACGAAGGCCAGCGACGGGTCGGCCCCGGTAGTGAGGTTCGCGATGAAGATGTCGGGTTTGAAGGCGCCGATGAAGATGATGGCGATGATGCCGATGAGCAGGGGCACGAACTTCGAGATGGTGATGACCGCGTTGATGAGGGTCACCTCGCTGATGCCGCGGCTCACGAGGAAGGCGTAGAACCAGATGATGCAGGAGGCGCCGATGACGGCGTAGAGGTTCGTGCCGTTGCCGAAGATCGGGAAGAAGTACGACAGCGCGCCGAACAGAAGCGCCGAGAAGCTGACCGTGCACAGAAGAGCCGAGATCCAGTAGCCCCAGGCACTGTTGAAGCCGAGGAAGTCGCCGAATCCCGTGGCGGCGTAGGTGTAGATGCCGCCCTTGAGGTCGGGCTTAACCCGGGAAAGCGCGAAGAACGTCATGACGAGGCAGAACACGCCGATGGCGGAAATGCCCCAGGCGGTCAGTATCGCCCAGCCGCTCGCGCCGCCGGCCGCCGCATCGCCCGACAGCGAGAACACGCCCGCGCCGACGATGAGCGTGATGACCGTGGTGACCATTCGAAACAAGCCGATGCCCTTGGGGTTGGTCACCCCGTCCGCTGCGGCCTGGGGCACGGCGGCCCCTGTCGTGGTCATTGATTCTGTGCTCATGGAAAGACCAACTCCTCGGTAGGGGAACATTGAGAACAATGATACCCCAGGTGAGGTTATTTCGCTTCCACAACTTTTCCACGTAAGGGCTGCGTTACGAAAACTTGTCGAGATAACGAAAAAGGTCGGAAGAAAACTCTTCCGACCTGCGAATTCATGGTGCGCGATACAAGATTTGAACTTGTGACCCCCACCGTGTCAAGGTGGTGCTCTCCCCCTGAGCTAATCGCGCATTCCGGGTTGCCGCCTCGCTTTCGTTCAGCAGCGAGTTAGTAGTTTAACAGATCGCCGCTCCCTGTCAAAGGGTTTTTCAGGATTCCTTGGAATCGGCGGCAGATGGCGCGGATGCGGGGGCAGGAGCCTGGCTTCCCTCATCGATCGCCGGCTCCCCTTCGGGAAGCTCGCGGCCCGATGCCGGGGCAATCTTGTCGTAGTTCCAACCGTTGGTGTACTTGGGAGGCTGCACCACCGCATAGCGGGCGCCGCACTTCTCGCAGATAACGACCTTGCCGGCCTTCGGGCGGAACATCCACCACACCACCCCGGCCGTGGCAAGGGTGACGACGACGGCCAGCACGATGAGCATGTCCATCATGCCCACCTCGGCGGCATCGCCGGTCGTGAAACCCGCCAGAGCCACGAGCACCCACAGGCCGAGGATGTAGATGGCGAACCCGGCCACGAGGACCTTCGCAACGCCCCGAGTCGGCAACGCCCCCTCGTACTGGGTGGCGCGGGCCTTGCACTCGCGGCATTTTACTTTGCTCGTCTCCATGGGCAACCGCCTCTCACGGCCGAATCTTTTCGTGCTGCCATACTACCATAGGGTGACGTTCATTTTGTGCACGCGATCAACGATCAAGGCAAAGTCATCTCAGCTCGCCGGGAAACCGAACGCTGCAGCTTTCCGCACCGAGCACGACGCAAAGAGGGCTCTTCCAGCAAAAAAAATCGAGAGCCCGCAGGCTCTCGACTCGTGAAATCATGGAGCGGACAACGGGATTCGAACCCGCGACCCTCACCTTGGCAAGGTGATGCTCTACCAGCTGAGCCATGTCCGCATATAGGTTCCAGGTTGGAGGCGACGCCCAGATTCGAACTGGGGGTGAAGGCTTTGCAGGCCTCTGCCTTACCACTTGGCCACGTCGCCATTCCCTGGCGGCTGTCATTGCAAAGGCCGGTCAAACAAGAGCCTGACCGGCCTTCTGATGACAATGGAGCGGACAACGGGATTCGAACCCGCGACCCTCACCTTGGCAAGGTGATGCTCTACCAGCTGAGCCATGTCCGCATCGCGAGGAGATACTATAAGGGAAGCAGCCAGACGATGCAAGCCCTAATTTCAAGAAATTCAAGACTCGTCCGCAAACGGCCGCCCGGGGCATCCTTCCGTGGCCGCATCGCTAGTTGAGCCGCTCGGCGTTCTCGATGGCCGCGTCCACGCGGGCACGGGCCTGCTCCCCCACCTTCGCCGGCGCCTCGCCGCCCTCGGCCTCGCGCACCGCCTCCTCGATGGCCTCGTCGGCCAGCTGCTTCTTCCACGCGTTCAGCCGCGAATTGAAGGCCATTTGAATGAACTCCAAGACGACCGCGAAGATCATGGCGAAGTACACCATGAGCTTCTCCATGTGCATGTCGAGCACCTCGATGGAGGTGTGGATGCCGGCGGAATCAAGCACGAGCAGAACGCCGATGGCGCAGATGAACACCAGTGCCAGGATCTTCATCTCCGGATGACTGTTGATGAAATTGGAGATGGGGTCGATAAAGATCATCATGACGAACACGGCGATCATGACGGCCAGAATCATGACGATGAGGTGCTCGGCTAGGCCAACTGCTGTGATGACCGAGTCGATGGAGAACACGAGATCCATCACCATGATGGTGCCGACGGCCTGGGGCAGCCCGATGAGATGGCGCGCCTTGTGCTCCTCGGAGGTCTCGGCCTTGATCTCGGTGAGGGCGAGCACGTCGATAAGCTCACTGATGCCCTTGTAGATGAGGTAGCCGCCGCCGACGAGCATGACGATGTCGCGCACCGAGAAGCCGTGGCTGTAGGCGCCGAGGTTCACGGTGAACAGCGATGCGGTCATGTGCACCAGATAGGAGGCGAAGCACAAGAAGAGGATACGCATAACCAGCGCGCCAGCCAGGCCCAGCTTGCGGCCGATATGCTGCTTCTCCGGTGGAAGGCGGTTGGTGGTGATGGAGATGAACACCAGGTTGTCCACGCCCAAAACTATCTCCAGGAAAATGAGCGTGAGGAGGCTGATCCATGCCTCCGGGGTCGCAAAAATCGAAAGATCCACGTCTTCCTCCTCGGTCCGCGCGGGCCGGCCCATCCGACCCACAAAAAAAGACTCATGGTGCAGAACGGACCTCTGCGGTCAATCCTGCACCATGAGTCTCGCTAATTGAGGCTCGCCAGGTCCGCCGTTGCCGCCCATGCGCGCAACCGTGGCCACGATGTTGACGAGCCGCGCCCGTTGGCGCCAGCTACTCCCCCATGGAGTCCGTTTATCCTAGCAGAGAGCCAACGGGGAAGCAATGGTATAATCGGCAGCAACACCGTAACGTACAGGAGCGCCATTCATGACCCAAGACGAGAACCTGCGCGATTCCGTAGATTCAACCGAAGCCGCTACAAGCCCCGCCGAGGAGGCGCGCCGCCGCAAGGCCAGCCACGCCCGATCGGGCGAAGCCGAGATGCCTCCCACCCGCCGTGCAGGCTTCCACCCGCTGGCCCGCGAGCCGAAGAGCACCGTGCAGATCGGAGACGTTCGCTACTACGACGGCGCCGAGCTCTCACGTCCCTTGGAGATGCCGCCGCGCGTGAAGGCCATCATGCTGGCCGCCATGGTCGTGGCCGCCGTTGTCGGCTGCCTTTTCTTGGGGCGCTACTTCGACCAGATCATGAACGAGCCCATCCGCCAGCAGCAGACGCTGCAGGACAACTTGGCCCGCGAGGTTTCCTACGACTTCCCTTTGCTCTCTTCGCTCATGCCGCTTTCCGACGAGGAGATCATGACCGCGCTTACCGATGCCGGCTACACTTTGTACGAGCGCACCCCCGTTGGCACCGACCCCGACGGCGGCTTCGAGGTCATCAAGCTGCCCGCCGACGTCTCCCTGGAAGAAGCGGGGCTCATGTACGTACAGGGCATCGACAAGCTGTCGGCCGGCGACGCCGTGAAGCTTTTGAAGGGAGCCTGGACGCTCACCGTCTCGCGCAAGGCGGGCGACGACATGCGCCTGCGCTACGCGGACTTTGCCTCGGGCACCATCGAGAAGGCCGTCCAGGGGGCCATGCAGGTGGAGGGGCTGGAAAATGCCGAGGTCACCGACAGCGGCGTGGACGACTCGGGCAACACCTACCAGGCCGGCGTCGTGTCCACGGACAACGGTACCTACAACTGGCGCGTGTCGGTCATCGAGCTGGACGAGGTCTACGACATCTCGGGCCTGCCGAATACCGCCTTCTACGTCGGCATCCGGTTCACCGCCCAAGCTTAGGAAAGCCGTCCCCGGCTGTCCCCGCAGATTACCGAAAGCCGCCGCCCGCGAAATCGGACGGCGGCTTTTTTGCGCTAGCCCTCGGCGCGCTCGGCGGCCGTATCCGGCTCGATATGCACGAGCACTTCCTTGATTTGAGGGAAGGCCGCGGCCACGACACCTTCCACCTCGTCTCCCAGGTCATGGGCGGCAAGCACCGTCATCTGCGGATCGACGAGCACGTGCAGATCGCAGTAGACCTCGGCCTCGGTGCCCCGGGTGCGCACGGCATGGATCGACCGCACGCCATTCACCTTCTCCGCCACGCGGGCGATGTCGGCGGCGGGAATGCGCGCGTGGTCGGAAAGGGTGCGCAGCCCCGTGCGGAACACGCCCACTGCCGAGGCGAGGATGGCCACGGTCACGAGCAGCGCCATGATGGGATCGGCCATGGGGAACCCGGCCACGACGAAGCCGAGGCCGACGATGACGCCGATGGAGACGAAAGCGTCGGAGAGCGTGTGAGCCGCATCAGCCGCGAGGATCTCGCTCTTGAGCCGCTTGCCCGCACGGCGCTCGTACACGGTCACGAACAGGTTCACCACGAGGGTTCCCACCATGACGATGAAGGACACGGGCGTCACCTGAGCCGTGTAGGTGCCGGCGACCAGCTTCTCCACAGCCGAGGAGCCTACTTCGAAGGCAGCGAAGAGGAGCAGCACACCGATGGCGAGCGAACCGTAGGTCTCGAACTTGGAATGGCCGTAAGGGTGCCCCGCGTCGGCAGGACGCGCCGCCAAGCTGATGCCGACAAGCCCGATGACGTTGCCCAGCGAGTCGAATACCGAGTGGATGCCATCGGCCTGCATGGAGGCCGACCCCGACGCCAGACCGTAGAAGTACTTGGAGGCGGCCACCACCAGGTTCAAGACGAGAACGATCCAAAGAACCCTCTCCACCTGCCGCCCATGAGCTGTTTTCTCTTTGCCTGTCTCCATCATTCACTCCTTAATTGGACCAAGTGCGACTCCCCCGAACGCCCAAGGAAGTCAGCGAGGGGCCGACAGGGGCCTGATATGGCCCCGCCTTTGGGCCAAGCGGCCTTCGTGCCGCGCCGAGCCCAAAACAAGGGGCCAGATCAGGTGCCTGTCGGATCCGCAGCATCGGCATCAAAAAAGGGCCCTACGGGCCCTTTTGTGATCGATGGTGTCGGAGGCGGGATTTGAACCCGCACACCCGGTATATGGGCACTAGCACCTCAAGCTAGCGTGTCTGCCGTTCCACCACTCCGACATGCTTTTTGCAGCGACGATTATTCTAACAGAACTCCCGCGCGATGCAAGAAGAAATTTCCAATTACTGGGTAATGGTTCCGTGGGGGTAAATGATCATGAGAACCACCAGCGAAAGCAGGAACACGATAGCGCAGCCGATGGTGATGCGGTCGAGGTTCTTCTCGATGATGCTCGTGCCCGTCTGGGTAGAATACATGGAGCTCGCGATCATGTCCGAGATGCCCGTGCCCTTGCCCGAATGCATGAGAATGAAGATGATAAGGCCGACGCCGGACAGAACCAGCAGAACCAAGAAGACGATTACCAGGGGATTCAACGTGTCACGCTTCCTTTACGTTTCCAGTGTTTTGCGTACGCAAGTTGACTAGTATAGCCGATGCCGCCGGCGCCTTCAAGGGTCACGCGGCGGCATCGAAACGATTTCAAGCCAGAAGGCTCTCGCCGGTCATCTCGGACGGCTGCGGCAGGCCGATCATCGCCAGCAGCGTGGGCGCGATGTCGGCCAGGCACCCTTCTGCGCCGGAAAGGGCGAGGCCCGACCCGCTCGCGTCCACGAGCACGAGCGGCACCGGGTTGGTGGTGTGCGCGGTGAACGCGCCGCCGTCCTCGGCAATCATCTTGTCGGCGTTGCCGTGGTCAGCCGTGACCAGCGCCACGCCGCCCTTGCGCTCGATAGCGGCGAGCACGCGCCCCACGCCGGCATCCACCGCCTCTACAGCCGCGCGGGCCGCGTCCACGACGCCGGTATGTCCCACCATGTCGCAATTGGCAAAGTTCACGATGTACACATCGGCCTCATCGGCGTCAATGGCCGCTGCCAGGGTGTCGGCCACTTCGGGCTCGCTCATCTCCGGCTGCAGATCGTAGGTGGCTACCTTGGGGCTCGCGATGAGGCATCGGCTCTCCCCCGCCTTCTCGGCCTCGCGACCGCCATTCAAGAAGAAGGTGACATGGGCGTACTTCTCCGTCTCGGCGATGTGGTACTGGGCAAGTCCCGCGTCAGCCAGCACATCGGCCAGCACGTTTTCCGGGAACTCCTTAGGGAACGCCACAGCCGCTGGAATGTCCGGGTCGTACTCCGTGAGGCACACGAAATGCACGCTCGGCCACGTCTTGCGTTCAAAGCCGGCGAAGGCTGGATCGGTGATGGCGCGGGTGATCTCGCGGGCGCGGTCGGGGCGGAAGTTGAAGAAGATGACGGCATCCCCGTCGCGCATACCGCGGGCATCCAGGGCCACCGGCTCGACGAACTCGTCGGTCACCTCGCTTCCGTAGGAGGCCTCCATGGCAGCCACGGCAGCCAGGTCGCGGAAGGGCTCGGCGCAGACGACGGCATCGTAGGCTCGCTCCACGCGTTCCCAGCGATTATCGCGATCCATGGCGTAGTAGCGGCCCTCCACGGAGGCGATGGAAATCTCGCAGGGCGCGCCAGCCGGGGCCTTCGACGCAGCCCGCTCCAGATGATCTACGAGCTCGGCCATATAACCGGCCCCACTGGCGGGCGGCACGTCGCGGCCGTCCATGAAGCAGTGCACCATGATGCGCGGCACCCCGGCCGCCACGGCGGCGTCCACGAGCGCGTAGAGGTGCTCGTTGGAGGAGTGCACGCCGCCGTCGGAGAGCAATCCCATGAGATGCAGCGCGGCTCCCTGCTTCTTGGCCGTCTCGAAGGCCGCGACGATCTCCGGATTTACGGCGATCGATCCGTCGCGGCAGGCGCGGTTGATGCGCGTGAGCTCCTGGAACACCACGCGCCCCGCACCGATGTTCAAATGCCCTACCTCCGAGTTGCCCATCTGCCCCTCGGGCAGGCCCACGGCCTCGCCGGAGGCCGCCAGGCGCGTGGTGGGCGCCTCGGCGAACAGGCGGTCGAGCACCGGTGTTGCGGCCAGCGAGATGGCGTTGCCGGGGCCCGGCTCGGCCAGGCCGAAGCCGTCCATGATGATGAGACAGGCGGGAAGGCGCAGCTCTTCGCGGGCCGGCGCCACAACAGGTCGTTCCATTTAGCAGGCTTCCTTCACGATCTGGATAAACGAATCGGCCTTGAGCGCCGCACCGCCGATAAGGCCGCCATCGATGTCGGGCTCGGCGAGGAGCAGCGCCGCGTTCCCCTCGTTCATCGAGCCGCCGTAGAGCACGCGCAGGTTCTCGGCCACCTCAGCGCCGAACATGTCCGACACGGTGGCGCGGATGGCGGCGCAGACCTCCTCGGCCTGCTCGGGCGTGGCCGTGCGACCCGTGCCGATGGCCCACACCGGCTCGTAGGCCACAACGGTACGGGCGGCGTCGGCCGCGTCCATGCCGGCATAGGCCGCGCGCACCTGGGCCGTGACGAAATCGAGGTAGGTGCCCCCGTCGCGCACGGACAGCGACTCGCCCACGCAGATGATGGGGGTGATGTCGGCCTCGATGAGCGCGCGGGCCTTCAAATTCACTTCCTCGTTGGTCTCGCCGAACAGATTGCGGCGCTCGGAATGGCCGACGATGCAGAAGGCGCAGCCGATGTTCTTGATCATGGCGATGGAAATCTCGCCGGTAAACGCGCCCTTGGGCTCCCAGTAGACGTTCTGGGCGCCCACGGCGATATCCACGCGGTCGAACTCGAAGACGCTCTTCACAGGCTTGAGATCCACAAACGGCGGGCAGACGGCCACGTCCACCAGCTCGAGCCAGTCGCGCTCCATGCGGTTGGAGATCTCCTGAGCGAGCACCACGGCCTCGGGGATGGTGTTGTTCATCTTCCAGTTGCCGGCAATGAGGTTCTTGCGGGGCATATTGCTTCCTTTCTAGCGAAGGGCCTCGACGCCGGGGAGCGCCTCGCCCTGGACGAGCTCCATGGAGGCACCGCCGCCCGTGGAGATGAAGGTCATCTTGTCAGCCAGGTCGAACTGGTTCACCGCGGCCACCGAGTCGCCGCCGCCGATGATGGTGTCAGCCTCCTCGTTGGCGGCCACGGCCTCGGCCACCGCCCGGGTGCCGGCCTCGAAGGAGGGCATCTCGAAGACGCCCATGGGGCCGTTCCAGAAGACGCTCTTGGCCATGCCGATGGCCTCGGCGTACAGCTCGGCCGTCTCCGGGCCGATATCGAGGCCCATCATGTCGTCGGGAATCTCGTCCACCGAGACGGTGGCGAGGTTGGCGTCGTTCGCGAAGGCATCGGCGCACACGACGTCCACGGGAAGCAGCAGCGACACGCCGCGGTCGGCGGCCTTCTTCATCATGTCGCCGGCGCGCTCGACCCAATCGGCCTCCATGAGCGAGGTGCCCACGGATTTGCCCTGGGCCGCCAGGAACGTGAAGCACATGCCGCCGCCGATGATGAGGGTGTCGGCCTTCTCCAGCAGCGCGTCGATGACCTTGATCTTGTCGGAGACCTTCGAGCCGCCGAGAATGGCGACGAAGGGGCGGCGCGGCTCGTCGAGCATGCCCGTGAGCGTGGCCACCTCGCGCTCCATGAGATAGCCGGCATAGGAGGGCAGATAAGCCGCAACACCGGCTGTGGAGGCATGGGCGCGGTGCGCGGTGCCGAAGGCGTCGTTCACGTAGGCATCGGCGAGGTCTGCCAAGGCACGGGCAAACTCGGGGTCGTTCTTCTTCTCGCGCTTGTCGAAGCGGATGTTCTCCAGCAGCAGCACGTCACCGTCTTCCAGCGCGTCGACGGCTTCCTGAGCCGCAGGTCCGATAAGCTCGCGCGAGAGCACGATGTCGCGGCCGAGCAGCTCCTGCAAACGGCGCGCGATGGGGCCCAGGCTGAAGGACTCCTCGAAGCCCTCCCCCGCCGGGCGACCGCGGTGGCTCGTGAGGATCACCCGGGCGCCGTCGCCGATGAGCTTGTTGATGGTGGGCAGCGCCGCGCGGATGCGCGTGTCGTCGGTCACGTTGCCATCGGCATCCACCGGCGCGTTGAAGTCGACGCGCACGAGCACCTTCTTGCCCGCGAAATTCTCGTCATCAATGGTCTTGATATCCGCCATGTCGTTCCTTTCCCAAAGAGAAAACCCGGCTCATTAAGGGAACCGGGATTCTCAAAATACTAATTATTTTGCCTCACTGGTTCGCCCAAGGAAGTCAGCGAGGTTTCGACAGGTGCCTGGAATTGCCCCGCCTTGGGGCCAAGCGGCCTTCGTGCCGCGCCGTGCCCCAAACAAGGGGCAAGGCCAGGTGCCTGTCGGAACCGCAGCGTCGGCGATCTTGATTAAAATTCTTATTCCTCCGGAAGAAGAATTTTAACAAGATCCTTCACGCGGTTGGAATAGCCCCACTCGTTGTCGTACCAGGAGACGCACTTCACGAAGTTGCCCTCGCCGCCGAGCACCATGGTCAGCTGCGAGTCGAAGATGGAGGAGTGGTCGTTGCCCACGATGTCGATGGACACGATGGGATCCTCGGTGTACTCCAGGATGCCCTTCAAGGGGCCCTCGGCCGCGGCCTTCATGGCGGCGTTGATCTCCTCGGCGGTCACCGACTTCTCCAGCTCCACCGTAAGGTCGACCATGGAGCCGTCGGGGGTGGGAACGCGGGTGGCGAAGCCGTCGAGACGGCCCTTGAGCTCGGGGAGCACGAGGGACACGGCGCGGGCGGCACCGGTGGTGGTGGGGATCATGGACACGGCGGCAGCGCGGGCGCGGCGCAGATCCTTATGGGGAAGATCGAGGATCTTCTGGTCGTTGGTGTAGGAGTGAATGGTGTTCATGTAGCCGCGCTTGATGCCGAAGTTCTCCAGCAGCACCTTGGCGAAGGGAGCCAGGCAGTTGGTGGTGCAGGAGGCATTCGAGATGATGTTGTGCACCTCGGGGTCGTACTGGTCGTCGTTGACGCCCATGACGATGGTGATGTCCTCGTCCTTGGCCGGGCAGGTGATGACGACCTTCTTCGCGCCGGCATCCAGGTGCTTCTGCGCCAGCTCGCCGGTCTTGAAGATGCCGGTGGCCTCTACGACCACATCCACACCCAGCTCGCCCCAGGGCAGGTTCGCCGGATCGCGGTCGGAAAGCATGGTCACGTGCTTGCCATCCACCACCAAGCCGTCATCCGTCACTTCGATATCGAAATTGCGGATGCCGTGGATGGAGTCGTACTTCAGCAGGTGAGCAGCGGTGGCTTTGTCGCCCAGATCGTTGACGGCGATCACCTCGACCTCGGGATCGTCAGCCATGGCGCGGAAGACGAGGCGTCCGATGCGACCGAATCCGTTGATGCCTACCTTGGTTGTCATGCGTATCTCCTTTCACAAGATACTCGCGAAGCCCGATGGGCACGTATCAGCTGTTAGGCCTCTCACAAGTTTACTACGAAGCTAAGCGATTCCCACCACGATAAAGCCGACGGCCCCGAAAACCGTCCCGCCTGCACAAAAGCGAGCGCAACAACTTGCCGCCTATTTCCTCCAGTAAATTGACTCGGGCACAACTTACTGGAGGAAATACGGCACAAGGGAGAAGCTAGAGAAGCCGTTTACCACCTCGATGGGGTTGGCGGCGCTACTCCCCCGCGTCCAGCTCGGCGGCCATCGACTCGAGACGGCGGACGCGGTGGTAGACAGCGCTCTTGGAGAGGGGCGGCGTCGCCCGCTCACCGAGCTCCTTCAGCGATGCCTCGGGGTAGGTGACCCGCAGGCGGATGAACTCCTGCAGCGCCGGGGGCAGGTCCTCCATGCCGTAGTGCTCCACCACGCGCCGGATGGCGTAAATCTGCTCCACGGCGGCGTTCGAGGCCTTCTGCTGGTTGGCCAGCTCGGCGTTGATCTGGCGGTTCACGTCGTTGCGCACCGACTTCACGACGCGCTCCTCCTCCATGGAAAGCGCCGCTTGGTGGGCGCCGGTGAAGGCGAGGAACTCCGTGATGGCGTTGCCGCTCTTCAGATAGACCATGTACGAGCTGCGCCGCGCCATGATGCGGGCCGTGATGTCCTTGCGGGCCATGAGCTCCACGAGCCCCTCGGCCAGCGCCTCGGATTCCACGGTGATCTCGAAGTGGAAGTCGCTTTTGGGGTTCGAGATGAAGCCGCTGCCCAGAAAAGCGCCGCGCAAATAGGCCGCCGCGCAGCAGGGCTTGGCCACCAGCGATTCCTTGATTCCCATCTCCAGGCCGCCCTCGGCCGAGAGCACCCCCATGTCGCGCAAAGCGTCGGCCAGATGGGGCTGGGCAGGCACCTCGATGAGGTAGTTCGGCGTCTTGTGCAGCACCGAACGGCGCATGGTGAGGTTCGTCTTCAACGAATAGATGCCGTGCAGAAGCCGCACGACGAGCCGCGCCGAGGCCGGCGCGTCCGTGGCGATCTCCACCCGGTAGCGGGCAGGTCCGCTCACGAAGAGCGTCCCCTCGATGCGCACCAGCGCCGCGAGCGTCGCCTTCTCGCACTGCGGACAGGCGGGCATGACCCGGGCCAGCTCGTCTTTCACCTCGGACGTGAACGACATAGCCTAGCTCCGGCGCGCCCGCGAGAGCTTGATGACGTTCTGGAAGGCATCGCGCAGCGCGAAGGGCGAGTGCCACGTGGGCTGCTCGGCGTCCACCAGGTTGCGGCTGATGACGATGGGGCCGCGGGACTGGATGGCGAGCATATCGGCATAGGAGATGGAGATGGGACGCACCCCCTTGATGAGCTGGTCGTCGTTCAAATCACTCGTGGAGGCGTGCTCCAGCTCGGCCCCGGAGATGGCCGCGAAGCTGCCCGTGGCGGGACTTTCCGCGCGCAGGGGCACCTTCGAGTGCACGAGCATGTAGTCGATGAGGCCTTCCATACCGTGGGCCGCCAGCGCCTCGAAGTGCTCGCGGGCCGTCAGCCCCCACGTCTCCCCCTGCACGTCGGCCAGGGCGCACACGAATAGCACGCGGCCCCGAGAGGCGCGGATGGCCTCGACGACGCCGGGGATGAGCAGGTTCGGAATGATGGAGGTGAACAGCGACCCCGGGCCCAGCACGATGAGGTCGGCCTCGAGGATGGCCTGAAGCGCCGGCTCGTAAGGGCGCGGCGGCCGGCCGTCCTCGGCGGAGAGCCACACCTGCGCAAGCGCCGTCTTGGAATGGCAGGCCACGGCCTGACCGTCCAGAATGCGCCCGTCTTGGGTCTGGGCCGACAGCACCACATGGTCGAGCGTCGAGGGATACACATGCCCCTGGGCGTCCACCAGCTTCTCGCAGATGGCGATGGCCTCGGGAAACGACCCCGTCGCATCTTCCAGCGCGGCCAGAAGGAGGTTGCCCAGAGCATGGTCGCGGGCCACGGCGAACCGGTACTTGAGCGCCCGCACAAGCGGGTCGGCGGGATCCTTCGCGAAGGCCACGAGGCACTTGCGGATGTCGCCGGGCGGCGTGACGTCGGCCTCCTCGCGCAGAACGCCGGTGCTGCCGCCGTCATCGGCCATGGCCACGACGGCGCTCGTCTGCACGCCCAAGGAGAGCAGCGTCCGGATGGAGACGGGAGCGCCGGTGCCCCCGCCGATGACCACCGCCTTCAGCGCACGGGCGTCCTCATCCAAAGGCCGCAGGTTCGGAAGCGCGCTGCGCAGGGCCGAGAACGCCGCCGTGGCCGCCGGATCGACGCGGAAGGCCTCGGTGCTCTTCTTTATGCCGGCCACCTTCTACGCTTCCTTTCCGCCGCCGGCGCGGGCGTCCAGCACGTTGTCGCTCTCGCGCTGCACGTCGTGACCGCGCTCGGCCAGACGCAGATCGCGATGGGCCACGCTCACCCGATAGCCCTTCGACTTCAGGTAGTCGCCCGTGGCCTCGGCAAGCGCCACCGACCGGTGCTGGCCGCCGGTACAGCCCACGCCGATGGCCAGCTGCTGCTTGCCCTCGGCGACGTACCCCGGCATGACGACGTCCAAAAGGTCGTGCCATTTCTGCTCGAACTCGATGGTCTCCTCGCGCATGCGCACGAAGTCGCGCACCGGGGCGTCCAGCCCCGTCAGCGGCCGCAGCTCCGGATCGTAATAGGGATTCGGCAAGAAGCGCACGTCCATGACGAGGTCGGCGTCGTAGGGAGCGCCGTGCTTGAAGCCGAAGGAGTACACGGTGACCGCGAGTCCCTTGCGCTCGCTGCCCGTGGCGAAGAGCCCCCGGATGGTGCTGCGCAGCTTCTGGGGCAGCATATCGGTGGTGTCGATGACGTAGTCGGCGCGGTCGCGAAGGCCCATGAGCATGAGCCGCTCGCGCTGGATGCCCTGCCAAATGGTGGTGCCGTCGGTGCACAGCGGATGCCGGCGGCGGCTCGACTTGTAACGGGCGATGAGCTTGTCGTCGGCGGCATCGAGGAACAGCGTCTTGTAGGAGACGCCGGCCTCTTGCATGGAGGAAAGCTCGGCCTCCAGATCGCCGAAGAAATCGCCGTTGCGCGAGTCGCAGACCACGGCCAGGCGCCGCCGTCCGCCCTCGTGCTCGGTGCTCTCGTTCACGCGCACGAGATCGGCGAGCAGGCTCGAGGGCAAGTTGTCCACGCAGTAGTAGCCCAAGTCCTCGAAGACGTGCATGGCTTCCGTGCGCCCGGCGCCGGACATGCCCGTCACGATGACGAAGTCGGGCATCTGGTCTTCTTCCATTATCTCCTCGGCCACACAGGCCTCCTTTCCCTAAGAAGCGTCTTCCGCCAGCTGTTCTTCCTTCTCTTCTTTCCGCTCATTATACTGCGCGAGAACGCGCACCAGCTCCTCGGCCACCTCTTCGGGGATGACCTTGGCGGCCTTGATTTCCTCGAGGCTCGCGGCCTTCAGGTTCTTGAACGACTTGAAGTGCTTCATCAGCGCCTTCTTCCGCACGGGACCCAGTCCCGCCACGTCGTCCAGAATGCTCGCCGTCATGCCCTTGCCGCGCAGCTCGCGGTGGAAGGTGATGGCGAAGCGGTGGGCCTCGTCGCGCACCTGCTTCACCAGGTACAGCGACGCCGAGCCTGAGGGAAGCACCACCGGCCCCGTGTCCTGCCAGGGCACGAACAGCTCCTCGTCGCGCTTGGCCAGACCACAAATGGCGATGTCGTCGATCCCCATCTCCTCGAACATGGCGAGCGCCGCCGTCAGCTGCGGCTTTCCGCCGTCCAGGATGATGAGGTCCGGCTTGCTGCCGAAGCGCTCGTCGTTCAAGCGCTCCGGAGCATAACGGCGCCGCATCACCTCCTGCATGGAGAGGAAGTCGTTGGCCTCGTCGAGCGGCGTCTTTATCTTGAAGCGGCGGTACTGGTTCTTGTCCGGCTTGCCACCGGTGAACACCACCATGGAGGCCACGGTGTAGGAGCCGTGGATGGTGGAGATGTCGAAGCACTCGATGCGCATGGGCGGCGCGTCCAAGGCCAGGGCGCTCTCCAGCTGCAGAAGGGCGTTGTTGATGCGCTTGTCATCGTAGTTCGTGCGCACCTTGTAGCGCATGAGCGTATGCCGCGCGTTGGTCTCGGCCATGGTCAGAAGATCGGCCTTCTCCCCCTTCTGCGGCGCGGTGAAGCGCACCTTGGCGCCATGAGCCGAATCGAGCTTGCCCGTGAGCCACTCCCCCATGACCTCTGCGTCCTCGGGCAACGCGCGCACGATCACCTCGCGCGGGATGGAGGTGGTGGTGTCGTAGTAGCGCATGAGGAAGTTGCGCAGCAGGTCCTGGTCGGGCACGTCGGTGCCGCGGTTCAAGATGAACTCGTTGGCGTTCACGATGCGGCCCTCGCGGATGACGAGCACGTTCACCCCGGCCACGGTCTCCTCGCGGAAGAACCCGACGACGTCGGCGGACAGGTCGCGGGAGGACACGGCGTGCTGCTTGTCGGCAAGCGAGTTGATGGTGTCGATGCGCGCCTTCAGCCGTCCCGCCCGCTCGAAGTCGAGCTCGGCGGCGGCCTCCTGCATTTCCGCCGTCAGCTCGTCGACGAACTCGCGGTGGTTGCCGGCCAGGAAGCGCTCGATGCGCCGCACGTTCTGGGCGTACTCCTCGGGCGTGACGGCCCCGCAGCAGGCGCCGGGGCCCAGCCCCACGTGGCAGTCGAAGCAGGGTCTGGCGTCGCGCTTCAGGAAGGCAAGCGAGTCCTTCTCCAGCGCGCGCGTAAGCCCCCGCCAGTCGGCGCAGGTGGCGGCGCATAGGGGCACCACGCGCCGGGCGATGTCGATCATCTCCCGGGCGGCGCGGGCGTCGGTGAAAGGACCGAAGTACTTCGTGTCGGACTTGTGTTTCTCGCGGGTGTACTTGATGGCCGGGAACACATCGCCTTTGGTGAGCGCGATGAAGGGGTAGCTCTTGTTGTCCTTGAAGTCCGCGTTGAAAAACGGGCTGTACTGGTTGATGAGGTTCTTCTCCAGCACGAGCGCCTCGTGCTCGTTGTCGACGACGAGGTAGTCGAAGGAGTCGATGGCCTCCACGAGCAAGGGAATCTTCGCGCGATCGTCCTGGAAGTTCACGTACTGGCGCATGCGCGCCCGCAGCTGCTTGGCCTTGCCGACGTAGATGACCTCGCCGGCGGCGTCTTTCCACAGGTACACGCCGGGCTCGGTGGGCACTGCTTCCAGCTCGCGCTTGATGCGCGCGAGCTTCTGCTGCTGGGTCTCGCGGGGGCGGCCGGACTTGGCGCGACCGCCTTCGCCCACGGCTTCCGCGACGGCTGCCTCGTCGACCGCTCCCATGGCGGGCGCGTCGTCGACGACGTCCATGGCGGCCGCCTCGCCTTCGCCGTCCGCCCAGACTGCCTCCGCGACGGCCTCGTCAACAGCGTTGCCCGCGGCTTCATGGTCGCGCACGGCACGGGCGAGCGTCGGCCTCATGCGACTCTCGCGCTCCAACTCATCGGGGTATTCGTTTTCCCAGGAAATTCGTTCTTTACTCATGGGTGCAGTATACCCGCAGGGCCGTCCCCTTGTCTTCTCGGACAATTCTTCACCCACGTTTTCGCCAAAAAATTCGAGTTGTTAGCATCGAAGGGATCGCTTACAGCGTTCCTCGGCCGCCACTGGAGGAATTCGCCTCATCAGTTATTCGCTTAGCGATAATTTCTGCCTTCTCATGGAGCTGATTGAGCCACAGAACGCCATTCGCAATGCTAACAACTCGAAAATCATGGCTCAAATCGCCATGGAGATTTTCCCAAGACAGGCGGGACGTTTCGCGACGCCCAAAGTAAAGCAGCCTCGACCGTGGTAAGTTGTTTTTTTGCATTTGAACCGGAGGGTCTTTTGAATAGGGAACGAACTGAAACCAGCTTGGACGCCACTGGCCGTTCGCGAGCGACGGATGCGCTGCGGCGCGGGGCCTTCTTCGCACTCGCCGTCGTTTTAGGCTTCCTGCTCCTCGAGCTGCCGTGGAACGACGGCGTCTTCGCCATCCCACAGCGCTACGTCGTAGACAACCTGCTCATCTTGGGTTTGGGCTGCGCCATCGTGTTTCTGGCAGGACAGCGCACCCGCGCATCGCTGGCCGTCTTCACGGGCTTTTGCCTGCTGTGGGGCACCGCCAACTTCTTCATCATTACCTTCAAGGGGCAGCCCATCGTGCCGGCGGATCTGTTCGCCCTCGGCACCGCCGCCTCCGTGGCCGGTGGTTACAGCCTGTTTCTCACCGGTCGCCTCATGTTCTGCTGGGCGCTGTTCGCCGCCTATTGCATCGCCCTGGCGAAGCTGTGCCCCCAACGAAAGCGCGTCCGCTGGGACATTGCCGCCAACATGCTGGCGGCGGCCCTCCTGGTGTGCCTCGGCGCCATGCAGTACCAAGCCATCGACATCAAGAGCGACTGCGACGTAACCGTGGACGTATGGGATGTGCGCGGCTCCTACGCCACCCAGGGCACCGCGCTCTGCTTCCTCTCGCGGGCCCAAGAGCTGACGCCCAAGCCTCCGGAGGGCTACTCCGCCGAGGCCGTGGACGCCATCCTGGCCCCCTACGCCGAGGATCCGCTGACGGGAACGGACGGCACGGTGGCAGAGTCCCCCTCGCCCGACACAACGGGCAACCAAAACTCAGCGGCGCCCACCACTGGCGATGCAGCGCCGGAACAGCCCGAAGCACTCCCCTACGACGGGCCCAACGTCATCGCCATCATGAACGAGACGTTCTCCGATCTCTCCGAATACCCCGGCCTTGAGGGAACAAACGCCGCGCCGACGTTCTTCCACGAGGTGGCCGACGATTCCCTGGCCGCGGGCGACGTGTACGTCTCGGCCATGGGCGGGGGCACCTGCAACAGCGAGTTCGAGTTCCTCACCGGCGCCTCCATGGGCAACATGGGCGGCGGCGTGTACCCCTATGTGCTCTACGATTTGGAAGGGGTGGACAACCTCGCCTCCTACTTCCGCGGTCTGGGGTACGGCACCCACGCGATTCACCCGGCCGAGGCGGCCAACTGGCGGCGCGACCGCATCTACGAGCAGCTCGGATTCAACACGTTCGACGACATCACCACCATGGAAGACGCCGACACCTTCCGCGACCTCGTCACGGACCGCGCCACCTACGAGCGCGTGCTGGAGAAGATCGACGAGGGAGAGGGGCCCCAGTTCGTCTTCGACGTCACCATTCAGAACCACGGCGGCTACGACACGGGACTCGTTCCCGCCGCCGATGCCGTGCATCTGGAATCGGACGAGGTGGAAAACCCCGAGGTGGACGAGTTTCTGGCGGCCATCCGGCGCTCGGATGAGGATCTGCGCTGGCTCGTGGACGAGCTGAACGCGCGGAACGAGCCCACCATCGTCGCGTTCTTCGGCGACCACCAACCCGGCTTCGCCGACTGGCTCTTCGAGGAAACCTTCGGCAAGCCCGTGGAGAGCGCCAGTTTGGAAGAGGTGCAGGCGCGCTACCGGACGCCTTATTTCATCTGGGCGAACGCTGCGGCCCGCGGGAAGTACGGGGGTACGCTCGCGCGCATCGAGAACGCCGATGTCACGAGCTTGAACTATCTTTCAAGCCTGCTTCTGGATGCGACGGGGCTGCCCCGCGACTCCCGCGCCCTGTACCGATCGGCTCTGCGCCAGGCGCTGCCCGCCGTGAACCTGAACGGATACCGGGATGCCGAGGGAACGTGGCACTGGTTCGGCGAGGCCGTTGAAACCGACGCCCAGCAGAAGGCCGAGGACGCCCTGAAGTCCTACGCCATCGTCCAGTACGACCAGCTCTTCAAAGACCGCTCGAACCGATAGGTTCGCCCCGACTCGACCCGATTTCGCTACAGATTCTCGCGTACCCAGGCTATGTTGGACTGGACGGTGGCGATGAGCTCGTCGGTGCTCTCGAAGGCGCGCATGGGGCGCAGCCATTCGATGAACTCCACCTCGATGTCCTGGCCGTAGATGTTATCATCGAAATCGAGGAGGTGCACCTCGATGTTCTCCTTGGCCGTGTCGGCGAAGGTAGCGGGAACGCCCACGTTCACGGCCGCCTTGTAGCGGGCGCCTTCCACTACGGCATAGCAGGCGTACACCCCCTCGCCGACGGCGAGAAGCATGGGAGGCACCTCCAAATTCGCCGTGGCGAAGCCGAAGTCGCGGCCCTCGCCGCGGCCCGGGCGCACGAGACCCGAAAGCTCGTAGGGGCGCCCCAGAAGGTCGGCCGCCTCGCGGGCCCGGCCCTCGGACAGAAGGCCGCGGATGCGCGTGGCCGTCACGGGTCGGCCGCCCTCGGCCACCAGCTCATGGCCGTGCACCTCCATGCCGCGCTCGGCGCCCCACACACGCAAGCTCTCCACATTGCCCGCGGCCTTGCGACCGAAATGGAAGTCGCTGCCGATGTGGATGTGGCTCGGCACGCCGCCGCCGAAGCAGGCGTCGAGGAAGTCCTCGGGGCTCTGGGCCGCGAACTCGCGGGAGAACGGCAGCACCACGACCGCGTCCACATCCAGCTCGGCCAGCTTGGCGATGCGCGCCTCGTTGGTCATGAGCTTCTTCAGCCGATCAGCCGCGAACACCTCGTCGGGATCGATGTCGAAGGTGATGACGGCGCTCGCGCGCCCCTCTTCGCGGGCCGTGTTTACCGCCTCGCCGATGATGAAGCGGTGCCCCTCGTGGACGCCGTCGAAGACGCCGAAGGCCACCGAGGCGCGATCGAGCAGGGCCTCGTCGAAGGCGGGATCGTTCCTAGAGATCACTGCAGCCACGGGAAACTCCTATCGGAAACACGCATCGGGGGGCAAAACGCCCCTTGTCGACATGATACTCATATAATGCCACGATGCGGTTATCGGCCACAAGGGCCACGACCTCGCCATTTTGCGGCGGCTCGCAGCTTGGGCGCACCCCGGCCGTGCAGGCGCACAGCTCCGCCGCCGGATCGACGCTGCGGCGCTCGAAGAGCTCCACGGCGCGCCCGTCCAGCGGGTTGCCGTTGCGCACCCGCGCCGCGGCGGCATCGTCGAGGTAGATGAAGCGCATGCCGAGCACCTTCAGCGGATCCAGGGCGGCGCGCTCCCCCATCTCCTCCAAGACCTCCAGCGTCACGCAGTCGGCGATGCCGATCGCACCGGCCGCCGTGCGGCGCAGCGCCCCCACATGGGCGGGGCACCCTAGGCTGTTGCCGATGTCGCGGGCGAGCGCGCGAATATAGGTGCCCTTCGACACCTTGAAGGCGATGTCCCAGCGGGCCAGTTCCGTGCCGTCGGCGCCCCCGATGCCCAGAAGCTCGGCGGAGTACACCTCGATGTCGCGCGGCGCCAGATCGATAACGCGCCCCTTGCGAGCCGCATCGCAGGCCTTGGTTCCCCCCACCTTGATGGCCGAGTACACCGGCGGCAGCTGCTTGGACTTCCCCACCAAACCGCCCACGAAAACGCTGGCGAAGAACGGGTCGAACACCTCATCGGGCACAACGCCCGTGCGGATGACCTCACCGTCGCAGTCGTCGGTATCGGTAGCGGCGCCGAAGACGACCGAGACCACGTAGGACTTGTCGTGGCCGGTGAGGAACTGGTCGAGCCGGGTGGCCGGCCCCACGCACAGGGGCAGCACCCCCGAGGCGAGCGGATCTAAGGTGCCCGTGTGCCCGATGCGCTTCTCGCCGAAGATGCACCGGGCGCGGCTCACCACATCGTGGGAGGTCATGCCGCTCGGCTTGTCCACGGCCAGCACGAGGCACAGATCGGTCGTCCCCCGCTTCACAGGCGCTCCTCCGGCAAGGTCGGGCTCTCGATGCCCAAACGGCGCGCGACGGTCTCCACGGCCCCGCGCAAATCATCGTGAATGGTGAATCCGGCCGCGGCTTTATGTCCGCCGCCGCCGAACTCGCCGGCGATGGCGGCCACGTCGGTGTCGTCCTTGGAACGGAAGCTGCCGCGCACCTCTCCGTCCTGCTCCCGCAGCATGCAGGCAACGCGCACGCCGCGCAAGGAGCGCAGAAGATCGATCATGGGCTCGGCATCGGCCTTCACGGCACCGCACTCGACGAAATCGGCGAGCGAGAGCCACGAGAGCACCGCCTCGCCGTCGCCGGACAAGCACATATGACTCACGGTGCGCCCCTCAAGCTCGATGGAGGCGAGACTGCGGTTCTGATAGAACTCCCGGGCGATCTCCCCAGGCCGTGCACCAGCGGCCACCATTTCGCACGCCCCCTCGAACGCGGCAGCGTCGGTGTTGCCGTGCTGGAAGCGGCCGGTGTCGGTCATGAGGCCGGTGTAGCAGCAGGTGGCGATGATGCGCTCGCGGTCGGCGCCCAAAAGCGCCGCCAGCTCCCAGATGAGCAGCGACGTGGAGGCGGCGTTCGGATCGGTGTAGCTGAGGTCGCTCATGGCCCGGGGCACCGCATGATGATCCACGGTGACCGTGAAGGGCGCCGCCTCGTGAAGGCGCGCCCCATCGCCGAGCCGCTCCGGCGTGGGCACGTCCACGGCGATGAAGCACTCGCAGGGCCCTTCGAAGCGCGCGGCGGGAACGAGCCCGTCGGCCCCGGGCAAAAACATGAGATCGCTCGGCGGCTCCTCATCGCGGGCAAGCACGCACGTGACCTGTTTGCCCAGCTGGCGCAAGGCCCAGGCGAGCCCCAGCGCCGAACCAAGGCAGTCGCCGTCAGGGCTCACATGGCCTCCGATGACGAAGTGGTCGCACTCGGCGAGCGCGGAGGCGATCTCGGAAAGCGTCGTGTTGGTCTGGGGCGTCACCGTCATGAAACTAGTACTCCCGATCCTCTCCGATGGTTTCTTCCTCGATGCGCTTCTCCTGATGCTCGCGCTCGGAATTCAGCGCCTGGGAGATGGCCTCGGCCTGATCGACGGACGTG
The DNA here is from genome assembly GCF_977072305.1 of Adlercreutzia sp. CNCM I-6207. Taxonomy (NCBI): domain Bacteria; kingdom Bacillati; phylum Actinomycetota; class Coriobacteriia; order Eggerthellales; family Eggerthellaceae; genus Adlercreutzia; species Adlercreutzia sp. CNCM I-6207. The sequence continues at coordinate 52,688 of NZ_CDRVLZ010000009.1, forward strand.
TCCACGTAGAAGCGCAGCTCCGGCGCCACGCGCCAGGAGAGCTTCTTCGCCATGAGCGAGCGGATATGGCCCGCAGCGGCCTCGAAGGCAGCCTGAGCCCCGGCGTAGCGCTCGGGATCGGTGGTGTAGTAGACGTTGCAGACGGAACGGTCGTAGCTGACCTCGCAGCCGGTGATGGTGACCAGATGGAGGCGCGGGTCGGACACATCGAACAAAAGGATGCTCGCGATCACCTCGCGGGCCTGCTCGTTGACCTTGCGGTTGGAAGCGCTCTGCTTCATGACGTCATCTCCTCAATCGAGGCGGATAAGATAACTTCAGTATAGGGAATGCCCCCGCTTCGCACCCATCGACAATGCAACGTATGCGAAATTGTTTAAGTTGGAACTCCCCCGGGGCGGGCTGCGGGGTACCGCTCAGTCGCTCAGACAGTCCTCGCTCGGCGAAACAGGACATTTAGTCCTGTTTCGTTCGCTGCGGAACTCGCTTGGTGAGCAATACCCCGCATCCCGCTTCGCTCAACCTTAGTTGAGTAGGCGCAAGATGCGGGGCGTGTCCCCGCGCGCAGTTCATTGAAGTGCATAAGGACGTGCCCCGGCCCTCAAGGAGCCCTGCACTTCAATGCTGTTTGAGCACGGGGGCATGCCCCGCAGCTCGTGCCGGACGGCGCAAGTTACTCCGTGCGCTCGACCTCTTTCACCTGGTAGCCCTCGATGGTGTCGCCCACCTTCAGGTCCTGGAACTTCTCGATGCCGATGCCGCACTCGTAGCCCTGCTTCACAGACTTCACGTCGTCCTTGAAGCGGCGCAGCGACGCCATGTGGCCCTCGAAGATGACCGTGCCGTCGCGCACGATGCGCACCTTGTCGTCGCGGTGGATCTCGCCTTCCACGACGTAGCAGCCGGCGATGGTGCCCACCTTCGGCACCTTGAAGGTCTCGCGCACCTCGGCGATGCCGGTGTCCTCTTCCACGATATCCGGCGACAGAAGACCCACGCGCGCGGCGTTGATATCCTCGATGGCCTGATAGATGACGCGGTACAGGCGGATGTCCACCTTCTCCTTCTCGGCCTGCTGGCGGCTCTTGCCCGTGGGACGGACGTTGAAGCCGATGATGATGGCGTCGGAGGCGGCGGCCAGGGTGACGTCGGTCTCGGTGATGCCGCCCACGGCCGAGTGCACGATGTTGATGCGCACCTCGGACTGGTCCATCTTGTCGAAGGCGTCGCGCAGAGCCTCGATGGAGCCCTGGACGTCGGCCTTCACGATGAGGTTCAGATCGGTGGTCTTGCCGTCCTCGATGCGACTGAACAGGTCGTCCAGGCTCATGTGGCTCTTGGTCTCCTGGGCGGCCAGGCGGGCGCGCAGCGCGCGCTCCTCGGCCAGCTTGCGGGCGTCGCGCTCGTCCTCGAAGACGCGGAACTCGTCGCCTGCGGTGGGCACCGAGTTCAGGCCCAGGATCTCCACCGGGTCGGCGGGCTTCGCCTCGGCGACGTGCTCGCCGCGCGGGTTCACCAGAGCGCGCACGCGGCCGTAGCTCGTGCCGGCCACCACGACGTCGCCGGTGTGCAGGGTGCCGCGCTGGATGAGCACCGTGGCCACGGGGCCCCGGCCCTTGTCCAGGTTCGCCTCGATGACGAAGCCGGAGGCCGAAGCGTCCGGGTTGGCCTTCAGCTCCAGCACGTCGGCCTGCAGGATGATGGTCTCCAGCAAGTCGTCGATGTGCAGCTTCTTCTTGGCCGACACCTCGACGAACATGTTGGAGCCGCCCCACTCCTCGGGGATGACGCCGTACTCGGTGAGCTCCTGGCGCACGCGGTCGGGGTTGGCGCCGGGCTTGTCGATCTTGTTCACGGCCACGACGATGGGTACCTCGGCGGCCTTGGCGTGGTTGATGGCCTCGATGGTCTGCGGCATGACGCCGTCGTCGGCGGCCACCACGAGCACGATGACGTCGGTGACCTGGGCGCCGCGGGCGCGCATGGCGGTGAAGGCCTCATGGCCCGGGGTGTCGATGAAGGTGATCTGGCGGTCGCCGATGTTCACCACCGACGCACCGATGTGCTGGGTGATGCCGCCGGCCTCGCTGGCCACCACGCCTGTATCGCGGATGGCGTCCAGAAGCGAGGTCTTGCCGTGGTCGACGTGGCCCATGACGGTGACCACGGGGGGACGCGGCTTCAAATCGGCCTCGGAGTCGTTGTACACCACGGCGTACTCCTCCTCCGGCGACACGACGCGCACCTTGCGACCCATGTCGTCAGCGATGAGCTCCATAGTCTCGTCGCTCATGGTCTGGGTGAGCGTGAGCACCTGGCCGAGCATGAACAGGCGCTTGATGACGTCGTTGGGCTGCACGCCCAGAAGCTCGGCGAACTTGGCCACCGACGCGCCCTGCGGGATCTCCACCACGGAGTCGTCCAGCACCAGCGTCGGGTCCAGCCCGCGCTCGATGGCCTCGAGCTCGGCGCGCTCGCGGGCCTCGGCCTCGCGCTTCTCCTTGCGCTTCTTGCGGCGGCCCTCCCCCTCGTGGGTGTTGGCCGCGGCCACGGCCGCGCGGGCCTCGGCGAGCACCTTGTCGCGCTGCAGCTTCTCGGCCTGCACGGCCATCTGGGCATAGCGATCCTCGCCGGCGGTCATCTGGGCCTCGAGCTCGGGCACCACCTGGTGAGCCCCGCCCTTCTTGCCCTTCTTGCCGCCGCGGGGGGCGCGGGTGTCGGCCTGGGCGCTCTTGGCCGCCTCCATGCGCTGCTTCTCGGCCTCGATCTGCGAGAGCAGCGAGTCGAAGTTGTTCTTGGGACGGGACGGCGCGGGAGCCGGAGCCGGACGGGCCGGCGCCGGGGCGGGCGCGACCTTCGCGGGCTTCTTGTGGCCGCGGCGCAGGGCCTCTTCCACGGCGCGCTTCTTCGCCACCTCGGCGGCCGCCTTCTCGGCACGGGCGCGGGCCCGGGCCTCCTGGCGCTCGCGCTCGACGCGCTCCTTCTCCGAGGCGATCTGCTGCTCGAGGCTCGCGAAGGCGGAGGGCTGCTTGGGCGCCTGCTTGCGCGCCGGGTGCTCCTCGCCCTCGGCGTCGTCGTCGGAGCGCGATCCCTCGCGGCGGGCGCGGGCGGCCTCGCGCTCGGCGAGCTCCTTCTCGCGCGCGGCCTTGCGCTCGGCCTCCTCCTCGGCGCGCTTGCGCTCGGCCTCCTCCTGCTCGGCGGCCAGCGCCGCGGCCTCCTCGGCCTCGAGGGCGCCGGCGCGGGCGCGGATCTCCGGCTCCAGGTTCTTGCGAATCTTGTCAACGTAGGCGTCGTTGAGCATGCTCGCATGGGACTTCGCCGGTATCTTCATCTCTTTCAAACGATCGAGCAGATCCCCGCTCGACATATCGAATTCCTTCGCCAACTCGTGTACGCGCATGCTGGCCATATATCACTCCTCATTCTTTCCCGGTGCCTCGGCGAGGGCAAGCTCGCGAAGAACGCGCTCGTAATCTTCGTCGGTCACTTTGCAGCGCAGGGCGCGCTCAAGCTTCCTAGTCTTTCTCGCCGCGGCGAGGCAGTCCTCAGAGCAGACGTAGGCGCCACGGCCGGCGAGGCGGCCCGTAGGGTCGAAGCTCACAAGGCCCTCGCCGTTGCGCACGATGCGGTGAAGCGCGCCCTTCCCAAGGGTCGCGCCGCAGCCGATGCAGGTGCGCTGGCGCTTTGTCGTCTGTGCTGCCATCAGGTTCTACCCCTTAGGCCTCTGCCTCGGCATCGGCATGGACGCCGCAGTACTGGCTGTTCGGTCGGGCGTGGTTGCGGCAGCGGTTGCCGTCCTCGTCGACGAAGATGCAGAAGCCGTCGTCCTCCTCCACCTCGTCGTCCATCTCGACATCGACCAAAGACGCGCCCTGGAAGCTCTGGGGCTTGATGTCGATGTGCCAGCCGGTGAGGCGGGCGGCCAAGCGAGCGTTCTGCCCCTCCTTGCCGATGGCCAGCGACAGCTGGTCGTCGGGCACGATGACCGTGGCGTAGTTGTTGTCCTCGTCGATGCTCACGTGGCTCACCTTCGCCGGCGACAGGGCGTTGGCCACGTAGACCGCCGGGTCGGGGCTCCACTGGATGACGTCGACGCGCTCGTTGCGCAGCTCCTCGACCACCATGCGGACGCGGGAGCCCTTCGGCCCCACGCAGGCGCCCACCGGATCCAGGTTCGCCTCGCGGGAGAACACGGCCACCTTGGAACGGGCGCCGGGCTCGCGGGCCACGGACTTGATCTCCACGACCCCCTCGTAAATCTCCGGCACCTCGATCTCGAAGAGACGGCGGATGAGGTCGGGGTGGGTGCGGGAGACGACGATGGCCGGACGCGCCTGCTCGCCGCGGGCGCGGGGCGCGTCGGCGTTGGGGTTGCGCACCTCGATGATGAGCACTTTCAAGCGCTGGTTGTGGCGGTAGTGCTCGTTGGCCGGGCGCTCGTTGCGCTCGCCCGGGTTGCGCTTGGCGTCGTAATGGGGCAGCTCCGCCTCGACGCCCTCGCGGATCTTGATGATGGTGAAGTCCGGCGTGCCCTGCAGCACGGTGCCCGTGACCAAATCGCCCACGCGGCCGCGGAACTCGTCGTAGATGGACTGGCGCCCGGCCTCGCGCACGAGCGATGAGATGACGCCCTTGGCGTTCTGGGCGGCGATGCGGCTCACGTCGTCGGGGGTAACGTCGCGCTCCTCGAACTCGCTGTACTCGCCGGTCTCCTCGTCGGGCTCGCCCACGGGCACGAGCTCGTAGACGTAGATCTTGCCGGTCTGGCGGTCGATGGTCACGCGCGCGTCCCATTCCAGATCGAGGATGCGCTCGTAGCTCTTCGCCAGGGACTGCTCCAAGCGCTCGATGAGGTAGAACTCGTCGATCTTGCGCTCGTGGGCCAGTGCCTGCAAGGCCTCGATCAGTTCTGAAGTTGCCACGTATCTAATCCTTTCCCTAGGCGCTGAAGTCGATGGTGCCCTTAACGCGGGCCTTTTTGATGTTGTCGTACGGAATGCGGAAGGTGCCGGCGCCGTCTGCGGCCACCATGACGCAGCCGTCCTCAAAGCCGAGAAGCTCGCCGGTAAACGAGCTGCGGCCGTCGATGGGGCCGGTCGTCTTCACCGTCACCGTCTCGCCGGCGAAGCGCGCGAAATGCTCCGGCGTGCGCAGCGGCCGGTCGATGCCCGGAGAGGACACCTCCAGCATGTAGGCCCCGGGGAACGGGTCCAGCTCGTCCATGACGTCCCCGACCCAGGCCTGAGTGCGGGCCAGCTCGTCGAAGCTGATGCCGCCGGCCGCATCGATGTAGACGCGGATGGTCGGCGCCTTCTTCGAGCCGACGATCTCCAGCGTGACGATCTCGACGCCCTCGGAGGCCGCTCGGGGCTCCAGGGCGGAAAGAAGCGATTTCTCCTTGGCCGTCAGCACCTCGTCTGCCTCCTTTTCCGTTGCCTACGCTCCCATACTTTCCGGGCCGCAAAAAGCCCCCTACAACAAAAGAAAGCGGGAAAAGTCCCACTTTCTCCAGAAGCGAAAGTATGTCCGTGCAGCCGATCTGCACAGCAGTCGTATTTATACCACAACGGGTCGCGCTTTGCCAGCCTCCCGCAACAAGTGGCCGCATACGGCGCAAAATGACCACAGACGGCAGTCAGGCGGCCTGGGCGGTCGGGCGGCTCCGACGGTCGGACGACCAGACACCCAAACGTCCGCCGCGCGCCCGCCTCGGCCGATCGGGCCCGGCGCCCCTACTCGCCCGCCGCCTCGGGCAGCACCTGGCCGATGAGGTCGTTGCCCGGGTAGGCCTTGACGAAGTCGATGAAGTCGGTGACGGCCCGCGAGTGCACGTGCTTCTTGTGATAGGCCATGTACACCGTGTAGAAGTGCTCCGGGACGCCCTCGACGCGCACCTGGTGCAGGTTGCTGAACAGCTGGGCGCCCAGCGAGTCCAGCATAAGCGCTCCGGCGTTGCCGCCGTTGTAGGAGAGGAACGACCCCATGGACACATCGTCGTCGTAGCCCAAGGAGGCGCCCCGCACGTCGGCCTCCTCCAGCATCTTCGCCACGCGCTCGCCGATGGGGGTGCCGCGGCGGTAGGTGTGCAGATCCACGTCGTTCAGTTCGCCGAAGGTGATCGTTTCGCGGGACGCCAGCGGATGGTCGTCGCGCACGTAGAGGGCCAGCTCGCAGTGCTTCACCGGGAAATACGCGATGTCGGGCTCGTTGTCGCGCTTGCCGCAGAAGGCCACATCCAGCGTGCCCCGGTGCAGCTGCTCGGTGAGGTAGTTGGTGAATCCCTGGAACACCTTCACGATGACCCGCTTGTCGAAGGCCTCCTCGAAGTCGCGGATGAGGCTCGGCAGGTAGTGGTCCTGGGTGGTGAAGGTGGTGCCGAGGTTCACGGTGCCGAACGAGGCCGAAGAGCGCGCGCCCACGGCCGCCACGCCGTCGTCGATGGCGCGCAGGGCGAGGCACACGTGCTCGTAGAACACCTCGCCGTAGGGGGTGAGGAGCACTGAGCGGCCGTTGCGCTCGAACAAGGGAGCGCCCAGCTCCTTCTCCAAGGACGAAATAGCCCCCGAGAGGGTCGGTTGGGTGATGAACAGCTCCTGCGCCGCTCGCGTGTAGTGAAGCACCTCGGCGAGCTTCTTGAAGTAGTTCAGCTGAGAGAGGTTCATGGTTTCCCCCTAAGGCAAAGGGCATGCGTTCGGCCCGATCTCAGATTGCGCGTTTCTCTCTTGATCGTAGTTTATCAGGCTTGGCTTGGCTCATAGAGATTTCCTATAAGTGCGAAAAGCGGGGAGTCTCCACTCCCCGCTTATCCCTTTGAGCCCGCCAGCGGTATGAGGGACCCGACTATTCGGTCGTCCAGTCCTTCTTGTAGCCGGCAGCAGCCTTGAAGATGTACAGGCCGAGCAGCAGGATGACCACGAGCATGGCGAGCGCCACGATGAACTCGACGGTGAAGCCGAACGACGAGCCGAGCCACGCCCAGATCATAGCGGCGAAGGCGGCGATGAGGTTGAACACCGTGGAGACGCGAGAGTAGATGACCGAGTACTCACGGGTGCCGAAGGACTGGCGGCAGATGACCGGCACGAGCACCACGGCGGTGGCGTAGCAGCCGCCGAAGATGAAGGCGCCCACGTACATCACGTACTCGGAGAAGGTGCCGAACCAGCACAGCAGGATGCCCGCAACGCCAGCGGCGAAGGCGAAGATGAGGGCGCCCTTGGCGTTCTTGTCGGCCGCCGCGCCCAGCACCACCTTGAAGATGGCCTGGCCCACCATCATGACCGAGGTCATGACGCCGCCGACCACGGCCACGTCGAAGGCCACGTCGGTGAGCGACTTGGTGTAGGTGGGGAACTGCATGGCGATGAGGATGGCGATGTTGATGAGGCCGGCGAAGACGCAGATGGCGTAGAACATCGGGGTCTTCATGACGAAGCCGGCAGACAGGCCCGCGGGCTTCGCGGCCACCTCAGCGCCCGAGGCCGCCTTCTGCATGGAGGCGCCGTAGGGGGCCAGCCCGCAGTCCTCGGGAGAGTTGCGCACGCAGAACAGCGTGAAGGGCAGACTCGTGACGAGCGCGATGACGCCCCAGATGAGGTAAATCGTGTGGAAGTCGACGCCCGAGGCGGTCAGCGCGGTGAACACGGCGGACCAGATGGCGCCGCCGATGCCGGTGAAGGCCATGCACAACCCGATGAAGAAGCCGGCGCGCTCCACGAACCAGCGGTTGATGAGCGTGGGAATGGCCAGCCACAGGATGGTGATCTCGCCCAAGCCCAGCATGACGGCGGCCACGTAGAACAGCACGATGGTGTTCGAGAAGCTCATCAGCAAGAAGGCGCAGCCCACGAGCGCGGCGGAGACGGACAAAAGGATGCGGATGTCCATGGTCTGCAGCAGCTTGCCCGCAAACGGCGAGGCGATGGTCATGGTCAGGTACATAACGGTGACGTACATGGCGAAGGCGGTGACCTCCACGCCCAGGCCCTCAGCCACGACCGGCTGGAACAGGCCCCAGGTGGAGAAGCATAGAGCCGAGCATCCGAACGTGATCATGATGCCCGTCAGAACGACGAGAAGGTGACGCACGGTCAGCTTCTCTTTGGTAGCGGTCCCACTCAAGGTAAACCTCCTCTATCGATTTCTTCTACTCTTGCGCAAACGTCGAACCCCTGTTGGCGTGAGCCGTGGACGGCGATCTTTCGCCGCTATCGTATTTGTACCGTAGAACGATTCCCTTGAGGATGGTCAAAAAGGGATGCTTTGTCCCATAATCTTTGCAAAAATAGGACAGATTCAGTTAATTTGTCCTAATATTGAAAGGATTTATGATTGATAGGTTTCACAAATAGAAGAAACTGGGAGAATATTTCCCCCAGTTTCTTGTGATCGTTCACTTAATAAGAATGCTCACAGCCGCTTCTAGAAAGACCTATAGTGCTCCATTATCAAGGGCGCGGCGATGTACACCATCACCTGGTCCGTTCCCTCGGCGATCTGATTGCCGCGGCAGTCCTCCCAGATGCGGCTCACGCGCGAGCCCTCGGTGTAGCCGAGGCCCCCCAGAATCTGCATGGCGTCCGAGGCCACCTGCACCGAGGCCTCGGGCACGTAGCGCTTCATGAGGGCCACGTCGAGCCGCTCGGTCTCGTCGGCGGCATCGATGGACCAGGCCGCGCGGTACACCATGGAGTGCATGTTGCGCAGGCGCACTTCCATATCGGTGAGAAGGGTCTCTATCTGCTGGAAGCGCCCCACCTGCACGCCGAAAGCCTTGCGGGAGCGCGCGTGGGCCACCGCGTCGTCCATGGCCGCCTGGGCCATGCCCAAGCTGGAGGCGCACAGAAGCACGCGCCCGTATTCCAGCAGATGGAACAGCTGCTGGAACCCTCCCTCGCTCGCATCGAGACGCCACTCCGGGGACAGCTCCACATCGTCGAAGGAGATGAGCGCGAAGGGCAGCATGGACTGGCCGATCTTGCTGATGGGTACGGCGTTGATGCCGGGCACGCTGCGCGGCACGAGCCAGAAGGACAGCGACGGGTAGCGGCCCGTATCCCCCGCGTCTTTGTCGATGGCGGCCACCAATATATAGGGGGCGTACTCGCCGTTGTTCACGTAGGACTTGCGCCCGTTAAGAAGCAGTCGGCCGTCCACGGTCTGGCACGAGGTCTTCATGGCCATGGTGTCGGATCCGCCGTCGGGCTCGGAAATGGCCAGGGCGAACATGAGGCGGCCGTCGGCGCGATAGTCCTCGGCGATGGAGGCGGCCTCGGCGGCCCCGGCGAACCCGCTCATGATCTGCAGGTTGAACAAGTCGTTCTGGAACGGCAGCGTCGTGCCGGCGCAGCGGGAGAGTTCCTCCACGATGAACACCTGCGAGAGCAGACTGTGGGCCAGATCGGGCGCGATGTCCGGCTCGGCGGTCTCGTAGTACAGATCGACGAACTCCTTCATCACCGTATCGGGCAGACCCTGGTCGCGGCACCACTTGGCCACGCGCTCCGGCGTGAAGGTGTCGGCCCCGAACGTACGGAAGGCGCTGACGAGCTTCTTCTGCCCGTCGGTCAGCGTGAAGTCCACCTTATGGCTCCCTTCTCTTTACTATAGTGTGCATTCTACACGATGACCCTAGCACACCACTCCTTTGATTTGTTGAAACAGAATACCTTTGTTGTCCTGTTTGCATAGGGATAACTTTTCCATCTAGTGGTATTTTCTACTCAATTTCGAGTCTATTTTACACACATATTCTATTTTGTCCGTAGATAGGGGTTCTTTCCCCTGCGATGATAGGGATGCAAACAAACGAACCGCCCGACCAACCACTTGCATGAAAGGAGAGATGCTCCGATGACAGTCACCGAGAAGCTCAACGGTTACGGCCCGCTCGCCGGCATCAAGGTCGTCGAGATGTGCACCTACGTGGCCGCCCCGGCCACCGTCCGCGTCCTGTCCGAGATGGGCGCCGAGGTCATCAAGATCGAGTCCTTCGCCGGCGATACCCAGCGCACCCAGGGCCCCGGCTTCGGCTGCGAGCTGACCGATACGGAAGATCCCACCATCGATTTGAACAACACCAACAAGAACTGGGTGTCGCTCAACCTGAAGGATCCCGAGGGCCTGGCCATCGCGAAGAAGATGATCGGCGAGGCCGACATCTTCATGAACAACATGCGCACCGCCGCCCTGAAGAAGCTCGGGCTCGACTACGAGACCCTGCACGAGGAGTTCCCGGGGCTGATCTGGGGCCAGATGCGCGGTTACGGCGAGTTCGGCGAGTTCGCCCATGCCCCCGGCTACGATGCCGTGTGCTGGGCCGCCCGCGGCGGCGTGGCCGGCACCTTCCCCGAGAAGGACACCTCCCCCGCCATTCCCCCGCAGGCCTTCGGCGACTACAACACCGCCATCATGATGGCCGCCGGCCTTCTCGGCGCGCTCGTGAACAAGCTGCGCACCGGCCAGGGCGACAAGGTGGTCGTGAATCTGTACCACTCCGCCATCTGGGGCGGCTCCATCGGCCTTTGCGCGCAGCAGTTCGGCGCCGACTACCCGAAGTCCCGCACCGACGTGCCCAACCCCTTCAACAACACCTACAAGACGGCGGACGACAAGTGGCTCTACATCTGCCAGCCGCAGCACAACCGCTACTACAACGACATGATGAAGGTCATCGGCCGCGACGACTTGGTGGACGATCCGCGCTACGCGACCATCGAAAACGTGAAGGCGAACCACCTGCAGCCGGAGCTCATCACCATCCTGGACGAGGGCTTCTCGAAGAAGGACCTGGAGGAGTGGCTCAAGATCCTGGCCGAGTGGGACGTGCCGAGCCAGAAGGTCTTCCGCTTCACCGACATCCTGAAGGACGACGAGGCCTACGTCAACGACGCCATCCGCAAGGTGAAGTACAACGCCTTCGGCGAGCACGCGCTGCCCACCACGCCCATCCGCTTCGGCGGCTACGGCGACCCGCCGATCATCCTCTCCAAGCCCATCGGCTACCACACCGCCGAGTACCTGGAGCACTACGGCTACACGCCCGAGCAGATCGCCGAGCTGGAGGAGAAGGGCGCCGTGAAGTGCTACCACGGCGAGGAGGTGCCGGATGTGATCTTCAAGTCCGAGCGCCAGGAGAAGGGCGAGGCCCCCTGCAACTGGTAGGCCCTCCCCCGCCAAACACGCTTCCTATCTCGAGAAGGAGCCCCTCATCGCGAGGGGCTCCTTCTTTCTATTCCCGCTCGGGGGAAGGAGGCTGTTATAGCGCGACTAGGCCAGGGCGTACTTTGCGGCGTTGGTGCCGGCGTTGCGGCCGAAGGTCATGCAGTCGGCGATGGCGTTGCCGCCCAGGCGGTTCTCGCCGTGGATGCCGCCAGTGCACTCGCCTGCGGCGTACAAGCCGGGAATCGGCTCGCCGTCGGCGTTGCAGGCCTCGGATTCCACATTCACGCGGATGCCGCCCATGGTGTGGTGCACGGTGGGCACCTTGCGGCAGGCGTACCAGGGGCCCTCGGTCATGGCCGCATCGGCGGTGTTGTCGGCCACGAAGCCGAACTCGTCGGTGCCGCCTTCCACCACGGCGTTGTAGGCGTCGATGGAAGCCTGCAGGTTCGCGGCGTCCACGCCCATCTCGCCGGCCAGGGCCTCCACGGTATCGCCAGCGACGATGTGGCCCAGAGCCAGCATGTTGTTGATGGTGGCGCCGTTGGCGTCCGGCTCGTCGGGATCGGGGTAGCGCAGGGTGTTCACGACGATCCAGTAGGTGCCGTCGGGCTGGGCGAAGATGTTCTTGCACAGCACGTCGCGCTCGGCGCCTGCGCCCAGGGCAAGCGCCATGCCCTCGCCCTGGGCGCAGGGCTTGATATTGGTGCAGCCGATGGCGTCGTCGGTGAACGTGACCGTCATGGCGTAGGGGGCGTTGCGGCCCGTCACCTCTGCCGTGTAGGTGCCCGCCTTCCAGGGAGCGGAGCTCGCGAGCCGCTCGGCGCGGGTGCGGGGGGCGCAGCCGGCCAGGCCGAAGCTGGCGAGTCCTCCCCAAATGCCGAGCACGGCCGCCCCTTTGCAGAAGGCTCGACGAGAGATGCCATTGAGCGGAACAAAGTCAGACGCGCGCGTCATGATAAGCCTCCTTCTAACGCACTACCGAAAAGGAACCGGGAGTCGCTTGAAGAACCATCCTTCCGAGTTGCTGGATCGTCCAAGTGGCTCGAACGATTACCGGACAAGTAGACTTTAGCGCGCCGTGCGGGAGCAACAGCAAGTCAACAAGGTGCTGCAATCTCTATGCGCGAGCGATGTAAGAAGTTTGAAACCCTGTCGTCATTCCGTCAATTTGACCACCGTTTTGTCAGCTCTCGCCGAGTGAAGGAATGCTATGCCAGCCGCACGGCCAGGCACGCGGCCTCGCGCCCCAGCTGCCGGGCCAGGGCGAACCCGATCTCGTCGGCCTTCACCGAGCGCCAGCGGGGCTGCCCGGTCTCGTCGAGCCCCGCGAAGCCCGTGGCCACCACGCCGCCGGACAAGGGCGCGCCCGCGGTGCGCGGGTGCACGGAGAGCATTCCCTGAGTGGCGAACCAGCTGTCCAGAGCAGCGAGCGTTCCCTCTCCCCCGCAGTTGTTGAGCCCGGCCGTGGACATGGCGCCGCCCACCTTGCCGGTCAGCACGTTCTCCACCATATGGAAGGGGCGCGTGCGGTCCATGAAGTTCTTCATCCGGGCGCTCACCGTGCCGAAGTAGTCCGGCGAGGCGAGCAGAACCACGTCGGCGTCCCGTAGCTTCTCGTAGAGATCGTTCATGTCGTCTTCGAGCGTGCAGCTCGTCTGGGCGAGGCAGCGGTTGCAGCCGACGCAGAACCCGATATCGAGCTTCGAGAGCTCCACCAGCTCGCAGCTTACCGGCACCTCCAGCGCCGATGCCTGCTCGGCCGCCCCGTCGAGGGCCGCCTGCAGAAGCGCCGCCGTCCCCTTCCCGGCCCGATGGCTCCCATTGATTCCCAGCACTTTCATAGCGTCCTCCTCGTCTCAACAACGTTCGATTCGAGAGGAGACGCGGGGTGCCTTGACCGAGCGAGTTCCGCAGCGACTGAAACAGGACTAAATGTCCTGTTTCACCAAGCGAGGACTGTCTGAGCGAATCAAGGCACCGCGCGGCTCCCCCGCGGCGATTTTCTACCTAGAAAGAGAAAAGGGAGCCCCGGCCTTGTGGGCTGCGGGGCTCCAGATAGCAGGTTCGGTTTTGCCGACCCTCTCTTACATATTGTGGAAGGCGTACTTCTCCGGGTTTTCCTTCACGTCGGCGCGGTTCTTCGGATTCATCTTCAGCGTGCCCATGATGCCGTCGTTAGTGTTGGAGGCCAGCACCTGGTTGCGGTTCTCCATCTTGATGCAGTTCTCGAAGCTGGTGCCGTCCAGCGAGCACTGCAGGGCCTCCTTGGTGAGGCGCAGACCGAAGGGCGCGGTCTCGCGGCACATCTCCTCGGCCATGGCCACGGCGGTCTCCAGCACGTCGTCGTCGGCCACCACGCGGTTGGCGAAGCCCCACTCGTAAAGCTTCTGGGCGTCGAAGCGGGCCGGGTTCATGAGGATCTCGCAGGCGCGGGCATAGCCGACGATCTTCGGGAGGAAGAAGGAGCCGCCCATGTCGGTGCCGGTGTAGCCGATGGACAGGTAGCCGGCGTTCATCTTGTAGGACTCGCCGAGCACGCGCATGTCGCAGGCGCAGGAGATGGACAGGCCACCGCCCACGGCAAAGCCCTTCAGGGCGCCGATGATGGGCTGCTCGCAGCGGCGCATGTTGATGATCTGGTCGGAGCACATGCGCTGCATGATGTAGAAGTCGCGCTGGATGCGGCCCATGTCCTCGGGCGGATCGAGGGCGAGGTCGTTCAGGTTGAAGCCGGCGCAGAAGGAGCGGCCCTCGCCGGTCAGCACGATGACGCGGCAGTCCTTGTCCATGCGCACCTTGATGAGGAAGTCGTTGAACTCGGCCATCTGGGCGTAGGACATGGCGTTCAGGTTGTCCGCGTCGTTGAAGGAGCAGATGTAGACCGAGCCGCGCTGCTCGATCTTCAGCTTCTCGTAGTCGTAGGTGAACTCGGGCAGATGGTAGGCCTCCTGGTAGACACTCATGGATGAACCCCTTTCGCACTTAATTACTCAAGTTTTACTTTTTAGCCCATTGGAATTTTGTTCCGCCTGACTTGCTTCTGATTCTTAAGGATGGAATGGCAGTTTTCCACGGACAAAATTTAAATATTGTTTCTTTTATTACCCAATTTCTCAACATTGTTGGTCTGCAATCAATTTCGCATCGCTTAGACCTATTGAATCATCAATTATTCCGATTATCTTTTCTCAATTCTGGCTTCCTGTCCGAGAAATACCTTTGTATGCTGAAAGCATGAATTTCTTCTGGGTATCGACGGAAGCACTCGATTACCGGGGTGCCGCCAGCGGGCGGCCGGGCGCTTCCGTGGCAAAAGGGTTTTAGGTTCTTTAGAAAGGAAGGCCTATGATCACCGATCTCAAGATCAACGAGGAGAAGAAGAAAGAGTATTACGAGAAGGGGTACTGGACGCGCGAAACCATCCGTGACGTCTGGGAGCGCCAGGCGCGGGCGCACGCCGGCGAAGAGTACGTCGCCGACGACCAGGGCTGTCGCATGACCTACGGCGAGGTGGACGACGCGGCGGCCCGCCTGGCGGCGTGGCTCGTGGATGCGGGCATCGAGCCGGGCGATGTGGTCACCCTGCAGTTTCCCAACTGGGCCGAGTTCACCATCGCGTACGTGGCCTGCTTCAAGGCCGGCGCCGTCATCCAGTCGCTCGCCCGCAACTTCAACGGGGCCGACCTCACCTACGCCATGAACCTGGTGGAGAGCCGCGCCTACATCGGGCCCACCTCCTTCCACGGCGTCGATTACGAGCAGCAGATCCTCGATATCGCCGGCGACATCCCCACGCTCAAGGTCATCGCGCTCGTCGACAAGAAGGCCCCCAAGCACTCGGATCTGCCCACCGTGGCCGAGATCGTCAAGACCACCGAGCCCTTGGCCGAGAAGGTGCCCGTCGAATCCGACCAGGTGGCGTGCCTGCTCTCCACCTCCGGCACCACGGGCAAGCCCAAGGAGGTCATGCTCACCCACAACAACATCCTGTTCTCCGAGCGCGTCTTCGTCGAGGGCCTCGAGCGCACCTCCGACGACGTCATGTGGATGCCCGCGCCCCTGAACCACGCCGTCGGCTTCTTCCACGGCCTCATCGCGCCGATGCTGCTCGGCGGCCGCTCCGTGCTCATGCAGGACTTCGCCGTGAAGGACGCCGTCGACCTCATCAACGCCGAGGGCGCCACCTGGTCCATGTGCTCCACCCCGTTCATCTACGACATCGTGAAGTACCTGGATGCCCACCCTGACGAATCGCTGCCCACCTACGTGCTGCACTCCTGCGGCGGCGCGCCGGTGCCCGGGGCGCTCATCGAGCGCGCCCACAACCACGGCATCCTGCTCTGCGAGATCTTCGGCTCTACGGAGAGCTGCCCGCACGTCTTCGTGCCGCCGAGCAAGTGCGTGGAGTGGAACGGCGACTGGTCCGGCATCCCCTTCCCCGGCATCGAGGTGCGCTACATCGACGAGCAGGGAAACGATGTGGCCCCGGGCGTCCAGGGCGAGCACATCTCCCGTGGCCCGCACCAGTTCGTCGGCTATCTGAACGAGCCGGAGCGCACCGACCGCGCGCTCACCGACGACGGCTGGTGGTTCTCGGGCGACTTGGGCTACATGGACGAACAGGGGCGCATCCGCATCAACGGCCGGCGCAAGGAGATCATCATCCGCGGCGGCGAGAACCTGTCGGCCCGCGAGATCGACGACAATCTGGTGGGCTGCCCGGGCGTGGGCGAGTCGGCCACCATCGGCATGCCCGACGACCGCCTGGGCGAGCGCATCTGCACCTTCGTGGCGCCTTTGGGAGATACAGTGCCGACCCTGGAGTCGGTCACGGCCTACCTGGAAGGCGAGGGCGTGCCCAAGCGCCTGTGGCCCGAGCGCATCGAGATCATCGAGGAGATCCCCAAGACCCTCATGGGCAAGGTGCGCCGCAACGTCCTCACCGACGAGCTCGCGGCTCGCATGGCCTAGGGACGGCGGGAACGACAAGCTGACACGATACCGATAGGGCATTCCTATGAATGCCCTTTTTCTTACTATGACCGTTTCGGCTCCATCGTTTGTATGATGGTAGCCATAAGGTTCGGGCCGCCCGGGGATTGATAGCGGCCGATCAGAGAGCAGAAGGGGCTGACATGATCGACGACCTGAAGATCAACGAGACGCTGAGAGAACGTTGGTACGCCAAGGGGTATTGGACGCACGACACCATCGCCGACATCTGGCAGCGCGCAGCCGTCGCGCACCCCGATCGCGAGTACGTCTGCGACGACACGGGAAGCCGCCTCACCTATGGAGAAGTAGACGACAAAGCCGGGCGTGTGGCCGCATGGCTTATCGCCGAGGGTATAAAAGCCGGCGACGTCGTCACCCTGCAGTTCCCCACCTGGGCCGAGTTTACCATCGTCTATGTGGCCGTGCTGAAAGTCGGTGGCGTGGTGCATCCGGTGCCGCGCAACTACAACGACGTGGATCTGGAATACGCCATGAACCTCGTCGGCTCCCGAGCCTACCTCTCCCCCACCTTCTCCCACAACACCGACTACGAGGCGCAGATCCTCTCCGTGCGCGGCGCCGTGCCGACGCTCGCCGCCATCGCCGTGCTGGACAAGCAGGCGCCGAGCCACTCGGAGCTGCCCACCTTCGACGACATCTACGAGCGCTTCGAGCCGCTGCGCGAGCCCGTTCCGGTGTCCGCCGATTCCGTGGCCTGCATCCTGCCCACCTCGGGCACCACGGGCAAGCCGAAGCAGTCCATGCTCACCCACAACAACATCCTGTTCTCCGAGCGCGTCTTCACGAGAGAGTTGGGGCGCACCCAGGGCGACGTCATGTTCATGCCCTCGCCCTTGAACCACGCCACCGGCTTCTTCCACGGGCTCATCTCGCCGCTTCTGCTCGGCGGGCGGGCGGTGCTGCAGCAGGACTTCCGACCGCGCGAGGCCATCGAGCTCATGAACGCCGAGGGCGTCACCTGGTCCATGTCGGCCACGCCGTTCATCTACGACATGCTGAACGTGCTGGACGCTGAGGACGGCCTGGCCTTCGACACCCTGCGGCTGTTCTGCTGCGGCGGGGCGCCCCTGCCCCCGGCCCTCATCGAGCGCGCGGCCCGCTACGGGGTGCTGCTCTGCGAGATCTACGGCTCCACCGAGAGCTGCCCGCACGTGTTCGTGCCCCCGGAGAAGTGCGCCGAGTGGAACGGCGCCTGGTCGGGCGTCCCCTTCGCGGGCATCGAGGTCAAGGTCATCGACGAGATGGGCAACGAGGTGCCCCGGGGCGCCCAGGGCGAGGAGATCTCCCGCGGGCCCCACATGTTCGTGGGTTACCTGAACGAGCGCGACCGCACCGACCGCGCGCTTTCCGATGAGGGCTGGTTTTACAGCGGCGACCTGTGCTACATGGACGAGGAAGGGCGCATCCGCATCAACGGGCGCAAGAAGGAGGTCATCATCCGCGGCGGCGAGAACATCTCGGCCCGGGAGATCGACGACGACCTCATCGGCGCGCCGGGGTTGGCCAGCTCGGCCACCATCGGCATGCCGGATACGCGCCTCGGCGAGCGCATCTGCACCTTCGTCGTGCCGAGCGACCCCGCCGCGCCTCCTACCCAGGACGGGCTCATCGCCTACCTGAGAGAGCGCCACGTGGCCAAGCGCCTGTGGCCCGAGCGCATCGAGATCATCGACGAGATCCCCGTCACCGCCACCGGCAAGGTGAAGCGCTTCATCCTCGCGCAAATCTTGAAGGAGCGCATGGAGGCGGAGTAAGCCTTTCTTTTTGTTCGAGTAGGCTGCCGATGGGAGGTGTGCCTCCACGCGCAGTTCCGCAGCGAACGAAAGTGCCCAGTGGGCACTTTCGCCGAGCGAGGACTGTTTGAGCATGGAGGTATACCTCCCAGCGGCAGCCGGACAAGCAGCAAAAAGCCCGAGCACCGCTGATCGCGCTCGGGCTTTTTGCTAGAGACTTCTTTTAACTTATCGGTACTCCCGGTCGAGCTCCTTGGCGATGGTCATGCGCTGGATCTGGTTCGATCCCTCGAAGATCTGGAAGATCTTGGCGTCGCGCATGAGCTTCTCAACGGGATACTCCTCGGAATAGCCGTAGCCGCCGAGCACCTGCACGGCGTTGCTCACCACCTCCTGCATGGCGTCGGTGACGAAGGTCTTCACGATGGCGCCGTCCTTGCGCACCATCTCGCCGGCGTCCATCTGGCGCATGCAGTTGTTCACGAGGACGCGCGCCGCCTCGGTCTTGATGGCCATGTCGGCCAGCATAGCCTGCACCATCTCGAAGTCGATGAGGCGCCGCCCGAACTGCTTGCGCTGCTTGGCGTAGGCCACGGCCTCGTCGAGCGCCCGCTGCATGATGCCCACGGCAAGCGTCGAGATGAAGGCCCGGGAGAGGTTCAGCGCGTTCAGCGCGATGGACATGCCGCATCCGACTTCCCCGATGACGGCGCTTCTCGGTACGCGCACGTTCTCGAGAACGACCTCCGTGGTGTCCGACAGGCGGAAGCCCATCTTGTGCTCCTTGGCGCCGGCAGCAAGGCCCGGGGTGTCGCCGTCGATGAGGAAGCCCGTGATGCCGTGGGCGCCGGCTTCCGGATCGGTCTTGGCGAACACCACGTAGATGTCGGAGATGGAGCCATTGGTGATGAAGGTCTTCGTCCCGCTCAGGACGTACTCGTCGCCGTCGAGCACCGCCGTGGTGCGCATGGCGGCGACGTCCGACCCAGCGTTCGCCTCGGTGAGGCAGAAGGCGGCGAATCCGTTGTTCTCGGTCTTTTCCACGAAGTGGCGCGCCTGCTCCTCGGTGCCGTTCAGAAGGATGTTGCGGAAGGCGACGAAGTTCGTGACGAAGGTGTCGGCGTAGGCGGCGTCAACCCAGGCCAGCTCCTCGAACATCATGGCGCAGGTCTCGTAGCTTAAGCCCATGCCGCCGAACTGCTCGGGGATCTCCACCATGTGCAGTCCCAAATCGAAGCCCCACTGGTACAGCTCGCGGGGGCACTCCCCTGCCTTGTCGGCCGCGGCCACGTGCGGCATGACCTCGTTGCGGGCGACGTCGCGCACAAGCTTCACGAGCTCGCGCTGCTCCTCGGTGTAGGTGATGGCCATAGGTTTCCTCTCTCTTTCAGCCCCGCGGGGCGCTTGCATGCGGCTCTATCGCGTGCCGGGCGGAACGAGGCCGCCGGCGCTAGCGGTTCTCCTGCAGGATGCCCTCGTCGAAGGCATAGCGCAGCTGAGCGTTCACCGAGCGAACGGCACCGTCGTGCAGCTCGGGCCGCACGTCGTTGTACACAGCCTCCACTAAGGCCTCGGCATCGGCGGGGATGCCGCTGCGAACCGCGGACACCACCTGCTGCAGCCGCTGAAGGCGGTGACGGCGCGCCTGCTCGATGCGCTCGGAGGGGTTCTCGATCACCGGCCCGTGGCCCGTCAGCAGGCGCTCCACGCCGCGCTCGGCCACCAGGCGCCCGAGCACGTCCAAACTCGCCAGATAGTCGCCCATGCGCCCGTCGGGCCAGCAGACCATCGTGGGGCTCTGGGCGAACACCACATCCCCCGTCACCACGAGCGCGCCCTCTTCCACATAGAAGCCCACCGAGTCGCTGGAATGCCCCGGCAAGGGCACCACCTCGATGGGCAGGGACACTCCGGGAAGCTCCAGAGGGCCACAACCCAGCGTGCCCGCCGCCATACCCAGCACCGGCGCACCGAAAACCCGGCCAGCCTCCTCGGCGCACTCGGCGTGGTCGAAGTGGTCGTGGGTCACCGCCACGGCAGCCACGGTGAGGCCGCGCCGAGCGCAGGCCTCGGCGATGCGCCCGATACAGGCGGCGTCGTCGGGGCCCGGATCCACCACCAGGCAGGCTCCGTCGTCCGGGGCGGCGAGAATCCAGCTGTTGGTGCCGTGGTAGGTGAGCGGCGTGGCGTTGGGATGCCGCACGCACTGGGCGAACGCCCCGACCATGGCCTCGTTGTCCGGAGGTGCGAAGCGCGCGCTCATGTCTCGCTCACCTCGCAGCCGAGCACCACCTCGCCGCACGGTCGCGCCACCGGATGCGGCCGCACGTGCCCGTCGAAGGGAGCGTTCCACGCCTCATCCACCGAGGTCGCCGCCACGATGGAAGTGAGGTTGGAAATGGTGGGAGGCACGAGCTTGAGCAGGCCCGCATCGAAGCGCGCCAGGGCCTCGCCCGGAGCGATCCAGGCCGCCTCCACGGCCTCACTCGTGCGGCCGTCGGCGTGCTGCCCCTTAGGCAGCCGCGCCAGGAAGAAATAGGTGTCGTAGCGCCGTGCCTCGCTTTCGGGAGTGACCCAATGGCTGCGCAGGCGCATAAGATCACTGCGCAGCACGAGCCCCCGCTCGCGAAGGAATTCCCCGAAGGAGACGCGCCGCGTGGCCACGGCTTCACGTTCGGCAGCCCAATGGTCTTCGCGCTCGTCGACGGGCGCGCCTCCGCCGAGAGCAGAGGCCAGAAGCACGCCGCTCTCCTCGAAGACCTCCCGGGCCGCCGCCGTAATGACGCCTTTTGCCACGGACGCGGGACAGCTCATGAGACAGGCCCACTGCTCCGGAGAAGGCCCGGCCCAGGGCACGGCACATTCCACATCCCGCACGTCCATGCCGCCGCCGGGAAACACCACGGCGTCCGGCGTGAAGGCCATGGTGGAGGCGCGGCGCAGCATGAAGACATCCACCGGAGCCGCATCCACGGTCTCCTCGATGGGCGCTCCCCCCGCCAGCGGGCTCTCGAAACGACGATAATGGGGCTTGCCCTCGCTCACCAGCATAACCGTGGCGGCCATGCGCGGGGCCACCGACTCGCCGGGCGCTCCTGCGAGGAAGGCCCGGGCGCGTTCCACCACACCAGGCTGATCGTCCACCGAGTACTCCACGTAGGCGCCGGGGGAAAGCGGCTCTCGGATGCTCTGGACACGCCGTCCCTCCGCCGCGCCCGCAGCCGTCGCGCCCACCGCCTTCGCCGTCTTCTCGGCTCCGTGCCTCGTCTTGCCCGCGCTCTCGCTCATTTTTCCGCTCCTGCCAACAGCTCGGCGATGTCCCTCACGGGCACATCGGAATCTGCCGATACCATACCATCGGCGAGCATGGTCAGACAGAACGGGCACGAAGTCGCCACGAGATCGGGGTCGGTGTCAAGCGCCTGGGCGCAGCGCGCCTCGTTGATGCGCGCACCGGCGCTCTCCTCGAGCCACATGCGACCGCCGCCGGCTCCGCAGCAGAAGCTCGTCTTGCGGGCGCGCTCCATCTCCGCCACGCTTCCGCCGGCGGCACGAACCACCTCGCGCGGTGCCTCATAGATGTCCTGATAGCGGCCCAGATAGCACGAGTCGTGGAAGCACACGCGCCCGAGCGCCTCTCTCGCGCGGGGCAGGCGCCCCTCGCGCACGAGCCGGGCCAAAAGCTCGCTGTGGTGGATCACCTCGAAATGCCCGCCCAGCTGCGGGTAGTCCCGGGCCAGGGCCTGGTAGCAGTGGGGGCACTGCACGATGATCTTCTTGACCCCGTAGGCCTGAAGCGTGGCGATGTTCTCGCTGGCCAGCATGAAGTAGACGAACTCGTTGCCCATCCTCCGCGCCGCGTCCCCGCAGCACTTCTCCTCGTTGCCCAAGATGGCGAAGCTCACACCCGCCTCCGCGAGCAGCGACACCAAGGCCGCGGACACCTTGCGGTTGCGGGCGTCGAAGGCCCCGGAGCAACCGGGCCAGTAGAGGTACTCGGCATCGGGGGCCTCGGCGATAGTGGGCACGTCCAGCCCCTCGGCCCACTTGGACCGGGTCTGCCAGCCTAAGCCCCACGGGTTGCCGTTGTTCTCCAGGTTGCGGAAGGTGGCCTGGGCCTCCGGCGGGAAGGCGCTTTCCACGGACACCTGGTAGGTGCGCATCTTCACCACCTTCGGCACGTGCTCCACGAAGGCCGGGCACGCCTCCATGCAGGCGCCGCAGGTGGTGCAGGCCCACAGGGTCTCGGGGGCGATGACCGCGCCCACGAGCGGGCGATCGATGATAGCGCGCTCGGCGTCGGTGAGATCGGCGTTCTCAAGGAGCGCCTCGGCCTTCGGCAACGCGGGGACTGCCTTCGACGCCTTCTCGCTCTCGGCCGCATCCGCCGCGTTCCGCTCCTGGGCCGCCGCCTCCTTCTGCAGGCGGTAAATGATGGGCCCCCGCTGCTCCAGCTCGGCGCCCAAGTCCTGGATGAACGCCTTGGGGCTCAGGGGCTTGCCCGTGGCATAGGCGGGGCAGAGATCCTGGCAGCGGTTGCAGCGCACGCAGGCCTGGGTGTCGAAGAGATCCTTCCACGTGAGCTCCTCCAAGCGGCCGCAGCCGAAGGAGAGCAGGCCCTCGTCCTCCATGTCGATGAAGGGCAGCTCGCCCTTGGGTTTCAGGTCGCGCCAGTAGACGCCGGCGGGCACGAGCAGCACGTGGACGAGCTTGGAATAGGTCCAGTAGGCGATGAGCCCGAAGGCGAGGGCCATATGGAACCACCACAGCACGCGATGGGCAAGCTCGATCTGCCCCTGGTCCCAGCTGGCGAACAGTCCCGCGAAGAGGCTCCCCACGGGTGACCAGGCGCCCCAAGGGTCGCCGGTGCCGGCGATGCGCAAGCCTTCCAGCACGAATCCCGTGACGCCGATGGCGAGCAGCAGGCCCAAAACGACGATGTCGCCGGGCCTGGTGTCAAGCGCGCGGTTCGCGATGCGGCGCACGATGCAGGCCACCATGGCGATGCAGAAAGCGGCGCCGGCAATGTCGACGGCGAGCGAGAGAAAGTAGAGGTAGAAGTTGCCTTGGACGAGAGGGAGCCCCAAATCGGCCTGGGCGGCCACGGTGGCGGTAGCGATAAGCAGGATGACCATAGCGACGTACATGACCACATGCACGAGCCCGGGCCCGCGCCGCTCGGCCACCTTCACCTGCAGAAGGGCGTCGCGCACCGCGCCACGCAGACGCTCGCCGCGCCTATCGGAGCGATTCTCGGGCTCGCCGATCTTCCACAGGCGCCAGCGCCGCACGAAGAAGACAACGGCCACGGCCAGCGCCGCGACGAAGCAGGGGTAGATCAGCCAGTGGCCCGTGATGTTCCACAGAACCTCGCGTGCCGGCACCTCGCCCATGACGCACCTCCCCTATTTGCGCTCGCGAACGGCCGCCTCCAGCAGCGGCACCGCCTCGAAGAGATCCGCGACGATGCCGTAGTCGGCGCCGGCGAAGATCTCCGCCTCGGGATCCTTGTTGATGGCCACGACGCACTTCGAGGCACCCATGCCGGCCATGTGCTGGATGGAGCCGGAAATGCCGCAGGCGATGTACAGCGAGGGCGCCACGGTCTTGCCTGTCTGGCCCACCTGGTACTGGATGTCGATCCAGCCCTCGTCCACGGCCGGGCGCGAGGCACCCACGGCGGCCCCCAGGGCATCGGCCAGAGACTCGATGACCACGAAGCCCTCAGGCCCCTTGCAGCCGCGGCCGCCGGCCACGACGATGTCCGCCTCGGCCAGATCGACACGCTCGGAGGCAGCACGGGCCACGGACTGCACGATGCGGGCGAGGTCGGCTGCGTCAGCCGGGGCCGCGACGACCTCGGCGGTGCGGGAGGCGTCGGCCTCGGGCACCGGGAGCGCCTTCGGGCGCACCGTGGCCACCACGGTGGGGGCGGCTGCGGTTGCGCGCTCGATCACCTTGGCGGTGTAGGGCAGGCGCGTGAAGAAGACCTCGTCGCCGGCCTCGATATCCACCACGTCCGAGAACAGCGGCGCATCCAGGGCCTCGGCCAGAAGAGGGGCCGCTACGCGAGATTCGGCGCCGTCGGCGAGCAATACCACGGCCGGGGCGCTCTCGGCGGCCAGCCGGGCCAGCGTGCGGGCCACGGCCTCGGGGGCCGGTGCGGCCTCGCTTTCCACAATCACCACGCGGTCGGCACCCCACGAGGCGAGCGCCTTGGCGTGGCCTGCGGCGGACGCGCCCCACACGATGGCGACCACTTGAGCGGCCGCCTGGTCGGCCAGCGCCCGGGCGCCCCCCAGCATCTCGGCATTTACCTGGCGCAGCGCCTCATCGGCGCCGTTGACCCCTACCCACATATCAGCCATGAGAAAACCTTTCTCTCAAATCCTGCGCGAACGTTGGAAGCGAATGAGTGGCGAGCTAGAGAACCTTCGCCTCCTCGGCCAGAAGGCGCACCGTCTCGGCCACGGCCACAGGCGCCTCGCCCGCGACGATGCGGCCGCCGCAGCGGCCCGGCTTCAGCTCCCGGGAGACGACGGTCACCGTTGTCGGTTTGGACGCCGCGGCGAAGTCGGCCACGGGACGCACCTCGGCGCCACGGCGCCGCGCCTGCATGACGTCGCGCACCGAGGGGTAGCGCGGCTCGGCTAGTCCCTGCTGGGCGGCCACGACGGCGGGCAGAGGAAGCCGCGCGGTCTCCACGCCGTCGTCCACCTCGCATTCCGCGACGATAGTGCCGCCTTCCACGGAAAGACCCGTGGCCATGTTCGCCAAAGGGAGCCTCATGATGGCCGCCATGCGCCCCATGACCTGGGCCGCCGCCGTATCTCCCGACTTCCAGCCGCCCATGACGAGGTCGGCGCCCATCGTGGAGGCCGCCTCGGCGAGCAGGGCCGCGGCCTGGGCGGCGTCGCGGGCCGTCCACTGCTCGTCCTCGATGAGCACGGCCGCATCGGCGCCCATGGCCAGCCCGTGGCGCACGGCCGCGAGGCAATCCTGAGAGCCAAGCGTCAGCAAGGTAACGGTGCCACCCAACTCTTCTTTCAGCTGCACAGCGCGCTCCACGGCGAACTCGCTGTAGGGATCGATGACCATGGTCTGGCCCATTAGCTCCACCTCTCCGGCCCCGTCAAGCGCTATGACGGCCTCGGTGTCCACCACCTGCTTCACGCAAACGACGATGTTCATCTCATCCCTTTCACCCGTATACGGTCTCTTAAGGGTAATTTTACGGAAGGTTTCCAGGGCGCAACACCACTACTCCCCCGCTTTTGTCCGCACTATACGGACGCATCTTTCCATCTGTCCCAAAATGGACAAAGCCCCGATCGTCCGCAATGGGACAGATCAGGGCTTTCTGGGAGTTATTGGAAGTTCTTATGCCCTTATAAGGGACGTTCTGTCCCTCAGGGCGCGGCTTGCGCCCGCAACCAATGGCCGCCAGAGCGCGGCTCGGCCGAGCGACCCGGCCTACTGGGCCGCGTGCAGCTCGGCGTAGCGCTTGACGAGGGCCTCGTTCACGCAGGGCGGCACGAACTGGGACACATCCCCGCCGAGCGAGGCGATCTCGCGCACGATGGAAGACGACAGGTACATGTGCTGCGGCGTCGACATGATGAACAGCGTCTCCAGCTCCTTGTCCAGCTGGTAGTTGAGCGCCGTCATCTGGAACTCGTACTCGAAGTCGGTGATGGCGCGCAGCCCCTTCACCACGGCCTGGGCGCCCATGCGGCGGGCGAAGTCGACGAGCAGCTCGTCGAAGGGCTCGACGCGCACGTTGGGCAAATCGCACGTGACCTCCTTCACAAGGGCCACTCGCTCCTCGAGGGAGAAGAGCGGCTTTTTCTTCGCAGAAACAGCCACGGCAACGATGACCTCGTCGACAAGCTGGGCGGCACGGCTGATAACGTCGAGATGTCCGGCGGTGATGGGGTCGAAAGTGCCGGGGGTAAGCGCACGTTTCACGGCGGCTCCCTTTCTCTTAACGGCGGCCGCGCAAGGCGGCTCGAACGACTTGGCTCCGACGCGCGTGGACATCGGATGGTAGCGGCTCCGACGCGCGGGCGCGCCAGATGCTCCTTGGAAGTTTACACGATGCGCAGCGCCTCTTCTCCCAGGATTCGAAAAAGGGCCGGCGCACCGCTCGAGAGCCATTGTAGAAAAGACCGCTGTGGCATTATATAGACATATTCGAAAATCTGTCCCATTAATTCGTCTAAAATACGATCAATCTTACCAATACTTGTCTAATAGCATCCCAATTCATCGGATTCATTGATAGAATAGTCCCAGAGAAGAGATACCACTTGAATCATTGGAAGAATAGAGGCGGCCATGCAAGTACACGTCATCCATGAAATCGACTGCTCCGTCGAGCGGATCGATCCCGCCGTCGTCGAGGCCTTCCTCGACACCGAGCTCTCCGACGATCCCATGCTCGCCGACTCCATCTGCGCCATGGCCGACGCCATGAGCGCCGAGCTGCATCCGCGCGGGGTCTACAAGCTGTTCAACCCCGCCATCTGCACCCTGCCGCCGAAGTACACCGAACCGGCCATCAAGCTCGTGGGCACGCTCGCGGTGCTCTACGGCAGCGCCGCCTACGAGCGCATGAGCGAGGCGGAGCACACGGCCATGGCGGTCTCCACCATCGGCACCGACGAGGAGATCGCCTGCCTTCGCGAGCGCCTCGTGAAAAGCGACATGGACGCTCTGCTCTTCGACGCCTGCCTGGAAGCCATGGCCTCCTTGGCCGCGGACAAGCTCGCCGAGGCCGTCGCCGACGACGCCCACGAGCGCGGCCTGCACCGCGGCAGCACCTTGGAGACCGGCGTCGAGGACTTCCCCCTCACCATGAACACGACGCTCGCCTTCTTCACCCAAACCGAGAAGCGCTTGGGGCTCACCGCCGCCGAGGACGGCACGCCGTCGGATCGCTGGAGCACCTGGGGCGTCATCGGCCTGTACAACGAGACCCAGAAGAAGCGCCGAGGCTGCGCCTACTGCCACAACGTGCGCACCTGCACCATCCGCAAAATCGGCATGACCTGCCACGGCCGCCGCACCCGCAAGAAGGCAAAGCCCACCCCTTCCGCTGACCAGCAGTAATCGACCTCACGAACCTTAAAGGGCACCGACAGGTGCCCTTTTTCCGCATCTCATTTCACTGGTTCAAAGCACTCGGGATGCTGCTCGCCGCCCTCTGCGCGCGCTCCGGAAGGTGCTGATCGACGACCTCTGCGCGCCTCCAGGAGACGTCGCTCACCGCCCCCCTGCGCGCTCCGGAAGGTGCTGCTCGCCGACCTCTGCGCGCCCTCCGGAGAACGCGGCCGTTAAGAAATAGCTTCCACCTCAGCAGCAACGATGCCGGGACGGTACCGACTGATGTGCGTCATCTTCGCTATTTCTTTTGCCGCGTTCGCAGGAGGAAAAAGCGCGCAGCGGGCGGCGAGCAGCACCTTCCGGAGCGCTTCCCCCAGGTCGATTCCAAGCAAAAAAGAGGGACCCGCATGCGCAGGTCCCTTCCATCCGAGTTGTATCGCAGGAGCGATTTAGATGGTCCAGAGGTAATCCGGATCCTCGGCAGCCTTGGCGTACTCCTTGAGGATGCCGCGGCCGGAGATGTGCACCATGATCTCGACGGTGCCGCCACCGATCTGGAAGCCGCGGCAGTCGAGCATGAGGCGGGAGACGCGGGTCTCGTCGGTGAAGCCGAGGCCGCCCATGAGCTGCAGGGCGCGGGAGCAGCAGTCGGTGAGCGCCGGGGCGCCGTAGCGCTTCAGCATTGCGGCGTCGTTGTTCACCGGGATGCCGTTGTCCATCTTCCAGCAGGTGCGGTACAGGAAGTTACGGGTGTTGGTGAGCTCGATCTGCATCTCGACGATATGCTCCTGCACGAGCTGGAAGGTCTTGATGCCCTTGCCGAACTGCTGGCGCTCGTTGGTCCAGGCGCAGGCGTCGTCCATGGCGGCCTGGGCCTCGCCGAGCAGCTCCGCCAGAAGCACGCAGCGCTCCCACTCGAAGTTCTTCATGAGCTGCAGGAAGCCCTTGCCCTCGATGCCGAGCAGCGCCGACTCGTCAACCACGACGTCGTCGAAGATGACCTTGGAGAAGGGCATGATCTGCATGCCGATCTTGTTCAAGGGCTCGATGGTCACGCCCTTGGCGTTGGCCGGCACGAGATACATGGACATCTGCTTGTTCTCGGGAGAGGGATCCTCGTTCTTGCACACCACGATGAAGCCGTCGGAGTTCTCGCCGGAGGTCACCCAGGTCTTGGTGCCGTTGATGTGGATCTTGCCGTCCTTCTTGGTGGCCGTCGTCGTCATGTACTGGTTGGCGGAGCCGGCCTCGGGCTCGGAGATGGCCAGGCAGTACGGCGGGTAGCCGTTCTCCTTGTAGTAGTCCACGGCGTACTGGATCTGCTCGGGGGTGCCGAACTCGACCATGTCGAACATGATGAGCAGGTTGGGAGCCATGGGGATGTTGCCGCCGCAGTGGTTCAGCTCTTCGATGATCATGGCCATGGTCTGATGGTCGACGGGCTTTCCACCGTACTCCTCGGGCAGGCCGTACATTCCCCAACCGTCGTCGACCCACGCCTTGGCGATCTCGGGGGCGATGCCGCGGTTCTTATAGCCGGCGGCGATGGCCTCCTCGGTCAGGTGCTTCTTGCCCCACTCGCGGATGCCGCGCTTGATCTCGAGCTGCTGCTGGGAATAGCTGAAATCCATTTCTTCCTCCTTTAAGGAACGTTGCCTTTATTCAAAACGCCTGCGCGTTTGAACCAAATTGAGAAAGCGGGCGCCGCGCCGTTTCAACCCGACGCCCGCAACCGGGGATAAGCCCGATTTAGATGGCCATGGAGGCCTGGTAGCCGCCCTTGACGGCCTCGAGGGTGCGATACACCTTGCCGTCGGGGGTGGTAGCGTCGCCGATGAGTTTCGCGTGCGGCCACACCTTCACGATCTCGTCGTACAGGTCGGTGTTCTGCTCCACGCCGAGGGAGGTCAGCACGGTGTCGCACTCGATGAGCTGCTCCTCGCCGGTCTCGACGTTCTTCACCTTGGCGCCCTTCTTGGTCACCTCGATGAGCTCGGTCAAGGGCATCAGGTGCACGCCCTTCTTCTTGAGCAGGTTGATGGTGGGGTTCTTGTCGATGATGCCGATGCCGTTGCCGAGCTTCTTGGCCGGATCGATCACCCAGATCTCGCGGCCGTCGCACATGGCCTCGGCCACTTCCAGGCCGGCGAAGCCACCGCCCACGACCACCACGCGCTTGCCCACGATGGCGGTCGGGCCGCTCTTCATGTTCAGGCCCATGCGCATGAACCCGACGGTGCCGCCCTGGGCCTTGATGGCCGCCACGGCCGCCTTCCAGATCATGCCCTTGCCCTCGGGGACGATGCCGTTGCACATGGCCTTGATGTCCTCGGACTTCACGACGTTCTTGCCGTCGATGCCGGGCACGTCGATGGGGATGATGCCGCCGCCGGGCGAGACGATGACCTGGTCGGGGTTCAGGGCGCGCAGGGTGTCCACGTCGACCTTGGTGTTCAGCTTGATCTCGATGTTGGGATGAAGCTTCATCTCCTCGTTCCAGTAGGAGACCAAAGGCTCAATGTTGGCATTGAGCACCTGGGCCATGGTCAGCAGGCCGGCGAGCTTGTCGGACTTCTCAAGCACGGTCACCTTGTGCCCGCGCTCGGCCGCCACGCGGGCCGCCTCCAGGCCGCCAGGACCCGCGCCCACGACGGCGATGTGCTGCTTCTCGGTGGCGGGCTTGTCCTGGGGCAGGCCCACTTCCACTCCCTCCCACACGTTCGCGTTCACCGAGCACTGGCAGGGCTTGCCGATGAAGATGTTGTCCAGGCAGCGGGAGCACACGATGCAGGGACGCACCTGCTCCGGACGGCCCTCCTCCACCTTGCGGGCGGTGTCGGGATCGGCGATGAACTGGCGCGCCATGCCGACCGCGTCGCCGTAGCCCTCGGTGACGACCTTCTCGCACATATCGAGCGTATTGATGCGGGTGCCGGGGAATACCGGCTTGGAGGTGACGGTCTTCACCTGCTTCGCGAGGTCGATGAACTCGCCCTCGGGCACGATCTGGTTGGCCACGGGGCGGGGCGCCTCGTGGAAGCCGGCCTGCACGGACCAGGCGTCAACGCCGTGGGCCTCGATGATCGGGATGAGCTCGAGGGTGTCGGCGATGCGGTTGCCGTCGGGCATGAGGTCGTCGGCGGAGATGCGCACGAGAATCGGCATGTCGTCGCCGCAGGTCTTGTGAATCTCGTCGATGATCTCGCAGAGGAAGCGGGCGCGGTTCTCGGCCGATCCGCCGTACTCGTCGGTGCGGTGGTTGGAGTACTTGGAAAGGAAGCGCATCACCATGTAGCCGATGCCCGCGTGGATCTCGATGATGTCGATGCCGGCATCCTTGCAGCGGCGGGCGGCCTGGCCGTACTGCTTGACGACCTCGGCGATCTCCTCTTTGGTGTACTCGCGCTCGGGCATGCCCACGAACGGGCCGGAGGGCACGTCCTTGGAAGGAGCGTAGGACAAAAGCGGATCGTCGCCAGAGGCACGCCACTCGTAGCACAGCTGCAGCTGGGCGGCAACCTTGGATCCGTGCTTGTGGCACACCTCGGCGATGCGCTGGAAGCCGGGGATGAACTCATCGTCCCAGCATCCGCAGGCGCCGGTGGTCGTGTGGTACTTCGGCTCGGTGCCGAAGCAGTCGCACACGTAGCACGACCCGATCTCGATCAGACCGGCATGGCCCTTTGCGCGCTGCTCGTAAAAGTCCACCAAGTCGTCGGTCACGTGGTAGTTGTCCACCTTCTCGATGGTCATCGGCAGCATCACGAAACGGTTGCGCAGCTCGACATTGCCGATCTTAAACGGCTCCACCAGTTTCTGGTACTTCGCCACGGCTAAACTCCTTTCAATTTCTTCCCCACAGGTTTCAAGGGTATTAGGTATGATTTCAAGCTTTTGACCATGTTGCCTTCTCATGATCCTCGCATTTGGAAATCTCTACCCAATTTGACTTGCTTTGTCCGCCTTTCGAAGCGCCGACCGAGCTGAAGTCTCCTCGTGACTCTTATTCTACGGAGATTGTTTTGCTTTACGATGGACAGATTTATCTATCTGTGTAGTACTTCATAGGCAAATCTTCATCATCCATAGGCATTTGCCGCATAAGTAGCCGTTTTGACCCCGTTAAATAGGCGCAACTAACCGAGTCATCGGCATTTCCATTGCACATTTTGATTTATCTGTCCCATATTTCTTCGAAAGATCCTATAATGAGCGCAACGGAAGAGAATTGAAGGAGGAACCCATGAACGCGCTTTCCACCATGTTGCTCATCTCCGACGCCTTCGTGGAGCTGTGCGACGAGATGCCCCTGCGCAAGGTGTCCATCAGCGATATCGTCGAGCGCACGGGGAAGAACCGCAAGACCTTCTACTACCACTTCGAGAACAAGGACCGCCTCATCATCTGGATCTTCCGCTACGACATGGGCCAGTGCCTAAAGCAGCACTTCTCCGAGTCGGTGCTCCTCTACGACGACGACCCGGAGGATCCCGCCTCGCGCTTCCCCTACTATATTACCCAGAAGTCCGGCGTGCGCTCGCTCGACCACGCCGAGTTCTTCCAGTGCTTCGCCGAGGTGCTGGAGGGGCGCCGCAACTTCTACCGCCAGGCGCTCGTGGACAACGGCCCCTACTCGCTGCGCAACTACCTGTACGCGCTGTACCTTGAGGCCATGAAGCGGGACATCGACATCATTTTGTCCAACCGCTACCTGCCGAAGGACAACATCGACTTTCTGGCCGAGTTCTACACCTGTGCCTTCCTCTACTACTACATCCGCCGCTGCGACGCCCGCGGCGTCGAGTCCATCGGCGGTCAGGCCGGCCCCTTCGCCAACATCATCCACAGCTCCCTCGAAAACGAGATCAAGGAAGCCCAGATGCGGCGCAATTTGTAGAAGTAGGCCCCTTCCATAGCTTTTGCCTATTTTCCATTGGAAATTTTAGGGCGGTTTCTATTGGACGAACCTCAAGACGGGCTGTCAAACTGTTCACCAGGGTATACGCGCCCGCGCGCGACGGCGCGGACGCACGATCACGAGGAGGCTTTATGGGCAAGTTGACCGACGAGGAGTTCCGCGATTTCCTGAAGACCTGCCGCGAGCTGGCGGAGGGCCCCTTCGAGGAGATGCAGCGCGAGGTGGAGGTCACCAACAAGTTCCCGCAGGAGTTCATCGACCTGGCCCGCGAGAACAACCTGTACCGCTACGCGCTGCCCGAGGAGTACGGCGGATGGGGCTTCACCGAGAAGGAGATCCTGCAGGTGCAGGAGGAGTTCTCCCGGGGCCCGGGCGGCATGCGCATGCACCTGCACTACGCCGCCGACCTGAACTGGCGCATCCTGGACGACTACGGTTGCGACGAGTTGAAGGCCGCCTACATGGACAAATTTGCCGACAAGACCATCTTCACCTGCTTCGCGCTCACCGAGCAGACTGGCGGCACCGGCGCCGACGTGCACACCACGGCCACCAAGGACGCCGAGGGCAACTATATCTTAAACGGCGAGAAATGGCTCATCTCTCACACCGACGTGGCCCAGTTCGCCTACGTCATCGCCGTGACCGACCCGGACAAGGAGGGCGACGAGCGCCTCTCCGCCTTCTTCGTGCCCATGGACGCCGAGGGCTTCGAGCTCGTGGACATGCCGCATATGATGGGCTGCCGCGGCGCGGGGCACGCCGGCTTCAAGATGACCGACGTGAAGCTCGAGCCGAAGTACCTGCTCGGCAAGGAAGGCCAGGGCATGGAAGTGGCCATGCACTCGCTGGCCATCTCCCGCGTGCACATCGCCGACTCGAACCTCGGCATGTGCCAGCGCATGCTGGAGATGTCGCTGGCCCGGGCGCGCGACCGCGTGACCTTCGGTAAGACCATCAACACGCGCCAGGCCATCAAGATGAAGCTGGCCGACATGGCCACGGCCACCCACGCCCTGCGCTGCATGATCATCGACTTCGCCGAGGACTACGACCGCGACCCGCACAACCCCTACATCGCCGAGAAGGCGGCCATGTGCAAGCTGTTCTCCATCGAAGCGGTGAAGAAGGTCTCCGACGAGATGCTGGAGATCTTCGGCGGCGACGGCTACTTCGAGGACTCCCCCTACGGCCCCACCGAGCGCCTCTACCGCGACTGCCGGGCGCTGTGGCTGGAGGAGGGCTCTCCCACCATCCAGCGCATCACCATCGCCCGCGAGCTGGAGCGGCACGACGGCGTCGTGGAATACCCCGCCCTCGACTGGATCGCCGGCACCGACCTGTAAGCACCGAACGGCAGCCATCCCCCTTCACGAGCAAGGCCCTGCGACGCAAATCGCAGGGCCTTTTGCATGAAGACGATTGCTAGATCCGATTTCCCCGTAGGGGCTGACCTTGGTCAGCCCTCCCCTGGTAAGTTAAATTCGCTTGAGGAGGGGCGACCAAGGTCGCCCCCTACGGGATCGGTCAGGACAAGGCGATGGAACCGGCCTACCCGAAGCGGTACTCCACGCCCATGGTGGGCTGCGGGTTCTCCCACTTCCTCACGATGGTGCCCTCGCAGGCGATGCGGCAGGTGCCGCACTCCAGGCAGCCGGCGTAGTCGAAGCTCGTCGCGCCGTCCTCCCCGATCTTGTAAAGGGCGGCCGGGCACACCCGCACGAGCTTCTTGAACTCCTCGATGTCCGGGTCTTCCGCAAGCTCGATGTGGGCATTCTCCTCGTCCACCTCGTACTTGTTCACAGCGATCAGCTCGTCGACGTTCACGGTAATCGGTGCGATCTGGCTCACAGCGCGCTCACCGCCTTCCTCACCTCGTTGGCGGTCTTGAAAAGCCCGCGCTTCTTGATAATGGGCATGATGCGCTTGCGCAGGGGCTCCTGCGGGCGCCCGTCCACGCTGAACATGGCGTTGAAGACCTCGGCCGCCATGGTCGGATAGTCGTTGAACATCGCATCCCACTCCTCCATGACATGGGGCCACTTGCGGAAGGTGGCGAGGTCCTTGATGACGAAGGAGTCCTCCATGCGGCGCTTATAGCCGGAAAGCCCCGCCGCACTCACATCTCCCGCGTCGATGGCCTCGACGGCCGCCTCGGCGGCCATGCGACCGCTCGCCACGGCGAAGTCCATGCCGCGCACCTGGTAGCCCATGTTCATGCAGAGGCCGGCCGCCTCGCCGGCCAGAAGCGCCCCGTCGAACACGTACTGGGGCACCATGTCGTAGCCGCCCTCGGGCACCATGTGCCCGGAGTGCTCGACCATCTTGGCGCCCCGAATGATGGGCGCCACCGCCGGGTGGTTCTTGAAGTCCTCCAGCATCTGGTAGACCGGCGTGTCGTTTCCGCCGTCGGCCGCCGTGGAGATGGTGGCCACGAGTCCCAGCGAGATGGAGTCCTTGTTGGTGTACAGGAAGCCGCCGCCCACCTTGCCGTGGGTGCAGTCGCCGACGAACAGCATTGCGGCGCCCTCGCCCTCGGGCAGCAGGAACCGATCCTCGATCACGCCCGCGGGCAGCTCGAACACCTCCTTGATGCCGACGGCCATCTGGTGCGGCGCGGGCCGCGGGTTGCCGAGGCAGCGCTCGGACAGAAGCGTGTTCGTACCCTCGGCCACGATGACGACCTGCGCGGTGATCTCGTCCTCGCCGGCGCGGATGCCGACGACTTTGCCGGCCTCGTCCTTCAAAAGTTCCTCCACGGCGATGCCGCAGATGTACTCGGCGCCGGCCTCCTCAGCCTTCTCCGCCAGCCACTGGTCGAAAGGTCCGCGCAGCACCGAGTAGGAGTCTTTCCCCTTCTCGGCGAGCACCGGGCTTGTGAAGTCGATGGTCATCTCCGAGTCGCTGTTCAGCATGGCGATGCGCTCATGGGTGATCTTGCGCTCCAGGGGCGCCTCGGCCTCGAAGTCCGGGAGCACCTCCTTAAGCGAGTGGCTGTAGATGCGCCCGCCGGTCATGTTCTTGGCGCCGGCGTAGTTGCCGCGCTCCACCACGAGCACGCTCTTGCCGGCCGAGGCCGCCACGTAGGCCGCCACCGCGCCCGCGCACCCGCTGCCGACGACGATGATGTCGAAATCTGCGTCAGACACGCTTCTCTCCTTTCAGATTCTCACTCGGTTCCAAGGGCCGGAGGGCGGCGCCCATGGCCGCGCCGCTCCCTCCTACCTGCAATCGAGAAGGCCTACAGGGCTGCCGTCAGGGCCGGCAGCACGTCTTCGATGTCGCCCACCAGACCCCAGTCGCATTGCTTGAAGACGGGGGCGTTCTTGTCCTTGTTGATGGCGAACACGACGCCGGAGCGGTTGCAGCCCACCATGTGCTGCATCTGGCCGGAGATACCGCAGGCCACATACACCTTCGGCGTGAGCGTGAGGCCGGAGACGCCCACGTAAGTGCTCTGGGGCATCCAGTCGACGCCCTCGGTCAAGGGACGGGAGCAGGCCAGGCCGCCGTCGATCTTGTCGGCCAGAGCGCGGGCCAAATCAAGTTCGGATTCCTCGGCGAACCCGCGGCCGCAGGCCACAACGGCCTCGGCCTTGAACAGGTCGGTGCCGCCCTTCTCGCGCTCGCGGGAGGACACCAGGCGCAGCGGACGGGCCGGCGCGATCCAGGCCACGGTCTCGGCCACGGCGCTGCCCGCAGGCTCGGCGTCAGCGAAGGTGCCAGGGGCCACCGTGTAGAAGGCCACGTCTCCCGCGGCCTTGCGCACGCGCTCGCCCACGCCGCCGAAGTAGAGGCTCAGAGCGCCCCCGTCCTCGAAAGCCGTCACATCGGTGATGGCGGCGGCACCCGCAGCAGCGGCCAAACGTCCCAGCACCGACTTCACATGGCGGGTCGGCTCGGCGAGCACCACAGCGGGCTGCTCTTTCTCGTAGACGGACTGAATGGTGAGGTAGGCATCGTCGGCCACGGCGCCCTCGGGCACCTCGACGATATAGGCGGCATCGGCGGCGTTCTCCGGGGCCTCGCCGAAGGCTACGAGCGCCACCTCGTCGGCGAGAGTGCGGGCGCCGGCTGCCAGCTCGCGGGCGGCCTCGGGATGCTCGGCAATAACCAGTGCTTTCATGTTCATGTCTCCTTATCGGGTCGTGGAATTCGAAGTGTGGGGAGGGACGCCTACAGGGCCGCCTTGAGCGCCGCGGCAAACGCCTCGATGGCGCCGTCGGCGGAAGCGTCAGCCACGTTGCAGGCGCGCTCGGCGGCCTCGGGAGCCGCACAGGAGACGACCTCGACGGCGCTCACGGGAGCTACGGGAGCGCCCTTCACATCCATGGGCTTCTTGCCGGCCGCCAGAATGTCCTTCATGCCGGGGATGCGCGGCGTGGCGACATCGGGCGTCACGGCGATGACGACCGGCAGCGGAACCTCCACTTCCTCCACCACGTCCTCGAGCGTGCGCTCGACGACCATCGAGTCGCCCTCGGCCTTGATGGCCGTCACCGCGTTCACGGAAGGAACTCCAAGACGGGCAGCCAGCTGGACATCGACCTGCTGGGCATATTCATCGGCAGAGCCGTCGCCGCACAGGATGAGATCGAAGTCCCCCTCGCCCACGACCGCGGCCAGCTCCTCGGCCGTGCCGGCGGTATCAAGAGCGGTCAGCGCGTCGTCGGCGACCATGACCAGATCGTCGACCCCGCGGGCGAGCACGTTCTTCTTCAGCTTGGAGTCGTCGATGGAGGCCGCCCCCACCGTCACGGCGGTCACCGTGGAGCCGGGGTTGGCAGCAGCCAGCTGGGCCGCCGCCTCGAGCGCGTTCAAATCGTAGGTCGACACCGTCCCCTTCGCCTTGGAGAAGTCCAGGGTGCCATCGGAGGCCACCTGGATGTCCTGATCGTCGGGAACCACCTTGAATGCCACTGCGATCTTCACTTCTGCACCTTTCTCTTTAAGAACTTCTCTCACGTATCGGTTCGTTTCAAGCGGAGCACCTCGCTGCAGCCGATGGCGCTCCGTTGGTGCCATAGTGCCGCGGCTCGCTTTGGCCGTCATCGCCAAAACCCCGTGAAAGCATCGTTACTCAAAATGTAGTGATGCCCCTCAAGCTGGGTATTCCCTATATACCGCGCCCCTTGCGATGCCCCCGAAAGCCGCCCCGCCTACCATAGATTTTGATGCGAGGGACGCATCGTCTGGCAATCAGTTACCAAGAATCTAGGAGGAACCAATGGTTGACTACTTTGGCACCGACACCGTCGTATCCGAGCTGCGCGATGACGGCCTGCTCATCATCCGCATCAACCGCCCCGAGGTGGCCAACGCCCTGAACGGCGTGACCTCCGCGGCCATGGAAAACATCATGAACCACGCCGAGACCGACAAAGCGGTGCGCGCCATCGTCGTGACCGGCACCGGCAAGGTGTTCTGCGCCGGCGAGGATCTCTCCGAGCTCTCCGAGGGCGGCGAGTGCCAGACGGTCACCGAGCACGGCTTCGGTGGCCTCACTGCGCGTTTGTGCTCCAAGCCGGTCATCTGCGCCTGCAACGGCTCGGCGGCCGGCGGAGGCATGGAGATCGCGCTTTCCTGCGACATGGTGGTAGCCGCCGAGAACGCGAAGTTCGGCTGCACCGAGGTGGGGCTCGGCATCATCGCCTCCACCGGCGGCATCGTGCGCCTCGCCCGCGACATCAACCGCAAGGACTGCATGGAGCTTCTGCTCACCGGCAAGAAGATCAAGGCCCCCGAGGCGAAGGCCCTCGGCCTCATCAACTACGTGGTGCCCGCCGAGGAGGTGCTCGACCGCGCCATCGAGCTGGCCGAGGAGTGCCTGAAGAACGCGCCTCTGGCCCTGAAATGGACGAAGTTCATCGTGCATGCCGCCGACCAGATGTCCGAGGAGGACGCCATGCGCTTCTCCGATGCGGCCTACCGCTTCCTGGAGAAGACCGAGGACGGCATCGAGGGCCCGGCCGCCTTCGTCGAAAAGCGCGCTCCCCACTGGACCGGTCGCTAGGCGAACTGCCCCATAGGCGTTCAGCACATGAAGAGCCCGCCACCGAGGCGGGCTCTTCTGCCGCTTAGAGACTGACGCTCCTTACTTCCCAAACTACGCGTCCTAAACCCTTTCTCGAATCCGTACGGCAAGATCACCATACACCAAGGGGGAGTCTTTCTCCCATGCTGCCGAAGCTCCGCATAAGCAGGAAGAGCCCGTCACTCAGACGGGCTCTTCCATTCTCGAAATTTAAAATCTTCTGCCGATAGCTGGAACCCTGAGAACCAATGCTCTATCTATCGGCGATGCCGCTCGTCTCGGCGAGGGACTTGCCCCGGGTCTCGGGAGCCATGAAGTATGACAGCACAAGCCCCAGCAGCGCGAGCCCCGCCGCCACAAGCATCACCGGGCCCACACCCCAGGCAGTCAAGGCCAAAGGTGTCCCATAGGTGGCCGCGATAGTGCCGATGCGCGAGAATCCGATAGCAATGCCGACGGCCGTCGCGCGCACCTCAGTGGGAAACAGCTCGTTGGGATACAGCCATTGCAAAATACCCGGGCCACCGCTAAAGAATGCGTACAACCCGAAGGCGAGGATGATCACCGCCACCGGCGCCGTGGGCCACAGGCCCAGCACGAGCAGTCCCACCGCCATGAGCGCGAAGCTCATGAGCAGCAAGGGGCGTCGCCCCATGGAATTTAGCCAGAACATGGCCGGAATGGATCCAACGAGGAAGAACAGGCTCACAGCGCTCTCGCCCAAAATGGCCTCATGGCCCTCCCCCAGCCCGAAGGCGGTCATGATCTCAGGTCCGAAGGTGTAGATGGCATACATGGGCACCACCTGGCACAGGATGAACACCCCAAGAAACACCATGCGCTTGAGATACTCGCCGCGCATCAGCGTTGCCAGCGGCGTCTTGTCTGCCGGCTTCGCGGGAGCAAGCTCCACATCGGGACCGAACACACGGTCCATCACGGCTCGAGCCTCGGCAACGCGCCCCTTGCTTGCCAGCCACAGAGGCGATTCGGGAATGTCGTGCCGCCCGATGAGCAGCACCACGCAGGGTACCACGGCGCTGCCGAGCATCCATTTCCATCCGTCTTCCATACCGTAGAGCCCATAGCCCACCACTGCGGCCACGGTGGCTCCCAGATACCACGCCGCCGACACCATGCCCATGGAGATCGACCGATGTTCCTTGGGCGTGAACTCGGCAATGAGCGAAGTCGCGATGGGATAATCGGCGCCTACGAACACGCCGATGAAGAAGCGGGCGGCCACGAGCTGCCAGGCCTCGGCAACGAATACGCTCAGAAGTGAGAACAGCCCGATCGCTACCAGGTCGATGATGAACATCTTCTTGCGACCGATGATGTCGGTGAGGTAGCCCCCGGCGATGGTCCCCGCGAAAATGCCGACGAGCACCGAGGCGCCGATGGCGGCGCTCCAGTCGTCGGTCAGCCCGAACGCCGGCACGATCTGAGTGAGTGCGACGCCGATGAGCGACAGCACGTATCCGTCCAGAAAAGAGCCGCCCGAGGAGAAGAAGGTGATCTTGCGCAGAAACGGCGTCATGGCCACGTCGTCCATGGTCCTCTTCGCCGTTTGGCGCACCTTGCGGGCCACATCCCTGCTGATCTCCTTCGCAGCCGCCGGGACGGGAGGGCTCGCCACCTGCGTCATCGCCTTCACATCGCCTGCCATGACAGCCCTCCTATTCCCATTCGGCGAGACAGGCGCTCAGAT
This sequence comes from Adlercreutzia sp. CNCM I-6207, assembly GCF_977072305.1. Lineage (NCBI taxonomy): Bacteria > Bacillati > Actinomycetota > Coriobacteriia > Eggerthellales > Eggerthellaceae > Adlercreutzia > Adlercreutzia sp. CNCM I-6207. The sequence goes on from NZ_CDRVLZ010000009.1 coordinate 92,368, forward strand.
ACGGCTTGGCCTCGGGCTCATCAGCGTTTACCATGCAGAAGCGGGCCTCGCCCTCGCCCACCTTCCACACCTGGGTGCAAAGGCGCGTGCCCGGCAGCACCGGAGAAGTGAAGCGGCACTTGAAGCGGCGCAGGCGCTCGGGCTGTCCGGGAATGAGCAGCGCGATGAGGTGGCGCATGGCGATGCCGGCCGTGCAGACGCCGTGGTTGATGGGGCGCGCCAGCCCGGTCTGCTCTGTGTAGGCCCAATCGATGTGCTGCTGGTGCCAGTCGCCCATGAGCCGGTAGATGAGGGGCCACTGATAGCCGCACACCTCCTCGTAGGTGAGATCCGGCTCGCGGTCGGGATACTCGACGACGTCCTTCGGGGGCCTCTCGCCGCCGAAGCCCCCGTCGTAGATGCAGCAGTCGTAGGTCTCCACGGTGCACAGATGCACGCCGTCGGCGGAATAGGACTTCCCCACCTGTTTGGAGAGCGACCCGCGGCCCTCCCCGCGATCCCAGATGGCCTCCTGCACGACATAGGTCTCCACATGATCGTTCATCTTGAAGGGCGCATGGAAATAGGCGTCGATTCCATAGTGCAGCGAGCCGCTGTAATCGAAGCCGTAATCCAGCGTGGTCGTCATCTCCTCGTTCACCGTCAGCGGCACGCCGAAGATGGGCAGCACCTTAAGCCGCGGGTTCTCGGCATCGTGCTCGTTCACGTACTCCAGATCGGTCTTTCCGTCCCAGCCGGCGCCGCAGCCGAGCGCGCAGATCTCCAAGTCCTTGAAGGTGTAGTCCCGAACGAACGGGCCGAACGTCCTGCCGACGATTTCCGTTGAGATGGCCATGCTGCATCCTCCTCGTTAATGGGCTTCATATCTAATCAAGAGAGCAGAGCAGCTTCTTCTCCACTTTTCCGACGCTCGTATGGGGCAGCTCGTCCACGATCTCCATGATGGTGGGCACTTTGAAATCGGCTAAGCGGCAAGCAGCGAAGCGCGTAACCTCCTCGACGGTGGCCGCCTGTCCCTGCGCCAGCACGACAAAGGCCTTCACGGCCTGGTCGCGCACCGGATCGTCCACGCCGATGACTGCGCACTCGGCCACGGCGGGGTGCATCGAGAGCACCTCTTCCACCTCGGTCGCCGACACGTTCTCGCCGCCGCGCTTGATCATGTTGCACTTGCGGTCGACGAAGTAGAGCCAGCCCTCCTCGTCGCGGTAGCCCTTGTCGCCGCTGAGGTACCAGCCCTCCTCGCTCACGGTGCGGGCCGTGGCCTCGGGGTCGTCGTAGTAACCCTTCATGAGGCTGATGCCGGGAATTCCCCTCACGGCGATCTCCCCCACCGCGCCGGGTGCCACGGGACGTCCCGCCTCGTCCAGGATCTCCACCTCGTAGCCAAGCCCCGCGCGCCCCACGCTCGGCCAGCGGCGCGGGCCGCACGGCAGATCGGTGAGCGCCCAGCAGATGGACTCCGTCGCGCCGTAGCAATTCTGCAGGCGCACGGAGAAGCGCCGCTCGAAAGCCTCCTTCTCCTCATCGCCGATGGGCAGGTAGTACTGCACCGACCGGACGCGGTGCTCGCGCTCGGCGGCATCAACAGGCTGCATCATGAGCGTGCGGGCCATCATCGCCACCATTTGGATGGCCGTGGCGCCATGCTCGCGCACCTGGCGCCAAAAGTTGCGCGCGCTGTACTTCTCCAGCACGACGAGGCTGGCGCCCGCCGTGAGCACGGGCATGAGCGCCGCCAGCTGGAAGTTCGAGTGGAAGGCGGGCATGGTGGTGAGCATCCGGTCATCGGGCCCTAAGGCGCATTGCCAGTCTCCGTAGTAGCCGGCGAAGAGCATGTTCGCATGGGTGATCTCCACGCCCTTGGGGCACGAGGTGGTGCCGGAGGTAAAGATGATCATGGCCGTGTCCTGGCCGTCCAACGCACACGGATCGTCCAGCGCATCGCCGCACGCGCCCACGCCGGCGTCGAAGTCCACGGCGGCCGCGACGAGTCCCTCTCCGCCGCTGTGGGCGACGAGCACCCGCTCCATGGGATAGATGCGGCGCTCCTCGCAGGTGTTGTTCGGGCACGGGGGCGCGGCCTCGGCGAAGTAATAGCCGAGGCAGTCCGGCTCGCAGATAACCGTGCGGATGCCGCAGCGGTCGAATTGGAAGGCGCACTCGTCGAAGACGAGCTGCATGTTGATGGGCACCGCCACCGCGCCGATCTTCGCCAAGGCGAAGGTGGCCGATACGTACTCCGGCGAGTTGTACAGCTGGATGGCCACGTTGTCGCCTTGCCTCACACCGACGGCCAAAAGGAAGTTGGCCATGCGGTTCACCAGGCAGTCGAACTCGCCGTAGGTGAACGAGCGACGGTGGCCGGCCCGATTCTCGCAGGTCAGAAAAAGATGATCGCCGCGGCTTGCGGACAGCTCGTTCCACAAATCGCGGAGATTCTCATTGCCTACGACGGTCGCCATGGCGTTCGTTCCTTCCCTCGAACTTGTCAGTGGGAGGAAGGCCCGCCCTTCCCCAGCGGGCCTTCCCTGCGCATAGTTGACGCGATGCGCTCGCGCGGACGGCACGGCTACTCAGCACACTTCACAATGCCATCAGCCGCGAATCGGGCAATCTGCTCATCGCTGTAGCCGAGCTTGGTCAGCACGTCCACCGTGTCGCCGCCCTGGGCGGGCATGGGGCGCCAAATGCGACCGGGGTTGTTCTGGAACTTCGGGAAGACGCCAAGCCCATGGAAGGTCTCCCCGTCGGCCGTCTCCCAATCGACCCAGGTGTCGCGCAGGCGCAGGTGCTCCTCCTCGACCAAATCCTCCATGTCGTTGATGACCTGAGCGGCAATGCGATGGGCGGCGAAGTCCTCTTCGATCTCGTACTTGGAATGGGCCAGGCAATACTCCTCGAAGGCGCGCTGGATCTCCTCGGCGTGGGGATTCGACAGCCACAGCCCGCTCGTGTCCTCGGGAATCTCCGGCGTGCCCCACAGATGCCCCAGGCCGATGGTCTCGAGGAAATACTTGTTCTGGTCGACGCCATAAAGGCACACGCCCAAGAAGCCGTCCTTACAGGCGAACTCGCCAATGCCGCAGAGATTCTGGTTGCGCGCACCGGGGCGAGGCCACTTGATGCCCTCGTTCAAGTAGTCCACCAGGTAGTACTGGCCGATAGCCAAAAGCGTCTCGTACATAGCCAAATCGATGGACTCGCCCTTCCCCGACTTCTCAGCCTTGTACAGGGCGGCCAGAGCCGAGCTTGCGATCATGAGCGTGTTGAAGTAGTCGCCGGCATAGGGCCCCGGCAGCATCGGCTGCTCCTCGGTACCGTTCTGCATGATGATCCCGGCATAGGCCATAACCGTCAGATCATAGGCCGCGCGCTTGACCATCTTGGGATCGCCCGTCTGGCCGAAGCCGGACACGTGCACGATGACGAGCTTCGGGTTCACGGCCCACAGCACCTCGTCGGTCAGCCCCTTGCGAGCCCACGTGCCTCCCTTCGACGCCTCCATGAAGATGTCAGCGTCGCGGATCATGTTGAGGAATATCTCGCGACCCTCCTCAGAGAAGTAGTTCAGAGCCACGGAACGCTGGTTGCGGCGCTCGGCCTGCTTGATATAGGCCGTGTCGCGAATGGTGTCGCCGGCGCCGGTGTTCTCGAGCCAGGTGACGTCCGCGCCCCAGTCGGCCATGAGGTCGGCGGCCTTGGGACAAGCCAGCTCAACAGCGGCATAGACCACCTTCACGCCATCAAGCGGACCGTAAGAGGGTTTCTCGGTAGGGATAGCCATTGTTTCTCTCCTTAAATCGTGTTTCTCTCAATACCTCGCTGGTTCGCCCAAGGAAGTTAGGCCTTGTAAGCCTTGCAAGCACCCTTAGAGGTGGCGAGGATCATCATCTCGTCGGTGCCACCGGAGACGCGGTCGACGCGCAGATCGCGCCAGATGCGGTTGATGCGGTGCTCGGAGGCCACGGCGATGCCGCCCATCACCTGCATAGCGTCGTCAGTCACTTCGAAGGAGGCGTTGGCGCAGTAGTACTTGCACATGGCGGCCATGGCCGGGTCGAAGTCGCCGCCGTTGTTGTCGGCCATCCAGGCGGCCTCGTACAGCATGTTACGCATGTTGGTCAGCTTGATGCACATCTCAGTGATCTTCAGCGAGTTCAGCTGGAATCGGCTGATGGGCTTGTCGAAGGCGATGCGGGTGTTGGCGTGCTTCATGGCGTCCTCGAAGGCGCAGATGGCGGTGCCGTAGTCGCAGGCGCCCACGAGCCAACGCTCGAAGTTGAAGTCGGACACGCCGCGCATAAATCCGTTGCCCTCCTTGCCGAAGATGTCGGACTCCTCCAGCTCCACGTTGTCCAGGTACACCTCGCAGCAGCTGTCCATGCGAAGCCCCAGCTTCGGCAGCGGGGAGAGCTTCACGCCCGGCTTGGACATATCGACGAAGAACTCGGTGAACTGCGACTCGTCATCGGCGTTCTTGGCCATGATGACCAGGTACTTCACGCCGGCGGACGAGGTGATGAAGGTCTTGGTGCCGTTCAGGTAGATTTTGCCGTTCTCGCGCTTGTACGTGGTGGCCAGCGCCCCCACATCCGAGCCTGCGCCCGGCTCGGTGCAGGCGGAGTTCCAGATCTGCTCGCCGGAGCCGAGCGTGCTCATGACGGCGTCGATCTGCTCTTGGGTTCCCTCGCGGATAATGGTCTCGAAGCCGGGCAGCTGGTAGAGCACGTAGGTGGGCGCACCGTAGCGGCCGAGCACCTCGTAAACGGCCATCAGCGTCACGCAGGGCTGCTCCAGGCCCAGGCCGCCGTGGGACTCGGGCAGCATGATCTGGTCGAAGCCCAGCTCGCACAGGCCCGCCACCCAGCGCAGGGGGTAGACGTGCTTCTCGTCGCACTCGTGGAAGTAGGTCTCCCAGTTCTCGCTCTCCATGTACTCGCGGTAGCTGTCGACGATAAGCTCCTGCTCGTCGGTGAGTTTGAAGTCCATTCTTCTGTCTCCTTTCAAAGGGTGCTTTGCAAAGGGAACGCGCCCTGCGCGCCCCCGGATTGCCAATAACTAGGCGAGGCCCAAGGTCTCGCGGTAAAAGGTGGCGCCGTGTTCCAGCGCGTCGTTGGCCGCATCGAGCATCTTGGTGTAGTGCAAGAAGGCGTGGATAACGCCCTCGAACAGCTCGAAGCGGAAGGGGGTGCCGTACTGCTCGCAGATGGCGGCCAGGGTGGCCGAGTCGTCGCGCAGCGGGTCGAACTCGGCGGCGGCGATGTAGCAAGCAGGCACATCATGGGTCAGGTCGTTCAAAAACAGGTTCGCGTAGGGCTCCGCCGCAAGGGCCGCGGGATCCTCGGCGTACAGGTTCAGGTAGAACTGCCAGTCCTCCTCGGTGAGGCCGTCCCACGGACCGCCCAGGAGCCGCATGGAGGAAGAGTCGGTCAGGCCGAACCACCCGTAGAACAGAAGCAGGCACTTCACGAAGTCGGCGCCGCCCATCTCCTCGCGCAGATACAGCGTGGCGGCCAGGCCCAGGTGCGCGCCGCCGGAGTCGCCGGCAAAGGCCAGGCGGTCGCCGTCGATGCCCCAGGCCTTCCCCGCCTCGTGCAGGTGCGCGGCCACCGCCGCCGCCTCGCGCACGGCGGAGGGGTACTTCGCCTCCGGGGACAGCCGGTAATCCACGGCCACCACCGGCACGCCGGCGCGCTTCGCCAAGATGCGGCAGATGCGGTCGTGGGTGTCCAAGTTGCCGAGGACGAACCCGCCGCCGTGGACGTAGACGATGGCCGGCGCCGTCGCGCCCTCGGCGATTTCGCAGGGGTAGTAGCGCCGCACACCGATGGCGCCGAAGGAGCCTTCCACCGCATCGTCGACCACACGGTCCATCTCAGGGGCTCCCTCGTTCCACCAGGCGCGGCCGGCCACGTAGTTCTCGCGCATCTGGGCGAAGCCGGCGCTTGTGTCGTTGGCGTCCCCGGCCAGCTCGTCCTCCTTCGCGAGGACGGCGGCCATCTGCGGGCTGATGCGGGCGAGCACGTCAATCTTGTTCGGCATAATAGGATCTCCTTGTCCTTTCCCGAATCCTGCGGTCTTTCCGATTTCCTCGCGTCGCTAGATGGTGGCCTCGCCGCCGGCGATCTCGGTCGCCTCGGCCTCCTCGGTCTTATCAACGGACTCGGCGCCGAAGTGCTTCTTGATGGTGCGGAGCAACATGACGAGGCAGATGCAGCCGATGACGCCGAACATGATCTCGAAACCGAAGATGCTCGTGTAGGCATCGATGCCCTGGGCGTCGATGAGGCCGCCGTACCAGGTGTGGATGAACACGTCGGGCATGAAGCCGACCACGGACAGCACGCCGGCGGCCGTGCCGAAGATGCGCATGGGGATCTTGATCTCCGAGAGCGGAGAGCTTCCGATGGAGAAGGCGCCGTAGGTGGTGAACCCGAACACGACGACCAGGATGGCGGCGACCATGGCCGCGCCCGGATCATGCGGGAAGACGATGAAGCCGAGCAGCACCGCGATGGACAGGATGAAGGCGCCCAGGATGACCTTGGAGGGGCTCTTCAGCTTCGTGGCCAGCCAACCGACCACAGGGCCGGCGATGAGGCCGATGCCGTAGGTGCGGATGAGGCCCACGACGTTCACGAGATTGCCGTCGGCGTTGAAGCACTGGGTGAGGTAGGGCGTGGTATAGGTAGCGCCCTGGTACACGGCGTAGACGCAGAAGTAGGCGACGCAGGCCCAGATGACGCCGGGGTGCTTGACGGCCTCGACGGCCTCCTTCAGGCTGAACAGCTTGGCGTTCTTGTCGATCTCGCCCTTGAAGTCGGGGATGAGGAAGATGGAGGCCACACCGAGCACGGCGATGACCACGGCCAGGAAGATGAGCATGACCTGCACGCCCTGGGCGACATTGGCGATGGCGGCGATGATGCCGGCGTTGATGAGGCCGATGACCAGTCCGGTCACGCCGTAGATGGAGTAGCTGATGCCGATCTTCGAGGCGTACTCGTCCTCCTCGCAGCACAGGCGGATCACCTTGAAGCGGGTGCCCCACCACACGAGGATGGAGGTGATGCCCATGGCTACGAACAGCACGAGGCAGATCTCCACCGACGGCAGCATGGCGTAGATGCCCACGAGCACCGCCGTGGCGAGGAAGCCCACGGTGGCCAGCGTGCGCATGCGGAACTTGTCGGCCACGATACCGGAGGGCAGATAGCAGATCATGGCCGCGATGCCGTAGGCCGACACCATAAGCCCCAGATCGGCGTTCGTGCAGCCGAGCGCCTGCATCAGCGGATCGTAGAACACATTCTTAAGGTACATGGGCGCGTAGATGATGGACGAGCCCATGGAGATGAGCACGACGAGTGCCCACTTGTGAAGCGACGTCAAGTCCTTGTACGTCACTTCCCCCTTGCTCTTTGCAAGCAGCGACATGGTGGTGCTTCCTTTCTCTTCTTCTTATCTCTTATCCCGGCACCGCGCCGAGCCTTAAAGAATCTGCTCGGCCGGTACCGCATTGCCGACCGATCTGGTGAGAATTCTGCCTTCTGGAAACCACCGTGGCATCGCTCGATGACCGTGAAAACCTCGTTACCTAGTTTCTTGCGAGGAGACACATTCCAGCGAAAAGTGGGACAAGGTATCGCAAAACCCCTGCGAAAAGCGGAGTACTTAAAAACTTGCGATCCCTTTTTCCCTGATGACCTTTACACTGGCAGCTTGAATTTGATACCGTGGAGCCCTGGTCGACGCCATGTCAGCCGGAGGACCGAAGCGATGTCGCAATCCGCAGGACGGCAAAGGGGAGAGCACCAATGGAAGCAAGCCGCGCCGAGTTCGATTCGCCCGATGTTCGGGAAGGGAAAGGTCCTTCTGCCCTCTTCGATCGACCTTTGCTGAAATACGTGGGATTCGCCTTGCTGCTCGCATGGCACTACGTGCTCTGGTTCGTGCCGAGCTTCTTCTTCCACACCCAGCTGCTTGACGAAAGTGTGACGCTCAGCTGGGTGGCAAGCCTGTTGGCGACGGCGGCGTTCCTTTTCGTCTTGGCGGGACTTCTCGGACGCAAGCGTCACCTAAGCGACTATCCCGCCGTCCTTCCGGCCGCCATGATCGTCGCCGCGGCAAGCACCGTGGCCCTGGGTTTCTTCCCCTTCCATCTTGCACCTGCGGGCCTCTATCTCGTCGTGATCATCGCCCTCAGCGCCTCCGAGGCCACGCTCTGGATACTCTGGGGCGAGCGCTATGCCTGTGTGAAAGCGAACTTCACCATCAACCACATCGGCACCGTCTTCGGCATCACGCTCTTTCTGTGCGTGCTTATCGCCTCGCTTCTGCCGCCGACGATAACGGCGCCGGCGACGGCCCTGCTCCCCCTGGCATCGGGAGCCCTTCTGGCCTTCGCCCGCAAGGACGAAAAGCGCGCCTTTCCCGTACTCCTGCCGCGCAGCGCTACAAGCAGCGGCTTCAAGAACATGCTCGGCGTTGGCTTCGTCACGCTGCTCGCCTGCGCCGCCTGCTATTTCCTCAGCTGCATCATCCCATGGGAAGTGCTGCCCACCGGCGAGGACTCCTTCACATTCGGCATTTTGGGCGGGGCTCTGTTCATTCTCGTCATCGCCGGCATCTACACGCTGTCGCGCAACCGCCTCAACATCTTCAAGATCTACCCGGCCCTGCTCATCGCCATCATGGTGGGCTTCTCGCTGCTCCTCTCCTCGACGTTCGCTTACTTCCCCGCCTTCATCGTCGGCATCGGCGTGCAATCGCTCTTCGAAGTGCTGCTCATCATGTACTTCGGCATCCTCACCACCAAAGGCTACGCGACCCCGGCGCTCACTTTCGCCATGGCCGGCGGCTTCGTGCGCCTGGGGCTCGCCGCGGGCAACTCGCTGGCGCTGTGGTACGAGAGTATGGCAGTGCCAGTGGTCCAGGCCCTCACACCGCCGACCTGCCTGGCCTTCATGTGCCTGCTCGCCGTCGTGCTCGTGCCGCTCGTGCGCATGGAGTTCAGCATCGTGGCCCTCACCGCTGCGCCGCCCACGCGAAACGAGGTGGAGGAGATCTGCGCCGAAGCGGCAGCCGAGTTCGGCCTGTCGGCCCGCGAAGCGGAGATCCTGCTGCTCATCGCGCGCGGACACACGACTAACTCCATGGCGGAAAAGCTCGTCATCTCCCCTTACACCGTAAACACCCACATCCGCCACATCTACGACAAGATGCAGATCCACAAGCGCAGCGAGCTTCTGAACTTCCTGAACATGCAGCGCTCAGATTTCTAGAGCACGACTCGATAGGCAGGAACCGATCCCTCCGTAGGGGCTGACCTTGGTCAGCCCTCCCCTGGCGAGTCGACCCCACTTCAGGAGGGGCGACCAAGGTCGCCCCCTACGGGATAATGCGATAACCTTTCGTGACAAATCCATGGCACACAAGATGAGGTATTGCCAATTCTGCTTATTCACTGTATATTTACAGCAAATTCTTAGGAGGTTGCTATGCCGCAGATCAAGCCACTGTCCGAATTCAACCGGAACCAGAACGCCCTCATCGAGGATCTCAGCCACTCGGGCGAGCCCTTATACCTCACGCGCAACGGCTCGGCTTGCGTCGTGGTGATGGACTCGGCCGCCTTCGATGCCGCCATGGCCTTCCGCAACGAGATTTACGAGCAGGAGATGCGCACCTACCGCGGCATGCTCAAAGGCATCCAGGAAATGCAGGAGGGCAAGCTTCACGACGCCCAGGACGTCATGGACGAGCTGCGGGCACTCAGGGGCTGGGAGTGATGGCCGCCGAAGGCATGCGCGTTCTCTTCACGGACTCTGTGCGCACGTTCATCCTGGAGAACGTTTACAGTGAGCGGGTGGCGCTCGCCATCGATCGCCAAAGGGACATGCTCGCGCTCTTCCCGGAAATGGGCCGCGAGTACGACCCCGTCTACGATGCGGCGCGCCTCTCGGTTCCGTGCCGGTGGATCGCCATTCCCGACACCCCCTTCACCATCTATTACGTGATCGACTACGACGCCGACGAAGTGAGAGTGTTCTACATCGAGCACCAGCGCATGAACCCCATGGGAAGGTTCTCGTAGCGGAAGCCGTCTCGTAGGGGCTGACCTCGGTCAGCCCTCTGCTGGTGGAGCAACCTCGCTCGAGGAGGGGCGACCGAGGTCGCCCCCTACGAAATCATCCCCGAATCGGTGCGAGCTCGCATAGAGAAACGGAGCCCTCCGAACCGTTCGGGAACTTCCCTACTGCCCGGATTTCACCAATTCCTCGGCCATCTCGCGGAGCTTGAACTTCTGCACCTTCATGGAGGGGGTCATGGGGAAATCGTCCACGAAGAAGACGCGCTTGGGCACCTTGTAGCGGGCGATGCGCGGGATGGCGTAGGCGCGCACGTCGTCCTCGGTCATGTCCTCATAACCCGGGCGCGTGCGAATGAAGGCACCCACGATCTCGCCAAGGCGCGCATCGGGGATACCCACCACCTGGGCGTCCAGCACGCCGGGCATGGTGAGCAGGAAGTTCTCCACCTCGAGCGGGTAGATGTTCTCGCCGCCGCGGATGATCATGTCCTTAATGCGGCCCGTGACGCGGAAATACCCGTCCTCGTCCACGGTGCCCATGTCGCCGGAGTGCAGAAAACCGTTCGCATCGATGGCCTTGGCCGTCTCCTCGGGCATCTTGTAGTAGCCCTTCATGACGTTGTAGCCCTTGCAGCACAGCTCCCCGTGCTCCCCCGGCGCGCAGATGTGGCCGTCGTTCACGTCCAGCACGCGCACTTCCACCGGGGGGTGCGCCCGGCCCACGGTCTCGCACTTGTGGGGGATGTCGTCGTCCACGGAGGTCTGGGTGAACACCGGGCTCGTCTCGGTGAGGCCGTAGCAGATGGTCACGTCGCGCATGTTCATGCGCTCCATGACCTCGCGCATGGTCTCCGGCGGGCAGGGGCTGCCGGCCATGATGCCCGTGCGCAGGTGCGACAGGTCGAAGGAGTCGAAGTCCGGATGGTTCAGCTCGGCGATGAACATGGTGGGCACGCCGTAGACCGCCGTCGCCTTCTCCTTGTCGAGGGCCTGAAGCACCAGCTCGGCGTTGAACTCCTCAACGATGAGCATGGTGCAGCGGTGGGTGAGGCAGGCCATGACCCCCAGCACGCAGCCGAAGCAGTGGAAGAACGGCACCGGCAAGCACACACGGTCTTCGGCACCGAGCTTCTGTCCCTCGCCGATGTAGAAGCCGTTGTTCAGAATGTTGCGATGGGTGAGCATGACGCCCTTGGGGAAGCCCGTGGTGCCGCTCGTGTACTGCATCATGACCACGTCGTTGTTGTCGAACTGGCCCTGGGCCCATTCCAGGGAGCTGTCCGGCTTGTGCTGGCCGAGCAGCAGAAGTTCCGGCACGCTGTAGAAGCCGCGGTGCTTCTCGGGCCCCATGTAGATGAGGTTCTCGAGGAAGGGGTACTCCTCGGAATGGAGGAAGCCGCGCTGCACGTTCAGCGACTCGGGCACCAGATCGCGGATGATCTGCAGGTAGTCCACATCGCGGTAGGCATCGATCACGCAGAGCGCCTTCATGTCCGACTGCTTCAGCACGTAGTCGAGCTCGTGGGACTTGTACACCGGGTTCACCGTGACCATGACCACGCCGATCTTCGCGGAGGCGTACATGAAGGTGAGCCAGTCGGGGATGTTGCGCGCCCACACGCCCAAATGATCGCCCGGCTTCATGCCGATGGCCAGGAGGCCCTTGGCCAAAGCATCGGTTCGCTCGTCGAAGTCCTTGTAGGTCCAGCGCAGGTCGCGATCGGGGTACACGACGAACTCGTGATCGGGATCGATCGCCACCTGCTGCTTCAAGTAGGCGCCGATGGTCAGCTCCGAGTGCAGCGGATAATCGGGAGACCCGGGAACGGGAGCGTCGGTCGTCTTGTTCTCTTCCGTCATAGATCCCTCCCCGGCTTAGAACGGCGTATATACGCAGGCCAAGAATTTAGCGTTTTGCCCATTATGGGCGCGCACCTGGTGGGGCACGATGGAATCGTAGTAGATGGACTCGCCGGGGCCGAGCACGTAGGTCTCGTTGCCGTACTCGATCTCGATCTCCCCCTCCATGCCGTAGAGCCACTCCTCCCCTTCATGGGAATCCAGCTTGTGCGTGGCCTCGCCGGTGGGGCTCACGGTGATGATGAACGGGTCCATATGACGGGAGGGACGGCCCGCCGCCAGGCTGAAGTAGGACAGGTCGCCGGCGTCCTTGGCAGTCTGGAGCGATTTCACGCGCTCCACTTCCTCCATCTGATCGGTGCTGATGTAGGCGGGCCCGTAGGTCTCGTCGTCATCCATGAGGGTGCCCAGGCGCACGCCGAGGGCGCGGGTAAGCTTGATCAGCGGCGCCAAGGACGGCGGCACCTCGCCGGCCTCCAGCTTCTCGATGACCGTCACGTCGCAACCGCAACGGTCGGCCAGATCCTGGCAGGTCAGATGATGCGCCTCGCGCAGCGTGGTAATCTTGCGCCCGAGCTTGTTGTCCTCAGCCATAACGTGCCTCCTTGAAATTCGATATCACACTATTTTACTTGAGGACGGAAAAGGGAAATAAAGAAGCCGATGAGATGTCCCATCGGCTTCGGTGAACGTAACGCCAGGCACGCTCTTCGGCAACGCCCTTAGAGAAGAGGCCTCCTTTAGCGCTTCTCGGCGAGCAGTCGGTTGAGCGCATTCAAGTAGGCCTTCGCCGAGCTGACGATGATGTCGCCATCGGCCCCGCGGCCCACGTACACCTCGCCGCCGGCGGCCTTCACGCGCACGGTCACCTCGCCGAGCGCGTCGATGCCGCGGGTCACGGCGTTCACGGCGAACTCGGACAGGTCGTTGTCGACCTGCACGATCTGATCGATGGCCTTGTACACCGCATCGATCGGGCCGGCGCCCCAATCGCACACCGTCCGCACGTCTCCCTCGGGCCCGCGCAGGGTCACCGTGGCCGTGGGCTTCAAGGGGAAGCCGCAGCTGACCTGCACGCCCTCCAGCGTGTAGATGGCGCACTCCTCGCGATCGCGTTCGTTCACGAGCGCTTCCAGATCCTCGTCGTAGACTTCCTTCTTCTTGTCGGCCACGTCGAGGAAGGCAGTGTAGAGGCGGTCGAGCTCCTCGCCCTCGTATTCGTAGCCGAGTTCCTCCAGGCGGTGCTTCAGGGCCGCGTGTCCGCTGCGGGCCGTCAGCACGATCTGGCTTTGGCCCACGCCCACCTCGGCCGGATCGATGATCTCGTAGGTGTCGCGCTTCTTCAGCACGCCGTCCTGGTGGATGCCCGAGGAATGGGCGAAGGCGTTGGCGCCCACGATGGCCTTGTTGGCCTGCACGTTCATGCCGGTGATGGAGCTGACCAAGCGGCTCGCCTTGATGAACTCGCGGGTGTTGATGTCGGTGTGCGCATCGAGTTCCTTGCCGTGCATGCGCATGGCCATGACCACTTCCTCCATGGCCGTGTTGCCCGCGCGCTCGCCGAGGCCGTTGATGGTGCACTCGATCTGCGTGGCCCCGTTGCGCACGCCGGCCAGCGACAGCGCCGTGGCCATGCCCAAGTCGTTGTGGCAGTGCACCGACACGGTGACGTCGTCGATGCCGGCCACGTTGTCCATGAGGTACTTGATGCGCGCGCCGAAGTCCTCCGGCAGCGAGTAGCCCGTGGTGTCCGGGATGTTCACCACCGTGGCCCCCGCCTTGATGACCGCCTCAATGACCCGAGCGAGGAACGCGAAGTCCGACCGGCCCGCGTCCTCGGCGTAGAACTGCACGTCTTCCACGTACTTCTTGGCGTAGCTGACCGCGTGCACCGCCCGTTCGATGCACTCGTCCTCGGTGATGCGCAGCTTGTCGCGCATGTGCGAGGGCGACACGCCGATGCCGGTGTGGATGCGGGGACGCTTCGCAAACTTCAGCGCATCGGCCGCCGAGTCGATGTCCTTGTCCACGGCGCGGGTGAGCGCGCACACCACGGCCGCGTCGCCGGCCAGCTCGGAGATGCGGCGCACCGACTCGAAGTCGCCGGGGCTTGAGATGGGAAAGCCGGCCTCGATGACATCGACGTTCAGGCGAAGGAGCTGGCGGGCGATGACGAGCTTCTCCTCCGTGTTCATAGAGGCGCCCGGCGACTGCTCGCCGTCGCGCAGCGTGGTATCGAAGATGTCGATCTTGCGTGTCATGCCGTCCTTCTTTCTTCTTTTCTTCTTCCGACAGTTCGCGCCCGAGACGCGGACATAGTTGACCGAAAGCATCATAGCAAAAACCAGCGGCGCCCCCGTTAAGAGGCGCCGCTGGACACGGTTAAATCTTTCTATAGCCCGACATCGGAGCCGTCGATGGCCGCTACAAGGTGATCTTCCACAGGTTGCGCAGATCGATGGCCCCGCGCAGGCGGTCGAGCACCGCTTCGGACACGTCCCCCTCGACATTCATGTACACGAGCGCGCAGGACTCCTCCGGCTTGGTGCCGATCTGCATCGTGGTGATGTTGGCCGCAGCGTCGCCCAGAATGGTGCCGATAACGCCGATGCGGCCGGGCGCGTCCACATACTCGAACACAAGCGACGTGGTTGCCGGCGCGATATCGATCTTGTAGCCCATGAGCGAGATGATGCGGGGCGTGTGCTCCGTGCCGAACAGCGTCGCCGCCACCTCCACCTCGTCGGCCACGATGCGCACCGAGGAGGCGTACTCGCCGGCATCGCGCACCGAGGCCGTCGTGACGGAAATGCCGTGCTGGGAGGCCACCGACTCCGCGTTGGCCGCCGAGAAGGCCCCGAGGCGCCGGTAGGACAAGCCGCCGTCGAGCACCGCCGCGAGCAGCGGCGCCGGGTCGGCATCGGCCAGGCCGCCGGCCAGCTCCACCTTCAGGCTCTTCGGCGTGTGACCGAGAATCTGGCTGGCCATCGATCCCATCATTTTGCAGGCGTGCACGTAGGGGCCGATGGCGTCGAAGACCTCCGGTGGCAGCGGCGAGAGGTTCACCGCCGTAGCCACCATGCCGCCCTCCAGGCCCGCTTCCACGTACTCGGCGATCTGGGTGGAGGCGCGCCGCTGGGCCTCGTGGGTCATGGGCGACAGATGCGGCGTCAGAATGGCGTTCTCGAACTCGTGCAAGGGCGAGTCGGTGCAGGGCTCGGCCTCGAAGGAGTCCACAGCCACGGCCGCGATCTTGCCGGCGGCCACGAAATCGGCCAGGGCGTCCATGTTGAAGATGCCGCCACGGGCCGCGTTCACGAGCACGACCCCGTCCTTCATGGCGGCGAACTCGTCGGCGCCGAACATGCCGAGCGTGCTCACCGTGCGGGGCAGGTGCACCGTGATGAAGTCGGCCTGGGCGAGCACCGGCGCCATGTCGTCGTAAAGCGTGACGCCCAGATGCAGGGCGCGCTCGGGCGAGCAGTAGGGGTCGTGCCCGATGAGGTTCATGCCGAAGGCCGCGGCCCGCTCGGCCACAAGGCCGCCGACGCGTCCCAAACCGAAGATGGCGAGCGTCTTGCCGAACAGCTCGCTGCCCATGAAATCGGCGCGCCGCCACTGGCCCTCGTGCATGGACGCACTTGCCTCGGGAATGTGGCGCGCGGCGGCAAGCAGGAGCGCCATGGTGTGCTCGGCGGCCGAGATGACGTTCGAGTTCGGCGCGTTGCACACGATGACGCCGCGCTCGGAGGCGGCCTCGATATCGATGTTGTCCACCGTCACGCCCGCGCGCCCGATGATCTTCAAGTTCTCGGCGGCATCGAGCAGCGAAGAGTCGACCACCGTGTTCGGATGCACGATGAGCGCGTCGTAGGGAGCGATGGCGCCGATGAGCTCCTCGGCCGTGGGGTCGATGAGCATGTCAACTTCATAGCCGTGCTCGGTGAGCGAATCGATGCCTTCCTGCACCAAGTCCTCGGTAACCAGGATCTTCTTCGTCATGAGCGCCACCTTCCGCATTCGTCGCCCTCGCAGGGCTTCCGCTTTATCACGGGGAGGCTGACGCCTCCCCCTTTTGTTTGGTCGTTAACCGTTGTTCTTCTCGAACTCGGCCATGAAGGCGACGAGCGCCTCGACGCCGGCCTTAGGCATGGCATTGTAGATGCTCGCGCGCATGCCGCCCACCGAACGATGGCCCTTGATGGACTCGATGCCGTGGGACTTCGCCTCGGCCACGAACAGCGCATCCAGCTCGTCGGAGCCCGTGACGAAGGGCACGTTCATGAGCGAGCGATCCTCCTTGCGGGCGGTGCCGCGGAACAGCTTGCTCTGATCGAGGTAATCGTACAGAATGGCGGCCTTCTCCTTGTTGCGCTCGGCCATAACGGACAGGCCTCCCATCTCCTTCAGCCACTTGAACACGAGGCCGCAGATGTAGATGCCGTAAGCCGGCGGGGTGTTCGACAGCGACTTCGCCTTCGCCTGGGTGGTGTAGCGCATGATGGTGGGTGTAAAGGGCAGCACGTCCTCGCGCACCAGATCGTCGCGCACGATGACGATGGTCACGCCGGCGGGGCCTATGTTCTTCTGCACGCCGCCGTAGATGAGGCCGAACTTCGACACGTCCATGGGCTCGGAGAGGAACATCGAGCTCACATCAGTGACCAGCGGAATGCCACCGGTCTCGGGCAGCGCGTGGTACGTGGTGCCGTAGATGGTCTCGTTCTGGCAGATGTACACGTAGTCGGCCTCAGGGTCGAACTCGAGGCCGGCCACGTCGGGCACGTAGGAGAAGTTCTCGTCCTCGGAAGAGGCCACGCAGCGCGCCTCGCCGTAGAGCTGCGCCTCTTTCCAGGCCTTCTTCGACCAGGAGCCGGACACGATGTAGTCGGCCTTCTTGTTCTGCATGAGGTTCATCGGGACGGCCGCGAACTGCTGGGTGGCGCCGCCCTGCAGGAAAAGCACCTGGTAGTTGTCGGGAATCTGCAGAAGCTCGCGCAGGTCGGCCTCGGCCGTCTCGATGATGTTCGCGAAGGGCTTGGAGCGATGGCTCATCTCCATGACGGACATGCCGGTGCCATCGTAGTCGAGCATCTCGGCGGCCGCCTGGCGCAGCACCTCCTCGGGAAGCACAGCGGGACCGGCGGAAAAGTTGTAGACCCTAGCCATGAGGCGATTCTCCTTCGTCGCACGCCCGAAGCCCCTGCGGCGGCGCCGATGCGCCCCGTCCTGCGTCATGCCCCGAGCAGCCGTCAGTTACTCGGCCATTGTAACCCCATATGCGAGCCGCGCCCTCAACATAAGAGCCGAGCGGTTCGGAGGCGGAGAATCCACGCCCTTGCAAAGATTTTGGCAGAAATGGTCACAAAATCGAGTTCTGGGTTTTGCATCTCACCAAAATATACGTTTTTCGTTTATTTTAACGGTCACTCAACTAGTTTCGAGCCCGATTTCGGGCGGATGGTGAAGCAATTATCATGATCTGGAACCCAAAACTCGATTTTGTGACCAAAAAAAGAAAAGTTTTTGTCCTGAGGAAAGGAAGCCTCATGTACTTCGATAACATGGTTCTCTACTACAAGCCCACCTGCCCCTTCTGCCACAAGGTGCTCGCCTTTATGGAGCAGGAGGATATCGCCATGCCCATGCGCGACACCCTCGAGCCGGGCGTGAAAGACGACCTCATCCGCATCGCCGGCAAGGGCCAGGTGCCGTGCCTTATCGTGGACGGCGTGCCGATGTTCGAGTCCGACGACATCATCCGCTTCCTCGGCGACCTCATCTTGGAGCGCGAAGAGGGCTAGGCGGCTGCAACAGACGAAGCGCAGGACGCGCCGGGGCCCAAACCGGCGCGTCCTGTTTTATGGAAGACTTCCTCAAAGATAGTGTGCCATTGACGTCTCGTCAGCGCTACACTGTTCTCACGCGAAAACGCGCAAGCGAGGACAAGGAGTCTCTATGACCAAGTTCACCAACGTCATCGTCCGTAAGCCGGGCAAGTCTCTGTGCAACGGCATCACGAGCGCCCCGGAGCTGGGCCAGCCCATCTACGAGCGCGCCGTGGAGGAGCACGACGACTACATCGCCGCCCTGAAGCAATGCGGCGTGGAAGTGACCGAGCTGCCGGCGCTGGAGGAATACCCAGACTCGTGCTTCGTGGAGGATCCCGCGGTTATCACGCGCTGCGGCGCCATCATCACCAACCCCGGCGCCGATTCCCGCAACGGCGAGAAGAACGAGATCGAGCCGACCATCCGCCAGTTCTTCGACGACGAGCACGTCAAGCACATCGTCGCGCCGGGCACGCTGGACGGCGGCGACGTCATGATGGTGGGCGACCACTTCTACGTGGGTCGATCCGCTCGCACCAACGAGGAGGGCATCCGCCAGTTCATCGAGATCCTCGAGGGCTGGGGGCTCGAGGGCTCCGAGGTCCCGCTGGAGGAGGTGCTGCATCTGAAGACCGGCGTGAACTACCTGGAGGACGGCAATATGCTCGTTTCCGGCGAGTTTATCGAGAAGCCGGATTTCGCCCAGTACAACAAGGTAATCGTGCCCGAGGACGAGGCCTACGGGGCCAACTGCATCTGGGTCAACGGCACGGTCATCGTGCCCGAGGGCTACCCCACCGTGCTGAAAGCGGTGCAGGACCTCGGCTACAAGACGCTCGTGGTGGACACCTCCGAGTACCGCAAGGTCGACGGCGGCCTGTCCTGCCTGTCGCTGCGCTTCTAATAAGTTGCAGATTGGCAAAAAGAAAAATTAAAATCCTGAACGTCCCCCTGCAATTTGCGACGTACTTTTGCGATGAAGTACGTCGCGCTTCTTTTAGAGCAGCAGACGACCACCCGCAGGTTAAGAGAAATGCCTGAATGGGAAGATTCTTGCCGATTGCAAAATTGACATCCACGGGAGCAAATATGAGAGGCAAAAACACCCAAATCAATATCACATTGACGCAAATACGGGCCCTCATGGCAACTGCAGAAAACAAGAGCTTTGCTAAAGCAGCTGAAACGCTATTTGTGAGTCAACCTACCGTCTCTTACCAGATAAAGATATTGGAAAACGAACTCGGTGTGCAGCTATTTGCCCGAGACGCTCATTCGGTGGAGTTGACCCCCGCTGGCCTGATGTTCTATAGCTCTATAACCGGCCTTTATGAGAAAACCATCCAGCTTGTACGCGATGTCCAACAGTTAGATTCTCACTCGGCTCAGACTCTTAACATCGGAGTTCATGCGGCTTTCTGCTCTTACCCGTGCGCCATCGTCGCCCACTTCAACGAGATGACGCCCGAAATCAAAACCAGTGTACGGTCACTCGACTCCATACCAAGTCTACAGGCTTTACGACGAGGAGAAATCGACATTCAATTTCTTTTTCGTGGAGAACTGGGGGTCGAGGAAGGGATTGAATTTGCCCTCCTCAACATGAATCGCCTATGCGTCAACATGCGTAAGAGCGATCCTCTTGCTGCGCAAGAAATAATCACGCTTGATGATTTTCGGAATCGAACCGTATTCATTCCTGTACAAATCTCATATTCTCGAGAAATAGTTGAACTCCGCAGGATGATTGCGAAACGGAACATCCCCGTCGAGTTCGTAGTCAACGAAGATTTCTCGCGGGGTTTCACCTCCGTGCGAAGCGGGGAAGCACTTACCCTATTCGCCATGGGCGATATGACAGAGCCAATTCCGGGCATCGCTGTTATTCCACTTTCCCCTCCAACGACTGTGGAATATGGCGTCGCGTGGAAACAAGACAATCAGTTTCCTCCCCTGCGGGCTTTTCTTGACTACCTCCTCGGTTAACCGAGATTTTGACAAAAGATCGGCGGTCGACAACGGCTAAGAAACAGGCGCTCGAACTCAAGCTCAAGCGCCCAGGGGAGGACTCAGTGCATTTTCCTCAAGTTAAAACCCGCATTGCAATTATGAATGATTCGATGCAGCGTTCTTGCCTGCAAGTCGTCCGAATGTGACCGTACGTCCTGCGGCAACTGCTACTACCAATTCAGGATAATTGTTGGCAAAAAAACCTCCAGAATCATTGCCGGCCGCATAGAGTCCTGGGATTGGTCTGGACTCCGTATCCAAAACCTCCATCTTTTCATTGATGCGCAATCCATCGAGCGTGCAAAGCAGGCGTGAAGCCAAGTTGATCGCATAGTAAGGCGGATTCTTCAAAGTTGACATACGGAACGACTCGCAATAGAAGTCCTCATCTACCCCCTTTTCCGCAAGCTCGTTATAGCGTTCAACCGTGGCCAAGAAGGTATCCACAGGCAAATCGAACGCCTCGGCGATCTCTTCAAGGGTTTCAGCCTTTATAATGTATCCGGCCTTTTCAAGGTTTGCCCAATCTTCCTCAATAACCTGAGTAGTAACCCTCTCCGGTACCAACAATCAGCAGAATCTGGTACCGCCAGTCAGCGGGCTTGGTACCCTGGGTAAGATAAATTGGTACCGCCGCCCA